>NZ_FCOL02000010.1 GCF_001544515.1 Caballeronia terrestris
GCCGATGATAGTGCGGATCTCCCGTGTGAAAGTAGGTAATCGTCAGGCTCCTCATGCGTTAAACAAAAACCCCACCCCTAAAGTGGGGTTTTTGCGTTTCTACCCACACTCCTGCCGAAAATCTGTCCGAGACAACAAAAACGTCCTCCGGATTGTCGAAAACGCAGCAAAATCCTCCGGTTCCAGCCAGCCTCCTCCGTACCATTTACCCTTACTTCTACCTCTACAATACTGTATAAATATACAGTAAACGGAGAGGTTGCCGATAGCTCGCGCGTTGAGCAGGCCCCCTTATTCGCATCGCACCGGGGAGTTCATGGGCGCAGCAATTTCACTGATCGAGATCGGGCTGGAGTCGCCTCTGGAGCGCCAGCTATGGATTGGCGACCAGTCCAGCGACTCCGATCCCGGCGTCATTTCCAGCGGCCATCGAAGGCTTGATCGCGTTTTGCCTGGCTCGGGCTGGATGGCTGGCGTGCTCACCGAACTGCTTGTCGAGGACAGCGGGGTCGGGGAGATGCGGCTACTTTCGCGTGCGCTCCGCGAGTTGACGACGATCCAAAGCCGATCCGCCGTCTTCGTGGCTCCGCCGTGGAAGCCCTGTCAGGCGGCATTTCGTGCGTGGGGCATCGCGACGGAAAAGCTGTTCTGGGTCAAAGCTCCGGACGATCAGGCGCTCTGGGCGGCGGAGCAATCGCTGAGGCAAAAGGGCGTCGGCGCGGTGCTGATCTGGCTGCCGAAAGTGCGTCCCAAAGCATTGCGGCGCTTGCAGGTGGCCGCGCAGGAATCGCAGGCACTGGCGTTTTTGTTTCAGCCGATCGAAGCGGCGTCGCAATCGTCGGCGGCGCCGTTGCGCATGATCTGTCGCCCCGTGTTGCCCGACGAGGCACAGACCATGAACCGCCGCGAATGGATGCAGCAGGTGATGCTGGAGATCGACATCATCAAGCGGCGCGGGCCGGTGCTCGAAAAGCCGCTGCGTCTGCGATTGCCGCTGCAAATGCCGGCGCTGCCGGAGCATCTTCGCCAGTTGCGCATCGCCCGATTGGCTAGGAAAGTACGAGAGGTCAACCATGTTGTGGATAGCGGTGACATTGCCGCTTTTGTCGCTCGAAGCAGTCAAGCCGCCCTCGATGGTGACGCCGGAGACGAATTCGACCTTGCCTGGAGCGAAAGCCGCGTCAGCCCCGTCGATCGGGGATGAAAGGCAACCGTGCTTCGCGCTCGCGGATCATGCGCGCATCCTGCTGCCCGATATCGTCGCGTTTCGGCTCGGCGTGCGGCCGGGCAGCACGCGCTCGCATGCCTTCGCGCTCGCGCCGCAATTGACCCTGCTTGTCGAGGACAACCGTCTCGAAACGCAAGCGCTGGAGGCCGTTGCGCTCGCGTTGCTCGCTTTTACGCCGAAGGTCGTGCTGGCTCACGCGAATACGGTGTTGCTTGAAGTAAGCGGGAGCGTGCGGCTGTTCGGCGGCCTGAAGGCGCTGTTTTCGAAGGTGACGGCGACGGTGAAAGACAGCGGCTTCACGTCGCGAATGGGTTGCGCGCCGACTGCCTGGGGCGCGTGGCTGCTCGCCCACGCGCGCACGCGTCGGGTGATCAGGCGCACGCGCATCGTGAAATCGACGACGCTTCCGCGCATTCTCGATGTGCTGCCGGTGTCGCTGCTGCCGTCGGCGGCGACGCACGCGAATCTCTTCAAGCAGATCGGCTGCAATACGCTCGCCGATTTGCGTCGTTTGCCGCGCTCGGGCGTGACGCGCCGTTTCGGTGCGGGCGTCCTGCAACTGCTCGCGCAGGCGTACGGCGAGGCGCCCGATCCGCGCGCGGCGTTTTGCGCGCCGGCATCGTTCGAGGCGCGGCTCGAATTGCAGGCGCGCGTCGAGAGTGCGGAGGCGTTGCTGTTCGCCGCGCGACGGCTCGTGCTGCAGCTTGCCGGCTGGCTGAGCGCGCATCACGCGGCCGTCAGCGAGTTCACGCTCTTGCTCGAGCATGAACTGGCTGCGCGCAGCGCGCCGAAGACGTCGACGATGAAAGTCGCGTGGGCCGTGCCGACGCGCGACGCCGATCACGTGCTCTGGCTCCTGCGCGAAAAGCTGAATCAGACGGCGCTCGCCGCGCCCGTCATCGAGATAAAGCTGTTCGCCGACAAGGTCAGCGAGCATGCGCCGCCGCCGGACACGCTTTTTCCGATGCCCAATTCCGATAGCGAGTCGATGGCGCAACTGCTCGAGCGGCTGAGCGCGCGTCTTGGCGCGGAGAATGTGTTGCAGCTTGTCGCGCGCGATGATCATCGGCCGGAAGCGGCAATGGGCGTCGAGGTTTATCAGCCGGCGGTGAAGGGGAAGGTGAAGGCGAAGGCGACGCGCAAGAAGGCGCCCGTTCAAGCGAGGGGCGCCGCTGCGGCTGAACCGTTGGTCGAAGAAGATCAGGAAGATTTGGGGCAAAACGATGGCCAGAAATCCGGGCAAAGCCTTCAAGAAAACTTGGGGTTCGGGCTAAATCTCGGACCGAATCTCGAACAAAACATCGAGGGAAGACTCGGGCAAAACTCTGGGGAAAGTCTCAGCCAAAAGGCGCCGCGCCTTGACCAAAACTCCGGAGAAAACTCCGGGGAGAGCCTCAGTCAAACCCCAGAGCGAAAGTCCAGGCAAAACCCCGTGGAAAGCCTCTCCGGGAAAAGCCTCGAGCAAAACTCCGGGCCAACCTCCCAGGAAAATCTCGAACGAAACCCCGATCTCAGCTCGCGGAAAAATCTCGCGAAAGACCGTGAGCAAAAGCATAGGCAAACCGTCGGGCAAGGCTCCCGGCCAAACCTCAGGTCAATTCTCGTACCGAATCTTGAGCAAAACTCCGGGGGAAACATCGAGGGAAGCATCGGGGAAAATTCAACCCCAATCGACCAAAGCCTCGGCCAAAGTCTCGACCAAAGCCTCGACCAAAGCCTCGGGCAAAGCCTTGGGCAAAGCCTCGACCAAAGCCTCGGCCAAAGCTGTGGAGAAAGTTCCGGAGGAAGCCTCGGGAGAAGCCATAGGCAAACTTCCGGGAAAAGCGCTGTGCAAGCCCTTGGACAAAACTTTGGGGAAAGTCTTGGGAAAGGCTTCGGACAAAACTTCGATCCCGCCCCTGGGCAACATCTCGGGAAAAGTGTCGAGCAAGACCTTGGGCAAATCCTCAGGCTAAACCTTTGGTCAAAGCTTGGACTAATCATCGAGAACAATACTCGGCCAAAGCTTGGGCAAAAGCCCGCGGAAAGCTTCGGGCACAACCTCGACCCCGGGTGTCGTGGGCCAGACTTTGGGCACAAGCTCGGGCAAAGCTACAGGGAAAGCCTTGAGAAAAGCCTTGGGCAAAACTCCGTGAAGAGTCTCGGGCAAAGCATCGAGCAGAATTTTGGACAAAGCTCCGGGGAGAGCTTTGAGTGGAACCTTGGGCAAAGCATCGGCCAAAATTTCGGGTCAATTTCTGGGGAAAGCACCAACCAAAGCACCAACCAAAGCACCAACCCAACCCTCGCGCAAAACCCGCAAATCCAACCTCATCCAACCCCGGACGCCACCCCCGACCAACTCCCCCTAAACCTCCCCGACCGCGCCGTCCCCTCCCAACCGAGGCCCTGCTGGATCCTCGAAACCCCGCTAAAGCTCCTTCTACGCAACGAGCGCCCGTTCTACCGCCGTCCGCTGAAAATCATCAGCCGGACCGAGCGGATCGAAGCCGGCTGGTGGGACGGCAACGGCGTGCAGCGCGATTACTACATCGCCTCCGACGATCGCGGCCGCATGTTCTGGCTCTATCGCGAGCGGCTGTCGGGCGAGTGGTTCCTGCACGGATTTTTCGGATGACGATGATGGACGGCATAACCCTCAAAAAATCCGCGCGCTCGGCATCGATGAAGTCGTCGGCGTTGCTGCCCGACTATGCCGAACTGCATTGCATGAGCAACTTTTCGTTCCTGCGCGGCGCCTCGCATCCGCAGGAACTGGCCGAGACCGCGCTGGAACACGGCTACACCGCGCTTGCAATCACCGACGAATGCTCGCTCGCGGGCGCCGTGCGTGCGCACGGCGCGATCAAGGACATGGAGGCGCAAGCCAAAGCCGCTGCCGATGCCGCCTCGAAAGCCGGTCAGCCGATGCCCGAAATGCGGCTCCTGAAGCTCATCATCGGCAGCGAACTGCATCTCACCGATGCCGACGGCGCCCCGTTCTGCACGCTGATCGCGCTCGCGACCAACCGAGCAGGCTACGGCAATCTCGCCGAATTGATTTCGCTCGCGCGCTCGCGCGAACGCAAGGGCAGCTACCGGCTTAGCCCCGAGGATTTCACGAATCCGGCGGATTCAGCGGCCGATGTGAGGGATTCGACCGATCTTCGCGGTGACGTCGCGCATCTGAAGCATCTGCCCGACTGCCTGCTGATCCTCGTCCCGCAACGCTCCGCGACGCTCGCGCAAACGCTCGGCTGCGCGCACTGGCTCGCCGGTTTCGCCGCCGGCCGCGCGTGGCTCGCGCTGGAACTGTGGCAGGACGGCAGCGACGACGAGCGGCTCGCGTCGTCGCGGCTGATTTCGCAGGAGAGCGGCCTGCCGCTCGTCGCGGCGGGCGGCGCCCTGATGCACGCTCGCTCGCGCAAGCCGCTGCAGGACACGCTGACCGCGATCCGCCTGAATCGGCCGCTCGCCGAATGCGGCTACGCGCTCGAAGCGAACGCGGAGCGGCATCTGCGCTCGCGTCTGCGGATCGGAGCGCTTTATCCGGCCGATACGCTCGCCGAGACGCTGAAGGTGGCCGCCCGCTGCAGCTTCCAGCTCAACGAATTGCAGTACGAGTATCCCGAGGAGCTCGTGCCGGCGGGCGAGACGCCGGCCAGCTACCTGCGCAAGCGCGTGATGGCGGGCGCGCTCGAGCGCTGGCCGGACGGCATGGATGCGCAGACCATCGCGCAGATCGACAAGGAACTCGCGCTCGTCGCTGAGCTGAAGTACGAGAAGTATTTCCTGACGGTCTACGACATCGTCGCGTTCGCGCGCAGCCAGAAAATCCTCTGTCAGGGACGCGGCTCGGCGGCGAATTCGATCATCTGCTATTGCCTGCACATCACCGAAATCGATCCGGTGCGCATGGACATGCTCGTCGAGCGTTTCATCTCGCGCGCGCGCAACGAGCCGCCCGACATCGACGTCGATTTCGAGCACCAACGACGCGAAGAAGTCATTCAGTACATTTATCGCAAATACGGGCGGCATCGCGCCGCGCTCGCGGCGTCGCTGATCACGTACCACACGCGGAGTGCGCTCAAGGACGTCGGCCGTGCGCTCGGATTGGATGCGTCGCTGATCGAGCGGATCGGCAAGTCGCAGCAGTGGTGGGACGGGCCGGCCGCGGTCGCAGGCTATCTGGCGGAGGCCGGTTTCAAGGCGGATTCGCATATCACGAAGCATCTGATCCGCCTGACGCGTGAGTTGCGCGGCTTTCCGCGGCATTTGTCGCAGCACGTCGGCGGCTTCGTGATCGCGCGCGACAGGCTCTCGCGGCTCGTGCCGATCGAGAACGCGGCGATGAAGGACCGCTGCGTGATCCAGTGGGACAAGGACGACATCGATGCGCTCAAGCTGCTGAAAGTCGACGTGCTCGCGCTCGGCATGCTGTCGGCGGTGCGGCGGGCGCTCGAATTCGTCGCGTTGCGGCGCGGGCTGCCGGCGTTTCCCGTCGAGCGGATTCCGCGCGAGGACAAGGCCGTCTACGAAATGTGCTGCCACGCCGACACGATCGGCGTCTTCCAGATCGAATCGCGCGCGCAGCAGGGCATGCTGCCGCGCCTGAAGCCGGAAAAGTACTACGACCTCGTGATCGAAGTCGCGATCGTGCGGCCCGGGCCGATCCAGGGCGGCATGGTGCATCCGTATCTGCGGCGCACGCAGGGGCTCGAAGCGGCGGAGTATCCGAAGGAGGAGTTGCGGCCGGTGCTCGAACGCACGCTCGGCGTGCCGATCTTCCAGGAGCAGGTGATGAAGCTCGCGATGGTCGCAGCGGGCTACTCGGCCGAGGAAGCCGACCTGCTGCGTCGCGCGATGGCCGCCTGGCGACGCGGCGGTCATCTCGAAAAGTATCAGGCTGATCTGATGACGAAGATGCTCGCGCGCGGCTACGAGCAGGAGTTCGCGGAGCGCGTTTGCAAGCAGATCGAGGGTTTCGGCGAGTACGGTTTTCCGGAGAGCCATTCAGCGAGTTTCGCGCTGCTCGTGTATTTCAGCGCGTGGATCAAGCGCTACGAGCCGGCGGCGTTTCTTGCCGGCCTGCTGAACAGCCAGCCGCTCGGCTTCTATTCGCCGTCGCAGCTCGTGCAGGACGCGAAGCGCCACGGCGTCCGGGTTTTCGCGCCCGATGTTTCGTTGAGCGACTGGGAGTCGGTGCTCGAAAAGCCGGAGGGGCTTGGCGAGCGCGTCGTGTTCGATGTCGACAAGGCGCTGCGCCGCCAGCAGTTCTACGGCACGCCGGTGCCGCGCCAGATTTTCCGCAAGACGATGCGGCGCGCGGCGCGGAGGCTTGCGGCGCGGATCAGGAAGCCGTCGAAGGCGTACGGCGCGGGGGGCCCGGGCGTGCGGATCGGGTTGCAGCTCATCAAGGGTTTCTCGCAGGCGCCGGCCGAGCGGATCATGGCCGCGCGCAGCGAGGCGCCGTTCGCGAGCGTCGACGATCTCGCGCGCCGTGCGGCCTTGTCGCGCCGCGATCTCGAAGCGCTCGCGGCGGGCAACGCGCTCGCGAGCATCGCGGGGCATCGGCGGCAGGCGTGGTGGGAGGTCACGGCGCAGCAGCAGGTGCCGGAACTGCTGCGCGACGCGCCGATGACCGAGGCGCCGCTCGTCTTGCCGCAGGCGCCGGAAGGCCGCGAAATCGTCGACGATTATGCGAGCCTCGGTCTCACGCTGAATCGTCATCCGCTGGAATTGCTGCGGCCGCGGCTCGCGCAGATGCGTTTCAAAACGGCTGCCGAACTCGCGCACTACCGGAACGGGCGTTCCGCGCGGGCGTGCGGGATCGTCACGGTGCGACAGCGGCCGGGGACGGCCAACGGCACGATTTTCGTCTCGATCGAGGACGAAACCGGCGCGATCAACGTGATCGTCTGGCCGGCGCTCGTCGAGAAGCAGCGCAAGATCCTGCTCGGCGCGTCGATGCTGGCGGTGTACGGCGTCTGGCAAAGTGAGGGCGAAGTACGGCACCTGGTGGCGCAGCGGCTCGAAGACCACAGCGCGCTGCTCGGACGGCTCGCCGCGCCGAGCCGGGATTTTCACTGAGTTCGCGGGTCCGGATAGTTCGCGAGCACCTGCGCGATGGCGATATCGAACCGCGTGCGGCAGCCAATGCCGAGCGCCTCCAGCACGCCGGAATCCAGATGGCAGTCGCGCGGGCGCGGGGTCGAATCGGCGGGGGTGGTCTGCGCGACGAGCCGCGCTTCGACTCGCAGCACCCGCGCGATGTGCTCCGCGATGTCGAATTTGGTCATCGGTTCGTCGCCGGACCATTGCGTGATGCCGGTGATCGCTTCGCCGCGCGCGTGGCGTTCGATCATCTGCCGGATCACGATGGCGACGTCGGGCGTGAACGTCGGGTAGCGCGTGGCCCATGCGTCCATCAGCGCGGGTTCGGCGCCCGCCCCGGACGATTTCACGATGGCCGGCGTGAGACTCGTCACCGCCGATTCGCTCCAGTCGAGCACCGGGCCGTAAAGCAGCGGCAGCCGCAACACGCAGGCGTTCGCGCCCGAGTCGAGCAGCGCGCGCTCGCCTTCGAGCTTGCTGTGGCCGTAGGCGTTGAGCGGCGAGGGCTGATCGGCGGGGAAATAGGGCGGTTGCGTGCCGTCGAAGACATAATCGGTCGAAATCGACAGGACCCACGAGTTCAGTTCGCGCGCGGCCCTGGCGATCGAGCAGAGCGCATCGACGTTCAGCGCGCGGGCAAGTGCCGGATCGTTCTCGCAGATATCCGGACGACGCTCGGCCGCCGCGACGAGGATCGCATCGGGCTTTTCATGCTCGATGAACGCGCAGACGGCGGCGTCATCGCGGATATCGAGCTTGACGCTCCGCGCATCGCCGCGGCTGTGGGCGGTGCGCACGACCTGCCAGCCGGCGACATCGGCCAATTCGCCGGCGACGGCGCGCCCGAGCAAGCCCGACGCGCCGATCAGTGCGACTTTGAAGCCCTGCGTCATGCGCCGGTCGCCGGGACGACGGTGTAGCCGGCTTCGTCGATTGCGTCCCGGAGCGCATCGGCCGATTGCGTCGATTCGACGGCGACCCGGCCGCGCGCCAGATCGACGCTGACCTGGGCGTTCGGATCGACTTCCTGGATGGAGCGCGTCACGGCGGCGACGCAATGCTGGCAGCTCATGCCTTGAACTTCGAATTCGGTCATGTCCGGTCCTTTCAATGTCGGTGAACGTTCTCATCGTATACCTTCCTATCGTTGGAAGGTGTAGAGTCAAGTTCAGTTTTCCGGAGTCGGCGATGAATATTGGTGAAGCAGCCCGCGCCTCGGGCGTAACGGCGAAGATGATCAGGTACTACGAGAGCGTCGGTTTGCTGGCGCCAGTCGGGCGGACGGCGTCAGGGTATCGCGTATACAACGAGCAGGAGGTCCACGCGCTGCGTTTCGTGCGGCAGGCGCGTCGGCTGGGCTTTCTCGTCGAAGATATTCGCAAGCTGCTAGCGCTCTGGCAGGACCGTTCGCGGGCGAGTGCGGAGGTGAAGTCGATCGCACTGGAGCATGTCGCGGAGCTGGATCGGCGAATCGCGGAACTCACTGAAATGCGCGACACGCTGTCTCATCTGGCACATCACTGTCACGGCGATGCGCGTCCGGATTGTCCGATATTGGAACGGCTCGCGCAGTGAGGGCGGAAAAGCACCAAATTAGTGCTTTCGATGCACGTATCGAGGATTACAAGGAAAAACCTTCGTTAAAACAGTCGCTTGTGTCGCGCCGGTGCACGCACCATTCCGAAACGGAATGCACGGTATTCAAGCATTTCACTAACACATGGAGACTTCCTTCGCTATAATTCGGGTTAACCCTTTCGAGGGAAATCCCTGACCCGAACTGCCGGGGATTCAACCGTAATCCTTGGAGAACACCATGTTTGCTTTCTTGCTCGAAAAACTCAGCATTTGGTTTGAAACCGCTGAACGCCGCCGCCGCGAAGAATATCTGGCGCAATCGTCGGATATCGTTCAGCTCGAAAAGCGTATCCGCTCGCTCGAGACCAACGGCTACATGCTGTAAGTCCCCGACGCCCAACGCCGGCTGAGTCGTGAAAGCCCCGCATTGCGGGGCTTTGTCGTTTCTGGGCGTCGATTTTAGTGGTTCCGCTTGTCGCTCACTTGGCCTGCGGATGCGCGGCAAGCCACTGTTTCATGAACGCGATTTCCCTATCCTGTGCAGCGATGATGTCCTTCGCGAGCTTGCGCAGTTTCGCGTCCTTGCCGTACTTCAGCTCGACCTTCGCCATTTCGACCGCGCCCTCGTGATGCGGGATCATGTGCGCCACGAAGTCGCGGTCCGGGTCGCCGCTGTACTGAACGCTCGACATGCCGGCCATCATCGATTTGTCCGCGGCGCGGTAGGCGGCGGTCGCGGGCGACTCGCCAGCGGGCGCGGCCATTCCGGGCATGGCGTCGTGGGAAGGCGCGGTGGTTTGCGCGAATGCTTGCGGGATGAACGTGGCGCAGGCGAAGGCCAGCGCTGCCAGCCGTTTTAGTTGTGATTTCATCGCTTCTCCTTGAGAGTCGGGACGGCTAGCGTAAAGCTTGCCACCACGGTAAGGTAAAGTGTTTTCGTCCAAAGAATCGATGACGCGCGATATGAACTGCAGACTTGCCGGAAACTGGCCCGGGCGGCGCCTCCTGATGGGCGCGTCCGTTGTGGTATCGATGGTCTGCGTAGGCGAGGTGCTCGCGAAGCCGGGCGGCGAACCGCTCGTTCTCGATACCCAGACGGGCATTCACAGCGGCGTCCCCGGCACGGTATTGCAGAGCGGCTCGCTAGGCGGCCCGGGCATGGTCCACGCCCAGCCGATGGCGACGCTGCCCGAATTGCCCCAGCAGGAACAGATGCCTATTATGGTCAGCCCGTACGTTCAGTACGGGGGACAGACGTCGGGTCAGTCAACTCAACCGTATCAGCCTCAGGGCTATGGCTACGGCCAACCCGGATACAACCGCTCGTATCGCCAGCCCTCCCGCTGACGCCTCAATCCCCGCGATGTTCCAGCTTGAAAGCCGCCTTCTCATCCTGTCCGAGCGTCTTGACCAGATATGGCATCGCTTCCTTCAGCGCGCCGGCGAGCGTGTACGGCGGGTTGTAGATGAACATGCCGCTGCCGAAAAGGCCGAAACCATCGGTCGGATGGGTGCTCACAGTCAAATTCACGTGTAGCCAGTTCTTCTGCTGGAGACGCTTCAACTGATCTGGAAAACGCTGTGACTCCAGCCGCGTGACCTGCGGATACCAGACCGCGTAAGTGCCGGTCGCAAATCGCTTCAGACTCTCTTCGATGCAGTTCAGCGTGCGCGCGTAGTCACGCTTGTCCTCGTAGGACGGGTCCACCAGGACGAGCGCGCGGCGCGGGGGCGGCGGAAGCAGCGCCTTGATCCCGTCGAATCCGTCGCCTTCGTAGATCATCGCGCGGCGCCCGGCGTCGCGGAAATTGTGGCGCAGCACGTCGATTTCGGTCGTGTGCAGCTCGAAGAGACGCGTGCGGTCCTGCTCGCGCATCAGTCGCCACGCCAGATAAGGCGAGCCCGGGTAGAAGCGCAGCGCGCCGTCCGGATTCAGGGCACGCACTTCATCGACATAATCCGACAGCATCAGCGGAAGGTCCGTGCGCTCCCAGAGCCGTGCGATGCCGCTTTCGAATTCCGCCGTCTTCGTCGCGTAGCCCTCGGTCAGCGAGTACACGCCGGCGCCGGCGTGGGTGTCGATGTACCAGTACGACTTGTCCTTCTGGCCGAGATGGCGCAGCAACTGGACGACGACCGCGTGTTTCAGCACGTCGGCGTGATTGCCTGCATGGAAGGCGTGGCGATAGCTGAGCATGACGTGTGAGCCGTTGAAAGCAAATGGGGAGCCAAGCGCGGCATTGTAGCGGAGACACGTCGCCAGTCTCCCAACGCGCGGCTGCGGCAAGCCATGACGATAGCTGCGGTGCGTCCTGGGCTTCATGCACAATAGCCGCATCGAACGTCGCGGGATAGTCGGCCGAATGGCATAAGCACAAGGCAATTCGCCTAGCCCGTTCGGCCAGCTTGTTGATCCCCGCGCCGCATGTTGTCATTCGTCATCGATTGATCACTACCAGGAAGGAGGTTCGCATGGCACTGAACACGAAGCTGGACGGAAAGGTCGCGGTCGTCACGGGCGCGGCGAGCGGCATCGGCCGGGCGATCGCGCTCGCGTACGCCGAGGCGGGCGCGGCCGTCGCCATCGCGGACCTGAACCAGGCCGGCGCCGATGCCGTCGCCGAGGAGATCCGCGGCAAGGGCGGCAAGGCGATCGGCGTCGCGATGGACGTGACGAGCGAAGAGGCGGTCAACGAAGGCATCGACCGGGTGGCGGCGGAACTCGGATCGGTCGATATCCTTGTCTCGAACGCGGGCATCCAGATCGTCAATCCGATCGAGAACTACGCCTATTCCGACTGGAAGAAGATGCAGGCGATTCACGTCGACGGCGCGTTCCTCACGACCAAGGCGGCGCTCAAGCACATGTACAAGGACGATCGCGGCGGTGTCGTGATCTATATGGGATCGGTGCATTCGCACGAGGCGTCGCCGCTCAAATCGGCCTACGTGACGGCCAAGCACGGTTTGCTCGGGCTCGCGCGCGTCCTCGCGAAGGAGGGCGCGAAGCACAACGTGCGCTCGCATGTGGTGTGTCCGGGTTTCGTGCGCACGCCGCTCGTCGACAAGCAGATTCCGGAGCAGGCGAAGGAACTCGGCATCAGCGAGGAGGAGGTAGTGAAGCGCGTGATGCTCGGCGGCACGGTGGACGGCGTGTTCACGACCGTCGAGGACGTCGCGCAGACCGTGCTCTTCCTCACGGCATTCCCGACGGCGGCGCTGACCGGGCAGTCGTTCGTCGTGAGCCACGGCTGGTATATGCAGTGACCCGGCGGAGCATGGGATGTCAGTGAACGAAGGAAAGAAAATAACGCGGCGGACGGCTGTCGAGGATGCCGCGCCGTCGCCGACGCCGTCGGCAGCGCTACCGCCCACCAGCCGCATCCAGCTCCCGCCCTACGAAACCATCGCGCTGATGCTGCAGGGCGGTGGGGCGCTCGGCGCGTATCAGGCGGGCGTCTTTCAGGGCCTCGACGAAGCCGGCATCACGCCGAACTGGCTCGCGGGCATCTCGATCGGCGCGCTCAATACGGCGATCATCGCGGGCAATGCGCCGCAGGATCGCGTGCCGAGGCTGCTCGAATTCTGGGAGACCATTTGCCAGCCGGCGTTCGGGATTCCGCTTGCCGGTTTCGTCGAGCGGGCGCTCTTCAATTCCGCCGACGAAATCCGCAAGGCGTTCACGGCGATGCAGGCGGCAGGCGCGCTGGTCGAAGGGCAGAAGGGCTTTTTCGTGCCGCGCTTTCCGCCGCCGTCGCCGCTCGCGGCCGGCCTTCCTCAGGCGGCGAGCTATTACGACACCGCGCCGCTCAAGGCCACGCTCGAGCGGCTGTGCGACTTCGACCGGATCAATTCGGGCGAGATGAGGGTATCGGTGGGCGCGGTGAATGTCGCGACCGGCAATTTCGCCTATTTCGACAACACGCGCATCACGCTGCGCGCCGAGCACTTCATGGCGTCCGGGGCATTGCCACCGGGCTTCGCGGCGGTGGAAATCGACGGCGAGTATTTCTGGGATGGCGGCCTGATGTCGAACACACCGCTCTACGAGGTCGCGATGGCGAGTCCGCGCCGCGACACGCTCGCGTTCCAGGTCGATCTGTGGAGCGCGCGCGGGCCGGTGCCGGACAGCATCGTCGACGTGATGGGGCGCGTGAAGGACGTCCAGTTTTCCAGCAGGACGCGCATGGTCACCGACATGATGCAGCGCTCGCAGCGCTATCGGAACGTGCTGCGGCATGTGCTGGAGCAGGTGCCGGAAGCCGTCCGCGAGACCGATCAGTGGTGCAAGCTCGCTGCGGAACTGGCGTGTTCGAAGCGTTACAACGTGATCCACCTCATCTACCGGCACAAGGAATATGAGGGGCATTACAAGGACTATCAGTTCGGCCTCTCGACGATGCGCGAACACTGGGAAAGCGGCCTCGTCGATATTCGTGGCTCGCTCGCGCATCGTGACTGGCTCGAGATGCCGAACGGCGAAGCGCGCTTCGTAACGCACGACATCCATCGCGACGGGCGCAAGGACGCCGGATAGGGCGGTTAGACGAAAAAAATGGCGCCCGCATCAGCAGGGCGCCATTTTGGATACAGCTTCGAGCGGCTTACTTCAGCACGTGCGCGACGGCGTTCGCCACGACGTCGAGGTTGCGCGTGTTCAGCGCAGCCACGCAGATGCGGCCAGTGCTCACCGCATAGATGCCGAACTCTTCACGCAGGCGATCGACTTGCGGCGCCGTGAGGCCCGAGTACGAGAACATGCCGCGCTGACGGCTCACGAAGCTGAAATCGCGATCGACGCCGCTCGCCTTCAGGCGCTCGACGAGGCCGTTGCGCATCGCTCGGATGCGGTCGCGCATTTCGCCGAGTTCCTGTTCCCACGTCGCGCGCAGGTCCGGCGAAGCCAAAACGGCCGCGACGACGGAGCCGCCGTGCGTCGGCGGGTTCGAGTAATTCGTGCGGATCACGCGCTTCAGTTGCGACAGGACGCGCGCGGATTCTTCCTTGCCCGTCGTGATGATCGACAGCGCGCCGACGCGCTCGCCGTACAGCGAGAACGACTTCGAGAACGAGGACGACACGAACACGTTCAGATCCGCGTTCGCGAACAGGCGCACCGCGGCTGCATCCGCTTCGATACCATCGCCGAAGCCTTGATACGCGATATCGAGGAACGGCACGAGGCCGCGCGCCTTGACGACATCGACCACCTGGCGCCACTGCGCGTCGGTCAGGTCGACGCCTGTCGGGTTGTGGCAGCACGCGTGCAGCACGACGACCGTGCCGGCCGCGTAGCCGTCGAGCGCCGCGAGCATGCCTTCGAAGTTCACGCCGTGGCTGGCCGCGTCGTAGTACGGATAGTTCACGACCTCGAAGCCCGCGCCTTCGAACAGCGCGCGGTGATTTTCCCAGCTCGGATCGCTGATCGCGACCTTCGCACCCGGATTCACGCGCTTCAGGAAATCCGCGCCGATCTTGAGCGCGCCCGTGCCGCCGAGCGCTTGTGCCGTGACTACGTGGCCGGCTGCGATCAGCGGCGAATCGTCGCCGAGCAGCAGTTTCTGGACGGCGGCGTCATAGGCGGCGATCCCTTCGATCGGCAGGTAGCCGCGCGGCAAAGCGGCGTCGACGCGGGCCTTTTCGGCCTCGCGAACGGCGCGCAGAAGCGGAATCTTGCCTTCTTCGTTCGTATACACGCCGACGCCCAGATTGACCTTGGTCGTGCGCGTGTCGGCGTTGAAGGCTTCGTTGAGGCCCAGAATCGGGTCGCGGGGAGCGAGTTCGACGGCAGAGAAAAGAGACATGATTTTTCGGCAGTAGTGGAAAGACGTGCGGCAAGGACCAGCGAGGAGGGCGAGGCGACTAGGGGCAATTGAACCGCGTCGCAGCCCGGAAGAGGCTAAAAATGAGCACTGGATAAGCTCAATTTGCCATTGTAACGAATCGTCCCGAGGTTTTTCGCGGACGTCCGGCCGGCTTTTTGGGTTTTTTGGGCTCGATTTCTGTCGAAACGCCGGTTAAACACGGGATCGCGGCACCCTTGCCATTTCGCCGATCGCCCGCATCTCGAAATTTCACGCGTGCGTTTCAGGCTGGGCGCGCGCCCCTTCCGCAACTCCGAACCGCCGATCCCGTGCCCCGACGCGAACCGCTAGAATGGGTGTTTGCTCTCGGCGAAGGCTACGTTTCCTCATGTCCGATACCCTCATCGAAACGCCCGAAGCCCTCGACGAATCGAAGTTCGTCAGTTTCGATGGCTCCCCGTTTCAGCTCTATCAGCCGTACCCGCCCGCCGGCGACCAGCCCGAGGCGATCAACACGCTCGTCGAAGGCATCGAGGACGGGCTCTCGTTTCAGACGCTGCTCGGCGTGACCGGCTCCGGCAAGACGTTCACGATGGCGAACGTCATCGCGCGCATGGGCCGGCCGGCCATCGTGTTCGCGCCGAACAAGACGCTCGCGGCCCAGCTCTACGCCGAATTCCGCGAGTTCTTCCCGCGCAATGCCGTCGAGTATTTCGTCTCGTACTACGACTATTACCAGCCGGAAGCCTACGTTCCGCAGCGCGATCTGTTCATCGAAAAGGACTCGTCGATCAACGAGCACATCGAGCAGATGCGCCTCTCCGCCACCAAAAGCCTGCTGGAGCGGCGCGACGTGGTGATCGTCGCGACGGTGTCGGCGATCTACGGTATTGGGAATCCGTCGGAATATCACAAGATGATTCTGACGCTGCGCATCGGCGACAAGCTCGGCCAGCGCGACATCATCGCGCGGCTGATCGCGATGCAGTACAACCGCAACGAAGCCGACTTTCAGCGCGGCTCGTTTCGCGTGCGTGGCGACACGATCGATATTTTCCCGGCGGAACACGCCGAAATGGCCGTGCGCGTGGAGCTTTTCGACGACGAAATCGAGTCGATGCAGCTTTTCGATCCGCTCACCGGGCGCGTGAAGCACAAGATCCCGCGCTTCACCGTCTATCCGTCGTCGCATTACGTGACGCCGCGCGATACCGTAATGCGCGCGATCGAAACCATCAAGTCGGAATTGCGCGAGCGGCTCGAATTTTTCCACAAGGACGGCAAGCTGGTCGAGGCGCAGCGGCTCGAACAGCGCACGCGTTTCGATCTCGAAATGCTGCAGGAACTGGGTTTCTGCAAGGGCATCGAGAACTATTCGCGGCACTTTTCGGGCGCGGCGCCGGGCGAACCGCCGCCGACGCTCGTCGATTATCTGCCGCCCGACGCGCTGATGCTGCTCGACGAGTCGCATGTGCTGATCGGCCAGTTGAACGGCATGTACAACGGCGACCGGGCGCGCAAGGAGAATCTTGTCGATTACGGCTTCCGGATGCCGTCCGCGCTCGATAACCGTCCGCTCAAGTTCAACGAGTTCGAGCGCAAGATGCGCCAGGCGATTTTCGTTTCCGCGACGCCGGCCGATTACGAAAAGCGCACGTCGGGTCAGGTTGCCGAGCAACTCGTGCGGCCCACCGGTCTCGTCGACCCGGGAATCGAGGTGCGCCCGGCGCGCTCGCAGGTCGATGACGTGCTCTCCGAAATCAACACGCGCGTAAACGCCGGCGATCGCGTGCTGGTCACGGTGCTGACCAAGCGCATGGCCGAGCAACTGACCGAATTTCTCGCCGATCACGGCGTGAAGGTGCGCTATCTGCACAGCGACATCGATACGGTGGAGCGCGTCGAGATCATCCGCGATTTGCGGCTCGGTACGTTCGACGTGCTGGTCGGCATCAACCTGCTGCGCGAGGGGCTGGATATTCCGGAGGTGTCGCTCGTCGCGATCCTCGACGCCGACAAGGAAGGTTTCCTGCGCGCCGAGCGCTCCTTGATCCAGACGATCGGCCGGGCGGCGCGCAACGTGAACGGCAAGGCGATCCTCTACGCCGACAACATGACCGATTCGATGAAGCGCGCGATCGGCGAGACAGAGCGGCGGCGCGCGAAGCAAATCGCGCATAACGAAAAGATGGGCATCACGCCGCGCGGTGTGACGAAGCGCATCAAGGACATCATCGACGGCGTCTACAACGTCGACGATGCCCGCGCCGAACTGAAGGAAGCGCAGACTCGCGCAAAATTCGAGGACATGTCCGAGAAGCAGCTTGCGAAGGAGCTCAAGCGGCTGGAAAAGCAAATGATGGATCACGCCAAGAATCTCGAATTCGAAAAGGCGGCCCAGACGCGCGACCAGTTGTCGCTCTTGCGGCAGCGTGTGTTCGGCGCGAACGTCGGCGATCATCTGACCGGCATCGACTGAAGTTTTCAGCAGGAGATCCAAAGCGCGTCGATTCATACGAATCGACGCTTTTTTTTTGTACATGGATCGGTGGCGGAATCGACCGGAAACCCCTGTCGCGTCAAGGCTGTAAGTCTCCTCAAATTGTTATGCCGAACGAACGGTGCTAAACTAAATAAATATTGAGAATGGTTCGTATTAACGTTCCATAAGTATTCTCAATGACGTCTCAGGGCGGCCGGCACCGAGGGTCGGCTACACGGATCATTTCGAGGTGGGCGCAAGAGGCGTCCCAGTCCATCGATAAAAACAAGGAGTGACTGATGCTGGGTTCAACATTGATGCGCGGCACGCTCGCCGCAGTGGCGCTGGCGGCGACGACTTCGGCGATGGCAGCCGAATATCCGATCGGCAAGCAGCACATCGAAGGCGGCATGGAAACGGGCGCGGTCTATCTGCAGCCGATCACGATGGCGCCGGAAGGCATGATGCGCAAGGCATCGGAGTCGGACATCCACCTCGAAGCGGACATCCACGCGGTCAAGAACAATCCGACCGGTTTCGCTGAAGGCGACTGGATGCCGTACCTGCAAGTCACATATGAATTGTCGAAAGTCGGCTCGACGCAATCGATCAAGGGCGACCTGATGCCGATGGTCGCAAGCGATGGCGCGCACTACGGCGACAACGTCAAGCTGTTCGGCCCGGGCAAGTATCACCTGAAGCTGCACATCTCGCCGCCGGCGCAGAGCGGCCACTCGGCGTTCGGCCGTCACGTCGACAAGGAAACGGGCGTGGGCCCGTGGTTCAAGCCGTTCACGATCGAATACGACTTCCCGTTCGCCGGCATCGGCAAGAAGGGCGGTTACTAAGCATGTGCATAAGAGGCGCGCCGCGCGCCTCATTTCAGGAAGGTTGCATGAAAGTCCAAATCCAGGTGGCGGCGCTTGCGTTGTCGGCGCTCTTTGCCGGCATCGCCCATGCCGCCGATCTGCCGACGTTCAAGCTCGAAATGAACGACGGCAAACTGAACCCCGAGCGCATCGAAGTGCCGGCGGGACAGCGCATCAAGATCGAAGTGCACAACATCGGCAAGGGGGCCGCGGAATTCGAGAGCCTCCAGCTGCGCAAGGAAAAAGTGCTGGCGCCCGGCGCCGACTCTTTCGTCGTGATCGCGCCGCTTTCCCCCGGCGAGTACAAGTTCTTCGACGATTTTCACCAGACGGCGCAAGGCGTGATCGTCGCGAAATAGGCTTTGCGCGCGGCGGTTCGTTCGGTTCGTTCGGTTCGTTCGTTGCGTTTTTGCGTGGAAGCAGCAATGGCTGGAGGATTTTGATGGGTCAGGTTCTTTTCATCGTATGGCGCGAGAGCGTCGAGGCGCTTCTGGTCGTCGGCATTCTGCATGCGTGGCTGAAGAACGGCGATCACCATGCGCGGCGCGGCCTGCCGTATCTGTGGATCGGCGTGGCGATCGGTCTTGTGGCCGCGATCGCGCTTGGCGCGGCGCTGATCGGCTTCACGGAAGTCCTCTCCGGCGACGCCCAGGATTACTTCCAGGCGGCGATGGTGCTGGCCGCGTGCGTGCTGATCGTGCAGATGGTCCTCTGGATGCGGCGCCACGGCCGCACGCTCAAGAAGGACATGGAAGCGTCGCTACAGAAGAGCACGCAGGACGGCCACTGGTGGGGCATCGCGCTCCTCGTCGCGCTCGCGATCGCGCGCGAAGGCAGCGAGACGGCCGTTTTCCTCTACGGCGTCGGCTTCGGACAGTCGGGCCACGTGGCGGCGTCGCAGTACGTCGCGGTGATTATCGGACTGGGGCTCGCGTTTTTCACGTTCTACATCCTGCAACTGGGCGGCAAGTACTTCTCGTGGCGCATCTTTTTCCGCGTCACCGAGATCATGCTGCTGTTTCTCGCGGCGGGCCTCTTCGAAACCGGCGTCGACAAGCTGATCGACAAGGAAATACTCCCGATCGTGATCAATCAGGCCTGGGACACGTCCTGGCTCCTCGACGATTCCAGCACCTTCGGCTCGCTCGTCGCGACGCTGACGGGTTATCGCGCGCACCCGGCGGGCATGAACCTGATCGCGTACGCGGTCTACTGGGCGGTGATCTACCTGCTGATGCGCCGCTCGAAGTCGAAGATGGCGCAAAAAACGGCGAGTCGTCCAGCATGAGCAGTGTCCTCGAACGGCCGGGGCGGCTACGCCAAGCCGGTCAATGGATGCAACGGCACGGCAACGTGATCCGCGGAATTCAGTGGGTCGTGGTTGCCGTGTACGCGTTTCTGATCCTCGTGCCCGCCGTGATGCCGCTGCCCGACGGCGCCGCCCACCTCTGGAGCAACCTGACGCTCGCCGCGCAGTTCGTGTTCTGGGGCATCTGGTGGCCGTTCGTGCTGCTGTCGATGGTGATGCTCGGGCGCGTGTGGTGCGGCGTGCTGTGTCCGGAGGGCGCGCTGACCGAATTCGCGAGCAAGTTCGGCCGCGGCTGGGCGATCCCGCGCTGGATGCGCTGGGGCGGCTGGCCTTTCGTCGCGTTCGGCCTGACGACGATCTATGGCCAGATGGTCAGCGTCTATCAATATCCGAAGGCGGTGCTGCTCGTTTTGGGCGGCTCGACAGTCGGCGCGATGATCGTCGGCGTGCTGTACGGGCGCGAGAAGCGCGTCTGGTGCAAATATCTGTGCCCCGTGAACGGGGTTTTCGCGTTATTGGCGCGTCTCGCGCCGTTCCACTACAAAGTCGACGAAGACGCCTGGCGCCGCTCGTACAAAGAGGGCGAGCACGGCCATCGCGTGATTCCGATCAACTGCGCGCCGCTCGTGCCCCTGCGCAACATGAAAGGCGCTTCCGACTGCCACATGTGCGGCCGATGCAGCGGCCATCGCGATGCGATCGCGCTGTCGTGGCGCTCGCCGTCGGAGGAAGTCGTCCAGCTCGGCGACAAGCAGGCGAACGCCTGGGATACCGCGCTGATCCTCTACGGGCTGCTCGGCATCGCGATCGGCGCGTTCCACTGGACGGTCAGCACCTGGTTCGTCGACCTGAAGCAGATCTTCGCGACCTGGCTCATCGATCACGACATCCTCTGGCCGCTTGATACCAACGCGCCGTGGTACCTCTTCACGCATTACCCCGAGCAGAACGACGTCTTCTCCTGGCTCGATGGTGGCATGGTGATCGGCTATATCGTGGTCACCGGGCTGGTGTACGGCACGGTGCTCCTCGCGCTCGTCGCGGGCGCGACACGCATGGTCGGCCGCTTCGAGTGGACGCGCCTGCATCACCTGACGCAGTCGCTGATCCCGGCCGCGGGCTGCGGCGTGTTCCTCGGCTTGTCGGCGACGACCGTCGCGCTTCTGCGCGCCGAGCACGTGCCGCTCTGGTGGGTGACCGACCTGCGGCTCGGGCTGCTCGGCATCGCGAACGTATGGAGCGCGTGGCTCGCATGGCGTGTGACGGCCCGGTATACGGCTCAGCGTATTGTTCCGCGCGCGGTGGCGATGTTATGGTTTGTCGCTGCGCTGGCCGTTGTGGACAGCGCCTGGTACCTGATGTTCTGGGGCTTTTCCCGATAAACCTGTGAGCCGAATGTGAGAACGAAACCCGTACTGACCGACGACGACGTCAAGGCCATCGCCGCCGCAGCCGAAGCGCACGCGCTCGAACACCACTGGAACGTGACGATTGCGATCGTCGATGATGGCGGCCATTTGCTGCACCTGCATCGCCTGGAAGGCGCGGGCGCGAGCACCGCCGAAATGGCGACCGGCAAGGCGCGCACCGCCGTGCTCGGCCGTCGCGAAACCAAAGTCTACGAAGACATGATCAAGCAGGGCCGCGTTGCGTTCCTGAGCGCGCCGATGACCGCGATGCTCGAAGGCGGCGTGCCGATCATGGTCGGCGCGGATATCGTCGGCGCGGTGGGGGTGTCGGGCGTGAAGTCGGAGCAGGACGCGACGATCGCACGCGCGGGCATCGCGGCGTTGAAGATCGAGAACGTTTGAAGCTGCGCCCATAAGCAGTAAAACAAACGGCGCGTTTTCCGTGAGGAAAGCGCTCCGTTTTCACATCTGGCGTCGCAGTGTTTTCCAGCGACCGCGATCGCAAAACCCGAGCAGGAACCAAAAAAAGCGGCTTCGCTTGCTATCGACGACTGGCTGGTGTTTGCACGAAGGGGTCTAATTTCTCGCGTGCAAGTCGTCCTCGCTGGCTATTGCCAAACACCTCTCGAGGAGGTGGTCCCCACAATACCCGGTACCGCAATTCGTTCGAGCGTTGATTCGTTACTTCGTCAGGATCAGCTTGCCCAGGCGCGTGGCGCGCAGCTGATAGGTTTCCCCGTTATGCATGATGCTGACATGACTCTGGCCTTGCAGCAGCGCATCGCTGCGCAACGAACGTTCGCTCGATTGCGTCGATGGAGCCGAGACGCTGACCGTCGCGACGGCCGCCTGTTTCGGTCGCGTGATGGCGGCATCGCGAACGACCGGGGGGCGCAGCCGAAGCGTGGAAGAGCGCAGGGTGTCGGTCATGTCGAGAGTTCGTTCGTTGATTCGATGGATTCATAGTAAATGATAACCATTCCTATTTACAACAACGATTTGTTCATCGAAAGACACTTTTTGATAGTTTGCGACGATGCGGCGTTTCCAGCGCGCGGCATCGTCATGAATCAGTGAAGCGGGCCTTCCTCGCTGCGTCCGTGCACGAACTGTCGAATGAGGCGCACGGTGTCGATGTCGTTCTCGCGATACGCCGATTTCACGATCTCCTGTGTCTGATGCGCGTCGGCGCTGGCGGTGGCATCGTCGGCGACGGGGAGGGTCGTGGCATATGTGAAGCGCAGGAAAAGCTGCAGTTCGTCGGGCTGCTCGATCGCCATCGTCAGCGACCCGCCGACGTAATCCGGCGTCGGCAGGATGTCGTAGCGCGCGCTGGTGCCGGCCGTCAGCGTCACGCGATCGCGCACGACCGCCTGACCGTAGTGCAGTTCGCGCTCCATCACGTCGCCTTCGCGCGTGAGGATCGTGCAGCTGTCGAGGCCGAGCACGAAGAGTTGCGGCTGTTCCGCGCGCAGGACGAGGCCTTCCCACAACTGCTCGCGCGTCAGCGGTTCGACGAACGGATTCAGCGGGTCGTTGATCTGGATCAGGTGTTCGAAATTCAAAACGACGGTTTCCTTCTTCTTGATTCGATGCAGGCCGTGGCCGTTCAGGCGGCGGCGATACGGCTTTCGATGCGGATCGCGCCGGTCAGTATCTTGTGAACGGGGCACGCATTGGCGATTTGCAAAAGGCGTTCCCGCTGTTCAGCGGTCAGCGCGCCGCTCAGTACGATGTTACGGTCGATGGCGGTGCCCTCGGCGCCCGTCGTCATCGACAAGACGACGCGCACCGCGTCGAGCGGCCAGTCCTTGCGCTTCGCGTACATCTTCAGCGTGATCGACGTGCACGCGCCGAGGCTCGACAGCAAGAGCGACGCGGGCGCCGGCCCGGTATCGCGCCCCCCGAGGCTCTCGGGTTCGTCGGCGAGCCACTTGTGCATGCCGTCGTCGAGTTGAACCTGGAAGTCGGTCGAGCCGATGGTCGCGATCACGGACGGTTCAGCCATGCAATGCTCCTGTTGTGTGTTTTAGTGGCCGCATCGCGCGCAAAAACGGCGCGACGCGAACGGTTATTGTGACGCAATGTCGCGGTTCGTGTCGCGCCGCGTTGGCTGTAGGCCCTGCGCACGCGCCTCAGTGCGCGATCACGCCCATGCGCCCCGCCTGATAGTCGATGACGGCCTGGCGGATTTCGTCCTCCGTGTTCATCACGAAGGGGCCATATCGCACGACCGGCTCCTTCAACGGCACGCCGCCGATCAGCAGCACTTCCAGCGGTTCATCGCCGGCGGCGAGCGACACGGAGCCGCCATCGTCGTTGAACAGCACCATCTGCTGCGCGCGTACCGGCGTGCGATCCGCCCCGTAAAACCCCGCGCCCGACAGCGGATACGCGAACACGCGGAAATCCTCCGGCACGCGCGTCTCGATCGATGCGCCCGGCTCGAGCGAAAAGTGCTGATACAGGATCGGCGTGCGCGACTCGATCGCGGCCTTCACGCCGAGCGCCTCACCGGCGATCACTTTCACGCGCACGCGGCCGTCACCGCTCACGGCGACCGGAATCTTCGCCGACGAAATCTCCTGATAATGCGGCGCGATCATCTTGTCGCGCCGCGGGAGGTTCACCCAGAGCTGCAGGCCATGCACGCGGCCGCCGGTGCGCGTGAATTCGGGATCGGGCATTTCGCTATGGACGACGCCCGCGCCGGCCGTCATCCATTGCACGTCGCCCTGGCGCAGCGTGCCGGAATGGCCCGCCGAGTCCTTGTGCCCGAACTGGCCTTCGAGCACGTAGGTGACCGTCTCGAAGCCGCGATGGGGGTGATCCGGCGCGCCTTTCGCCTCGCCGGGCGCGTAGTCGACCGGGCCCATTTCGTCGAGCAGCAGGAACGGGTCGAAGTCCATCAGGAGGCGCGTCGGAAACGGCCGATGCACGACGAAACCGCCGCCTTCGACGGTCCGGAGTGCGGGAATGGTGCGTTCGATAGTGCGTGTCGTGGTCATGGTGTCTCGCTGTGCCGGAAGGGAATAGCGCCAAATTTGGAACATAGAGCTATTATATGGACCGGATTTCCGCGAAAAAGCCCTCGTAACGCAATGGATTGTCCCGCCAGTGAAACGATATGAAAGCCGATACCCACGATCTGAATGACCTGATGTATTTCTCGCACGTCGTCGAGAACGGCGGATTTTCGGCGGCGGAGCGGGTGCTCGGCATCTCGAAATCGCGGTTGTCGCGGCGCGTGTCGGAACTGGAGGCATCGCTCGGCGTGCGGCTGTTGCAGCGCTCGACGCGCAAGCTCGCGCTCACCGAAGCCGGCCAGCTCTTCTATCAGCACTGTCAGGCGATGCTGGCGGAGGCGCAGGCGGCCGTGAACGTCGTGCAGAGCCTGCGCGACTCGCCGCGCGGCACAGTGCGGGTGAGCGTCCCGGTGACGATCGCCCAGACGTTTCTATCGGCGGTGATGCCCGAATTTCTGCATCGCTATCCGGAAGTGCGCGTGGTGCTGCGTGTGACCAACCGCGTCGTCGACCTGTTCGAGGACGCCGTCGACGTCGCCCTGCGCGTTCGCTCCGAGCCGCCCGCCAATTCGAATGTGGTCGCGCGGCCGCTCTGGCGCACGGAACAGATGCTGGTGGCCGCGCCCTCGCTGCTCAAGCCGAACGCACCGCCGCTCACGCCCGCCGAGCTCGCGCAGTTCGACACGCTCGATACGCCTTCGAGCGACGGCCGCCACGTCTACCGTCTGATCGCGCCCGACGGCACGCGCCACGAATTCGAGCACGAGCCTCGCCTCGTCACCGCCGATCTCTCGATGATCCGCGAAGCGGTGCTGCGCGGCGTGGGCATCGCGGCGCTGCCGGAGATGATGTACGGCGCGCCGCTGCGCACGGGTCAACTCTCGCCGGTGATGCCGGGCTGGACGTTTCCGGCGCCGCAACTGTACGCGGTGTTTCTGTCGCGGCAGGGGATGGTGCCGGCTATCCGCGCGTTCGTGGATTTTCTCGTCGAGTCGATCGATGACGGCAAGCGCTTCCCTGGAGAATGTCCTGTCGAGACGGCGCCCGTGCGGGAAACAGTTTGACTATTCGCGGCGCCGGGCATCGTTTCTCGCATTGAAGCGCATGCTTGCGATGGACAGATTCAATCGCCGCAGCCTTGAACGGCCGGGGGCACGGCGTTATATTGAAATCCCTTCGCTAAGGAGCCTCTTATGCGAAAACTGACGGCTACTCTTATAGTTAGCCTGATAGGGTTGATCGCGCTGTCCGTGTCGACCACGGTTGCCGCATGTGGCGATTCTTCGAACTCGAGCTATTCGAGCCCGAAGTGACGCCCGCCCGAATGCGCCGAGTGCGCACAAAAAAAGGCCTTCATCCGACGATGAAGGCCTTTTACTTTCTGCAGCCTCAAAACGCTTATTTCCCGCCTTTGGGCTCGGTGACGAAACCGATTTTCGTCAGCCCGCCGGCCTGAGCCGCCGACATCACGTCGGCGACGCGTTCATACGGCACCTTGCGATCCGCGCGCAGATGCAATTCCGGCTGCGGCGACTGCTGCGCCGCCTGCGCGATGCGCTGGGCGAGCGTGGCATCGTCGACTTTCTGATCCTCCCAGACGATCGTGCCGTCGGCTTCGACCGCGAGATTCACGTGCGCGGGCTTCGAATCCTGCGGCTGGCTGCTCGCGTGCGGCAGGTCGATCTTGACCGCGTGGTGCATCGCCGGAATCGTCACGAGGAAAATGATCAGAAGGACCAGCATGACGTCGACGAGCGGCGTCATGTTGATCTCGCTCATCATGCCGTCGTCTTCGTCGTTGGCGAAAGGGCTCATTGCCATCGAAACCTCCGCTTAGGACGTGCGCGTCGCGAGGCGCAGGCTGTCGGCGGCAGCCGACCCCGCACGCTGGCTCGACGAGAGCTTCGAGCCCGTCACGAAGAGCGCGTGCAGGCCGTGCGCGAAGCGGTTGAGCTTCGTCACGATCGACTTGTTCGAGCGCGTCAGCGCGTTGTAGCCGAGTACCGCCGGAATCGCGACGAAGAGGCCGAAGGCCGTCATGATCAGCGATTCGCCGACCGGGCCCGCGACCTGGTCGATCGACGTCTGGCCGGTCGCGCCGATCGTCAGCAGCGCGTGATAGATGCCCCACACCGTGCCGAACAGCCCGACGAACGGCGCCGTGCTGCCGATCGATGCAAGCACCGCGAGGCCGGCCTGCATGCGGCCGACGCCTTCGTCCATCGTGTCCTTCAGGCAGCGCGTGATCCAGTCGGACACGTCCATGCGGTCGTGCAGATGCGGCTGCGTCTGGTGATGGTGGTCGGCGGCGTCCTGGCCGGCGAGGGCGAGGGCGAGGAACGGGTTGTCGGCGGGGCTCGACGTGTGGCTGCCGAGCTTCTTGATGCCGTCGGCGAAATCGTCGGAGTGCCAGAACGCGCGCTCGGCGTTTTTCGTCAAGCGTACCAGGCGCAGTACGTTCCATCCCTTCACGACGATCACCGTCCACGACAGCACCGACATGATCACGAGCGCGAGCGCGATGCCGCGTGTCACGAAATCGCCTTGCGCCCACACGTGCGCAATTCCGTAGTTTTCCATTGCAGTTCCTGTTCTTGTATCTAAAAAATGGGATCAGTCGGTCAGGCTGAAGACGAAAGGCACCGACGTGACGGCGCGAATCGCCTCGCCGTTTTCCTTATAGGGTTTGCAGGCGCTCGAACGTACTGCATCGAGCGCGGCTTCGTCGAGACGCGCCGACCCGCTGCTCTTCTTCAACGCGACGTTTTCGAGTTTCCCGCTGGTCCCGAGGACGAAGCCGACAACCGCGGTGCCCGTCTCGCCGCGACGCTTCGACATCGCCGGGTAGTCCGGCTGGACGATGTTGCACGACAGGTGCGAGATGTCCTTCGGCGCGGAAATCGCCATCGTCGGGCGGCCGACCGCGGGCGCGGCCGCTGCGGGCGGTTCCGCCGGTGCAGGCGGGGCGGGCGGCGCGGGAGTCGGATCGGGCGCGGCTGCTGCGATCGCCGACGGCGCGTCGCTCTGCGGCATTGGAACCGGTTTCGGCTGAACGCGCGGCTGAACCTTGGGCTTAAGCGTCGGCTTCGGCGGGACGGGTTTGGCCGGCGGAGGCGTCGGCGTGGATTCGACGGCGACGGGAGCCGCCACCGGAGCGGGCTCGGCGCTCAGCAATTCCGCGGTGATCGGACGCGATTCGACGACACGCGGCAGAGGCTCGTTGCGCATCGTCACAAGCACTGCGAGCAGCGCCAAATGAATTGCGACGACGGCCGCCGTTGCGATTATCACGCGTCGATCGATACCGGTAGTCGTTTCCGGCCTGAAGCCGGCAGAAGTCATTGTCGGAGACTGCATCGGTCAGTTCGGGCCAGCGATGAATGAATGCGCGCGGCCCATCCAGCAAATCAGGCTAAACAACGTCATGTTCGGAAAATGAGCAGAGAGATAAACAGGGTGGTCACGAAGCCGATCAGCAATTCCATCTTTCCTCCCGATTCGGGGTGGCGCGGCTGGCTGATATGACCTGGCTTGCTGGCGGTGCGGGTGAGCGGACATGCACTAAACGAAGCGGGCGGCGCGGCGGCCGTCCCGCACGGCGCGCGAATGAAGCGTCAGGCAGCCTTGCGTTCGTAGAACGTGAGCGGCACGGCGTGTTGATGATCATGATGTCCGACGCCGCAGCGCGTAGCGCACACGCCGCTTTCCAGCATGACGTCGCGCACGCTCTCTTCGCACTTGCCGCAGCACAGCGCGACGCCGAGTTCGAATTGCAATTCGTCGAATGAATCGACACCGTCGGCGATAGCCGTACGGATCTTGCGGTCGGAAACTGACTTGCAGACACAGACGATCATGATCGGTCGCGATAGCTTACGTTAATGCGAACCATTATCATTATGTTCTAGACGTTTTGCAAGCGCGTTTGTGTGGCCTTCCGAACTTTTTTGTAACAAAACAAGGAGGTAGGCAGGGTTTTCGCTCAGGGCCTTGCCCGGCGCGGCCCTGCGTCAGGCGATATCGGACAGCGGACGCGTCCGGCGCGACGGAATAACCACATGGCCGACGCTTGCATCGATTCCGAGCAGCGACGCCGCGAGCTGACGCTGCGACTCGCCGTCGGCGGTGGAGAAGAAACGGGGCACGAGCAGGGCGTCGGTGTCGGCGGCGCGCAGGCCGTGCGTGTCGAGTTGCCGCTCGAGTTGCCGCGCGATTGCGACGCTCGTATCGACGATCTGCAGCCGATCGCCCGCGATCGAGCGGATCGCTTCGTCGAGGAAAGGGTAGTGGGTGCAGCCGAGCACGAGCGTGTCGGCGCCGGCATCGAGCATCGGCTGGAGATAGCCGGCCAAAAGCGCCATCAGTTCCGGCGATGACGTATCGCAGCGCTCCACCGCCTGAACGAGACCGTGGCCCGGTTGGCAGATGAAACGGCAATCGCTCGCGTAGCGGTCGAGAAGCGTCTGGAAGCGCAGGCTGCGCAGCGTGACCGCCGTCGCCAGCACGCCGACGACCCGCGTCTTCGACAACAACGCCGCCGGCTTCACGCCCGGCTCCACGCCGATGAGCGGAATCGCGAGCCGCTCACGCACATGCGCGATCGACTGCGCGGTAGCCGTATTGCACGCGACGACCAGCGCCTTCGCCCCGCGCGCGACGAGCCATTCGCCGATCGCCGTCGTGCGGTCGACGATAAAGTCGTCGTCGCGCTCGCCGTAGGGCGCGTAGAGCGAATCGGCGACGTAGGCGAGCGGCTCGTGCGGCAGCGCGGCGCGAACGGCGCGCAGCACCGACAGCCCGCCCAGGCCGGAATCGAAAATACCCACCGGCGCGCTCGTCCCGGAGACGGCGCGTGCGGCAGGCAATGAAGAAGAAGCGACTTCGAACAGCATCGAACGATAGGTCTTATTCGCCTTCGCCCATCATCGTTTGCTGATAATTCTGGATGCCAACCTTATTGATCAGATCGAGCTGCGTTTCAAGCCAGTCGATATGTTCTTCGGTGTCGTCGAGAATGCGCTGGAAAATCTCACGCGAAACGAAATCGCGTACCGTCTCGCAATAGGCAATAGCTTCTTTGCAAGTGCTTTGCGAAATCTGCTCGAGTTTCAAATCGCATTCGAGAATTTCTTTCGTCTCTTCACCGATCAGCAGCTTGTGCAGATCCTGAAGGTTGGGTAGACCGTCGAGCATGAATACCCGCTGAATCAGCCAGTCGGCGTGTTTCATCTCGCCGATGGATTCGTCGTACTCGTGCTTGCCCAAGCGCTCCAGGCCCCAATGCTTGTACATCCGCGCATGCAGAAAGTACTGATTAATCGCAGTCAGTTCATTCTTGAGTTGCGAGTTCAGATACTCGATGACTTTAGCGTCGCCTTTCATGATTGTTCTTCCGTATTCGTCGTGGGGTCTTTGTAAAGAATAAACCCTAAGGCTAAAAATGCCAAGTGTAGAAGATAATCTTTTCTTTTAGATATTAATGAGAATGAATCTCTTTATTGAGAAGCGGTCGTCAAAATAAAAAGCCGGGCGGAAAATCCCGGCTTTTTGTCCGCGAATCCCGAATTTCAGGCCGTTGCGACCGGAATCTTCCCGATTTTTGCCTGCCATTCCGCCGGGCCCGTCTTATGGACCGAGGTGCCGGTCGAATCGACGGCGACCGTCACCGGCATGTCCTGCACGTCGAATTCGTAGATCGCTTCCATGCCGAGGTCCTCGAACGCGACGACCTGCGCGCCGCGAATCGCCTTCGACACGAGATAAGCCGCCCCGCCGACCGCCATCAGGTACGCCGCGTTGTGCTTCTTGATCGCTTCGATCGCCACCGGCCCGCGCTCCGCTTTACCAATCATCGAGATCAGGCCGGTTTGCGAGAGCATGAGGTCGGTGAACTTGTCCATGCGCGTCGCGGTGGTCGGGCCTGCCGGGCCGACCACTTCGTCGCGCACCGGATCGACCGGGCCGACGTAATAGATCACACGATTTTTGAAATCGACCGGCAGCTTTTCGCCCTTGGCCAGCATGTCGGCGATGCGTTTGTGCGCGGCGTCGCGGCCCGTCAGCATCTTGCCGGAGAGCAAGAGCGTCTGGCCCGGCTTCCACGCTGCGACCTGCTCCGGCGTGAGCGTGTTCAGGTCGACGCGCTGGCTCGTCTCCGTGTTCGGCTCCCAGTTGACCTTCGGCCAGTCATCGAGCGACGGCGCTTCCAGCTTCGCGACGCCCGTGCCGTCGAGCGTGAAGTGCGCGTGGCGCGTGGCCGCGCAGTTCGGGATGATCGCGACCGGCTTGCTCGCCGCGTGCGTCGGCGCGGCCATGATCTTCACGTCGAGCACGGTCGCGAGGCCGCCGAGGCCCTGCGCGCCGATGCCGAGCGCGTTGACCTTCTCGTGCAACTCCACGCGCAATTCTTCGATCCAGTCCTGCGGGCCGCGCGCGATGATGTCCTGAATGTCGATCGGGTCCATCAGCGATTCCTTCGCCATGACCATCGCCTTCTCAGCCGTCCCGCCGATGCCGATGCCGAGCATACCCGGCGGGCACCAGCCGGCGCCCATCGTCGGCACGGTCTTGATCACCCAGTCGACGATCGAATCCGACGGGTTCAGCATCGCGAACTTCGACTTGTTCTCCGAGCCGCCGCCCTTCGCCGCGACCTGCACGTCGACCTTGTCGCCCGGCACGATCTCGTAGTGGATCACGGCCGGCGTGTTGTCCTTCGTGTTCTTTCGGCCGCCCTCGGGCGGGCTCACGATCGACGCGCGCAATACGTTGTCGGGGTTCAGATAACCGCGGCGCACGCCTTCGTTGATCATCTCGGTGACGCCCATCGTCGCGCCGTCCCAACGCACGTCCATGCCGACTTTCACGAACACGGTCACGATGCCGGTGTCCTGGCAAATCGGCCGCTTGCCTTCCGCGCACATGCGGCTGTTGGTCAGGATCTGCGCAATGGCGTCCTTCGCGGCCGGGCTCTCTTCGAGCTCGTACGCGCGGCCGAGCGCCTGGATGTAGTCGAGCGGATGGTAGTAGCTGATGTGCTGGAGCGAATCCGCGATGCTCTGGATCAGGTCTTCCTGTTTGATGACGGTCATGGCTTGGGCTCTTGGGGACGGGATTTTTTGATCGGCGTTCTGGCGACGCTCAGTCGAGTGCTCGCTTCGGCGCAATCGACTCGTTATGAAAATGCTGCGGATGCGTGTGCGTGGTCAGGCGGTCGACCCACGCCATGATCAGCGCGGACAGCAGGAACGCGACGTGGATGATGACCTGCCACATGACGGCGTTCTGCGTGTGCTTGTCGGGGTCGATGAACGTTTTCAGCAGATGGATCGACGAGATGCTGATGAGCGCCATCGAGAGCTTCACTTTCAGCACACCCGCGTTCACGTGATCGAGCCATTCGGGCTCGTCCGGGTGGCCTTCAACGCCTAGCCGCGAGACGAACGTCTCATAGCCGCCGACGATCACCATGATCAGCAGGTTCGAGATCATGACCACGTCGATCAGGCCGAGCACGACGAGCATGATGTTGGTTTCGTCGAGCGTGAAAGCGTGCGTGACGAGATGCCACACTTCCTTCAGGAACAGCACGACATACACCGCTTGCGCGACGATCAGGCCCAGATAGAGCGGGACCTGAAGCCAGCGGCTCATGAAGATGACCTTCGGAAGCGGGCTCATCGGGCGGGGGGATTGGGGCGATCCGGGGGCGTGCTGGGGGGCGGACATGGGCGTCGTCGATGGAGCGCGGCTCGGGTTAGGGGAAAGCCCGATATTGTATCTCGTAAAATTCCCGGGCCTTACCGTCGCCTGAAGCCTCACGACGCCATCGGCGGCACGCGGCGCGTCCCGATGCTCGCGAGCGCGATGCCCGCGATCACGCAGGCGAGCGCGATGCCGTGGGCGACGGTCGGCCGCTCGCCGAGGAACGCGATCCCGTAGATGGCGGCGGCGATCGGCAGCACGGCCGAGAACACGCCGGCGAGACTGCCGTCCACATGGCGGATGCCCTTCATCCATAGCCAGAAAGAGAAAATGCTCGCCGACAGCCCGTACCAGAGCACGAGTGCCCACGTCCCCGCGCCGACGCTCGCGTAGTCGAACGCCACGAGCGCCGGGAGGCCCAGCGGCAGCATCAGCAAGAGGCCGAAGAAATGCGTGTAGGCGCAGATATCGATGGCGGGCAGCGTCTGCGTGAGGCGCCGCGACAGGATCACGTAGAACGATTCGCAGCAGACCGCGCCGAGCACCATCAGGTTGCCGGCGAACGAGCTCTCCGACCCACCACCCACGCCATGCGCGTTCTGCGCGACGTTGATCACGACGACGCCGACGATCGCGAGCGCGATCGACACGAGCGCGCGCCCGTTGGGCCGTTCCTTCAGGAAGAACCACGAGAACAGCGCGACCACTGCCGGAATCGTGCTCGTGATGACGCCTGCCGCGACCGCGCTCGTGCGCTGTACGCCGTTGAGCATGAGCAGCGTGAAAAGGAACGTGCCGAAGAGCGCCTGCAGAAAGAGGTTGATCCATTCGCCGCGCTGCACGCGCTTCATCTTCGACGGGCGCAGAAGCGGCCACAGCACGCCGATGGCGATCACGAAGCGCAAGAGCGCGAAGAGCGAGACGGGAATGAATGCGACGATCGATTTGCCGACACCGACATTGCTTCCGACGAGCAGCATGGCTGCAATAAGATAAAAGGCGTAGCGATTCAAGCTGGAATCCGGACGGCGAGTTCAGTTACGATTAGGGACGCAATTGTAAGTCGCTTGAGCTGCGGCAGCATGATTTGAAAGCCGTCTCAAATGAGCTGACTACTCGTTAACCCCGTGCCGATTAACGGCGTTGCGTAAGAAGCGGGTAAGCGAGCAGGCTTATCGTGCAGATAAACGAGCAATACACATTCGACGAACGGGCGTGCTGCAACGCGGCGACGGACTCGCGTCGAAGCAGGAGACAAGGTCAAGAGCGAGGCGCGCACGCGCGTTTCGCGTCACACGAAACACACGGCTCGCACCCACGCGTGCCGACGGTTTTAGATTCACCATCAAAGGGGCTGTCGATGTCTGCGATTGAATCCGTACTCCAGGAACGCCGCGTTTTCCCGCCTTCGGACAAGGCTTCGGCCAATGCCGCGATCTCCGGCATGGACGCCTATAAGGCCTTGGCCGCCGAAGCCGAAAGCGATTACGAAGGCTTCTGGGCGCGCATCGCGCGCGAAACGCTCTCATGGCACAAGCCGTTCACGAAGGTGCTCGACGAATCGAATGCGCCGTTCTACAAGTGGTTCGAGGACGGCGAGCTCAACGCGTCGTATAACTGCATCGACCGCCACGTCGAAGCGGGCCACGGTGGCAAGACCGCGATCATCTTCGAAGCCGACGACGGTGCCGTCACCAACGTCACGTACCAGGACCTGCTTCAGCGCGTGAGCCGCCTCGCCAATGCGCTCAAGAAGCAGGGCGTGAAGAAGGGCGACCGCGTCGTGATCTATCTGCCGATGTCGGTGGAAGGCGTGGTCGCGATGCAGGCGTGCGCGCGTATCGGCGTCACACATTCGGTCGTGTTCGGCGGGTTCTCGTCGAAGTCGTTGAACGAGCGGCTGGTCGATGTCGGCGCGGTCGCGCTCATTACCGCCGACGAACAGATGCGCGGCGGCAAGGCGCTGCCGCTCAAGAGCATCGCCGACGAAGCGATCGCGGCCGGCGGCTGCGACGCGGTCAAGAGCGTGATCGTCTATCGCCGGACGGGTGGCAAGGTTGCGTGGAACGAAGGCCGCGACCTGTGGCTGCATGAACTCGTCGAGAACGAGTCGGACCAATGCGAGCCGGAATGGGTCAGCGCCGAACATCCGCTTTTCATCCTGTACACGTCCGGGTCGACGGGCAAGCCCAAGGGCGTGCAACACAGCACGGGCGGCATTCTGCTGTGGGCCGCGCAGACGATGAAGTGGACCTTCGACATGAAGCCCGACGACGTCTTCTGGTGCACGGCCGACATCGGCTGGATCACGGGACACAGCTACATCACCTACGGGCCGACCGCGATCGGCGCGACGCAGGTCATGTTCGAAGGCGTGCCGACGTATCCGCACGCGGGCCGCTTCTGGGAGATGATCGGAAGGCACAAGGTCACGATCTTCTACACGGCGCCGACGGCGATCCGTTCGCTCATCAAGGTATCGGAAGCGGACGCGAAGGTGCATCCGAAGAGCTTCGATCTCTCGACGCTGCGCATCCTCGGCACGGTCGGCGAGCCGATCAATCCGGAAGCGTGGATGTGGTACTACGAGAATGTCGGCGGCGCGAAGTGTCCGATCGTCGATACGTGGTGGCAGACCGAAACCGGCGGCCACATGATCACGCCGCTGCCGGGCGCGACGCCGCTCGTGCCGGGTTCGTGCACGCTGCCGCTGCCTGGCATCATGGCCGCGATCGTCGATGAAACCGGACAGGACGTGCCGAACGGGCAGGGCGGGATTCTGGTCGTGAAGCGTCCGTGGCCGTCGATGCTGCGCAACGTCTGGGGCGATCCGGACCGCTACAAGTCGAGCTATTTTCCCGAGGAGCTCGGCGGCAAGCTTTATCTCGCCGGCGACGGCGCCGTGCGCGACAAGGACACCGGTTACTTCACGATCATGGGCCGCATCGACGACGTGCTGAACGTCTCCGGACACCGGCTCGGGACGATGGAGATCGAATCGGCGCTGGTGTCGAATCCGCTGGTCGCGGAAGCTGCCGTCGTGGGGCGGCCGGATGAAACGACCGGCGAAGCCGTCGTCGCGTTCGTCGTGCTGAAGCAGGCGCGCCCGGAAGGCGATGCCAGCACGAAAATCGCGAACGAATTGCGCGCGTGGGTCGCGAAGGAAATCGGGCCGATCGCGAAGCCGAAGGACATCCGCTTCGGCGAGAACCTGCCGAAGACGCGCTCCGGCAAGATCATGCGGCGTCTGTTGCGCTCGCTCGCGAAGGGCGAGGAGATCACGCAGGACGTTTCCACGCTGGAAAATCCCGCCATCCTCGATCAGCTCGGCGAAGCGCGCTAGGCGGATCGGCTCATCGGCTTCAATCGACGGCTGCCCTCGGGCAGCCGTTTCTAGTTTCCGCTGTCGATCCTGATTGCCGGCGCATCGCGCTTTTGGTAAACAGTCGCATGCCCGTCGAGACCACGCCACCGAGCCTGCCCGAGCCGCCGCCCGTATCGGCGTCGATGGCGCGCGCGCATCGCGCTTACTGGCGCTTCAACGTCGCGCTGATCGCCGTGCTGATGACGATCGGCTTCGCGGTGTCGTTCGGCGTGCCGCTCCTGGCGGCGCGTTTGGAGCACGTGCGCGTCGCGGGCTTTCCGCTGCCGTTCTACATCGGCGCACAGGGCGCGATCCTCGTGTACGTCGCGCTGATCGGCGTCTACATCGTGCTGATGCAGCTCGCCGACGCGCGGCTCGCGCGCGAGTCCAGGATGAGCGAAGCCGGCGACCGATGAAACTCACCCATCGCCTGATCCTTTCGTACGCGCTCTACACGCTCGGCTTCTTTCTCTTCATCTACGTGATGGAGCGCATCGAACGCGTGACGGGGCCGGGTATGTGGATCGGCTATGTGTTCCTGTTCGTGCCGATCGCGGTCTACGCGGTGATCGGACTTCTGTCGCGTACGTCTGATCTCGTCGAGTATTACGTCGCCGGGCGGCGCGTGCCGTCGGCGTTCAACGGCATGGCGACCGCCGCCGACTGGCTCTCGGCGGCTTCTTTCATAGGCCTGGCTGGCTCGATCTACGCGACCGGCTACGACGGCCTCGCCTACGTGATGGGCTGGACGAGCGGCTACTGCCTCGTCGCGTTCCTGCTCGCGCCGTACGTGCGCAAGCTCGCGCGCTATACGATCCCCGACTTCCTCGGCACGCGTTTTTCGAGCAACACCGTGCGCGGACTCGCCGCGCTCGCCGCGATCCTCTGCTCGTTCGTGTACCTCGTCGCGCAGATTCAGGGCATCGGGCTGATCGCGTCGCGCTTCATCGGTATCGATTTCGCGATCGGCATCTTCTGCGGGCTCGCGGGCATTCTCGTGTGCTCGTTTCTCGGCGGCATGCGCGCCGTCACGTGGACGCAGGTCGCGCAGTACATCATCCTGATCAGCGCGATGCTGATTCCGGTCTCGATGATCGCGCATCGCGAAGGGCTCGGCTGGCTGCCGCAACTGAACTACGGACGCGTGATGGAGCGCGTCGAGGCGCTCGAGCGGCAAGTCGCCGCGTCGCCCGACGAAGCGCGCGTGCGCAACGACTACCGGCGCCAGGCCGCGGAGGTCCAGGAGCAAATCGATACGTTGCCGCAGTCGTACTACAGCGAGTACGCGCGGCTCGTCCACGAGATCGCGGAACTGCGACGACATAACGGGCCGTTGCGCGAGATCACCGCGCACGAGCGCGAGCTGGCCGCGTTCCCGAAAGATCCCGCCGATGCGCTCGCGAAATGGACGCGCGCCCGCGATGCACTCACCGAACGCGTCGCCGCGCCCGTGCCGATGACCGAGGCGTTCCCGTCGACGCCATCCTCGATCCCCGCCGCCGATGAAGAGAGCCGGCGCGTGCATCAGCGCAATTTTCTGTCGCTGCTGCTGTGCCTGTCGCTCGGGACGGCGAGCCTGCCGCACATCCTCACGCGCTACAACACGACGACGTCCGTCGCATCGGCGCGGCGTTCGGTCGGCTGGACGCTGTTTTTCGTCGCGCTGTTCTATCTGACGGTGCCGGTGCTCGCGGTGCTGATCAAGCACGAGATGTTGACGGGGCTCGTCGGCCATCGATTCGCCGATCTGCCGCAATGGGTGATGCAGTGGCGCAAGGTAGAGCCGTACCTGATCCGCATCAGCGACGTGAACGGCGACGGCATCGTGCGCTGGGCGGGCATCCAGATGCAACCGGACATGGTGGTGCTGGCGGCGCCGGAGATCGCCGGCCTGCCGTACGTGATCTCGGGGCTGATCGCGGCGGGCGCGCTGGCGGCGGCGCTCTCCACCGCCGATGGTCTGCTGCTGACCATCGCCAACGCGCTTTCGCACGATGTCTACTACTGCATGGTCGACAAGACCGCGACGAGCCAGCGGCGTGTGACGATCTCGAAGATCCTGCTGCTTGGCGTGGCGCTGTTCGCGTCTTATGTGGCGTCGCTAAATACGGGGAATATTCTGTTTCTGGTGGGAGCGGCGTTTTCGCTGGCGGCGTCGAGCCTGTTTCCAGTGCTCGTGCTGGGCGTGTTCTGGAAGCGCACGACCAAGCACGGCGCGGTGGCGGGAATGGTGGCGGGGCTGGTCGTGTGCGTCTATTACATCGTGTCGACTTATCCGTTCTTTACGCAGATGACGGGGTTCGTCGGGCTGCGGTGGTTCGGCATCGAGCCGATCAGCTCGGGCGTGTTCGGCGTGCCGGCGGGATTCGTCGCGACGATCGCGGTGAGCCTCTTCGACCGCAAGCCCGACGCCTATACCCGAGCGCTCGTGGACTATATCCGGCACCCGTAGCGAGGGGGTGGCAGGGGAGAGGGAGTTTTTGCTATAATCCGCGTCTTGCCGGAGAGATGGATGAGCGGTTTAAGTCGCACGCCTGGAAAGCGTGTATAGGGTAAAACCTATCCGGGGTTCGAATCCCCGTCTCTCCGCCAGATAGTCAATGAATACGGGCCTTTTGGCCCGTTTTTACTTTCTACCCCCCAAAGAACCCGCCATAGGAAAAAGTGCGCCACGGCGCACGAAAAGCAAGGTGAGTCGATTGCCGATTTTGGCGTCGGCGCACTGAGAACGCGTGGCGTTCCCCCGACCTGCGCATCGCGTCGACGCTAGGCGGCCGCTGCCTTAGTGACTAGCGAAATAGTCGTCGATGGGTATATCTTCGATGGCTGCGGTCCGATAGCAATCCGCATACTTTGTTGAGTAGAAGGCTTGATACCGCTCACAGAAATATATCTGAACACATCGGCCTTTTCAGGGTCGTCTTTTCGACGCATGGCCACCGTCACCGTGACAAATTTACCTGGTTGGTCTGACTCGAATGCAGCACTTATATCTCTGGCTCGAACAACACTGTCGGCGCACTAGACAGCAAGTTCCGAAAGAGCAATGGTCTGCAGTTAACCCACTCAGTGGCCGCGGTATTCGCTCCGAAAGCCGGCCCCAAGTACCAGTATATGGTGGCTCCCGCGATCAACCATTCGTCTCCGCGTATCGATCGTGCGCAAATTCTGATTTTTGATGCGTCGTCTTCAGATGGCGCAAGGCCATTCGTCTCAAGCAGCGAATACTCCGTCGAGCAGTCAAGAGTCGGAAGTGATCTTATCCCAATCGCGGCGCGTCCGCCTGAAAACATCCGGCTGTGCTTTACATCGATCCTTGAGCAACAGCACCCGGTCCGACTGCGGATGGCGCAGTGTTGTGGCTGACGCTGTATGTAATTGAATCCCAAAAATGTGCGAGCAAGCCAACGCCCGCTGCTAGGACGGCGCCACCGGCTCCAATCCATGCTGCGCGGACTATCAGGCTTGACCCCTCGTTCTGCCCCGCAGAGCGAGGACGTTCGTCCGTATCGGGTATCGCGATCCCCAGGAGTCTTATCTTCGAGAATGTCGACGCGTCGCACACCCGCATCACGGCCAGTACTCAATACGTCGTGCGCAAAGACTTCGAATTTCTTATGACGGGCGCGACGATACCTGGCCGATCGAGCGATTCTATTTCGTTCACTTCGGGCGGCTCGGCGGTATTCCCGAATTCACAGACTACCTGTGCTGCTACGGGCGCACTCGAAAGCCAGCTGCTCAGTCTGGTGCGTGAGTAACTCGACAGCCGCGCTGCGGCCCGCGAGCACGGCGCTAGGCGGCCGCAAAACGCCGATAGCAGGGCGGTGTACCAAACGACAACCGTCATCGCACTGGCGGCAACATCGGCCGCCTGAACAGCTTGAACATGCCGGGTGCGGCTACTTCGTCTAGTCCGTTCGCTCGGGTGAAGAACGCGCATCCGAATTCTGGTGGTGCAATGGCTTGCAGGCCGGGGCCCCGTGCGCATAGCGTTACGTGCCCGTTCTCAAACCACCAATGCTCGCAGCGGATGCAACACTTCGTGCGGTCTACGTTCTGAAACATCGACATAGCTGGCCCCTGTGTATACGTACAGCATGCTGGGGTCGTGGTTGGCGCGCTGGCCGAGCCCTGCGGCGTAAGACACCCTGGGCCTAAAGTTTCCGCGCCTGACGCCGATAACGGCGGGCATGGACACAAAAACTCAAGCGCAATTACTGTTCTACATCAACGTCATCGAACGAATCTGGAAACGCTATGGCAAGCCGATTCGCGCGGACTTCGAGCATGGGTCGCCCGAATGGGCCGAGTGCTGCAAGCGACTGAAGGCGAAGGTGCTGCAGGTGCTGAACTACGACGCGAACGCGCCGCTTTCCTTCGAGCGGGACCTGCGGATTGATTACGACGACGTGCAATTCATCGACGTTCCGCACGTCGAGTGATTCGCCAGGACGAAATTCAGCGTTTCACCGCAGTGCCTTGCGGCTTGTCGCTCGCCGATCGAGACTCGTGTGCCGCGACGGGCGTACTTGAGAATCAATTGCTTAAGCCTGGTGCGCGAATAGCACGCAAGCTGGTCGCGGCGTTGCACTGTCGCTTCTCGCGGCACCGATTGATAGCGGTCCGCCATTTTCGATTTACACTCGACGCTGTATCAACATGGGGGCGCGAATGGCGGATTGGACAGGTATAGTCGGGATGGTGACGGGGGTCGTCGGAATGGTGACGGGCGTCGTCGGTGCGGTAACAGGACGCAAAGCATACCAACGATCAAACCAAATAAAGGCGCTCGATCTGCGCATCGAGGCGGAAAAAGCCCGTGTCAATTTGCAGGTGGCCATCGGTACGCTTCGCGATCTAATCCCGGCGGCAACGACCTCACGGATGGCAGTTCTAGCGATGAGCGCCGCCGCTAACTCAAGCATGGCGGCCCAATGGGACGCGAGAGCCGCCGCAGATACCGCAGCTCTCAACGAAATAGCATCAAAAGCGCCTGCTGAAACTGTTGAATACGAAGGGTGGAGCGCCGAAAGCTTGGCGCAGGAGCTCGTTCGCGTGCACGGTCTGAACCTGTCAGTTAGCGATACCACCGCTAAATATCGGGCAGAACTGACTGCCGATGACGAAGCGCGACGAGCTCGCGCGCATCAGGTAAATGCACAAAACGGCGCCCTTTTGAGCCGGCGTTGAGCATGTGCAACCGAAGCGCCGGATCGTTGTTCCGCGTTGTATTCTGCACGATGAAAATGTTTTTTGATCGCGCGCTTGCTGTGAAGAGTCCAGTAACGCCGAACTTTTCCAAGTAATAACGGGAATACCGGACCGAATGTTTAGCCGATGAAACGGCCAAGCTTCGCGTATGTGTAAGCACTCGCGACCCTGACGCAGGTCGAGATCAATCGAGCGCATTAGATAGCGATTTATGTTCGGCGAGAATTCTCCGACCAACTTGTCCACACGATCAATGGGAAGTAAGTGTTGTTGGTGTCGCCGGGGTGCGGGCGCTTGCCGAGAAGGGACTTCCCGCCATACAAGCTCTGCTCGCGTTATCTGCGCGATTGCATCTGGCGTGTACTTGAATACGAGCCCCACCTCGATGAAGAAACGGAGCACTCGCCACGACAGGGACGTGCAGAAAAGCATCAGCCACTCGGCGAAGTGCAAGCGCGTGCCCGAATCGGGAGGTAAGGGCGAAATATGCGGGTGGCGAAAGAGCGCTCAGAGCGCCGCAAGACGGCTTCGCATTGCGCTCAGAGCCAGTACCGCTTGATGCCGTCCTGAGCCCGCTGATTGGGCTGCATTCCCGTCCGCAAGTGGCCGTTTCCCGATGAGTCCCTCAACCAGCGAAACGCAAACGCGGGAAGGATGTGATTCAATTGCAGATCGGCGTCAAGTCCGCGGAGGAGGCATGGGGCAGCCGGCATGTCTTGCGCGATGGTGGAAAAAGTCGACTAAAGCACGAGCGCCATCCTAAGTCCGGCGCTTATTGCGGTAGCCCCATAGCGCAGCAGCAGGCACCAAGCGCTTGCAAATTAGTCGTTCACGCATGGCTCTGGGGCGGCGGTAAACTTGACTATCCGTTGCGCAGCGATACAGCGCGAGGCACCGGGCACAGGCTGACTGGCCGGAAACTCAGGCAGCGGTCGGCAAACCGTTCTTCCGACAAGACCCCCTCAGCCTGATGCCGCAAGTCTTCTGCATTGGCCTATCGTGGGCGCAGTCAAAGGGAACTCTCATATCAGACGGCGCCTCTGAAAAGACCAACTTGATTACTGTATCTCGTCTCCGTAAATTGGCAGCGGCTTACTAAGAACCGCGTCAATCGACAGCGGCTTCCGTTTGCGGTTTTCAACGTCCGCTCCAATTTGCAAAAGATTATGCCTCACTGCGAATTTGTTCCGCTTGCTTGGATAGTATGGTTCTATGCTTTTCAGCTCGATCCCCGCCTTGATTAACGAAACCGCAACGTAGCGCGCGTCTTGATCTGAGACGTCAGATGTATAAAGAATCGCATTGGTTGGATCGCCACGGAGCAGGGCCGTTGTGTTTGCCGAAACGCTGAGAATTGGTTTGCCTGCGGCGTCCGTCAGTGGATAGCCAAGGTTTGATATTGCCTTCAATACGATATCTTTATCCTTCTTATGCGGATAGACCTGAATCGAAACATCCGAGAGATGTGATGGGTTCGAGGCAACCGCCGTTAAAGCGGCTTCTACACTGCTCGCTTGACTCGATCGTGGGTTAGAGCTTGGGGTACCTTGTTCGGCTGCGGCCAACTGTACAGCCGCTTTTTGCTTGAAACCAGCAATAAGCGCTTTTCTCTCTGGCGTCTCATTCAGTGTAGGATCATATAGCGCATCGATCACCGCCTTATCTAGATTTGAAAGATTGTCGACGCTGTTCGGGCGGCGGCATGGATTTGGCTGTCCCTGTCGGTCGGGCATGTACCAACTTGGCTCAAAATTATATTGCATAATCGATTGATTATCATATCCTCCGACAATGCCCAATACGTTTGGCGCGCTACCGAGCGCGTTGATCTGCGTTTCAGCATATGCCTCAGTCCAATTAGTGTCTTTCGCGATGGCTTTTATGTTGAACCAGCCCTTGCATATTTGGCTTTGATGTTCGTGGAACAGCCCTAGGGCGTGACCAAATTCATGGCGGACGTCAAAATAGTAATCACGAAGGCGACCGGCCTTTCGTAGTTCCATCGCAGCGGCTAGATTCACCGTCGTCGGGAACGCACGATTTTGAGAATACACGTTTCCCGGATACGCCCAATCGCCATTTCTCATACTGATGACGTCTTGGCTATAAATCGGTCGTGGGTCATCTCCGCTTAGCGATATGCGAATGTCTGACAAATGATCGGTATTTTTAAGATCGCTCAGCTCGCACATCCGCACCTTGCCATTCTCGATATAGTTAAAAGTCATGTTTGGCGCTGCTGCGTGCCAGACGTCAGCAACTGAAATAACCTCGCGCTGCTGCTCATCTGTCCCATTCCAGAAGCAGAGCTGAAGATCCGATTTGTGCCAAACATATTGACGATAGAATATTGAACTCGCGGCCGCGACTGTTGCGGCGTCCACACCGTTTCGCCGTGCTTGAGATGCCAAAAAATCGAGTTTTGTGGTTCCGCGGTCCCCTGATTCGATCGGGGGATTGACCAGTTTGCCGACGCTCAAGGTACTGTGGGCCGGCGCGACTGACGAAAAGGTCTGCCCCAGGCCCCAAACGAAGAAAGCGAAGAATTTTCTCATAAAAACCTCCTTTAACTTGAATTTAAGGCGAATCGATGACTATCTACTGCATGTCATGAAGCGGCGCGACAAGATGCTTTAATTTTTTTACTTCAAAGTGTTCAACTTCGTCAGCGCGCTTAGCACGGCGTTTTTGCAAGCAGATAACATTTGCTGAGCAACTAAAGACGGACAAGATGGAAGCGCGGTCGCGATGGCACAGAATAAGACCACGGACAGTGTCAAGGCGAGGCAAAGAGACGAAGATTGCATGAATACCTCTAGAATTTTTATTTAATTTTTTTCAGAAGTGTGATGCCGGACACTGCTACAGCATAGGGCAATTTTCATTTAAGTGCGCCGACGATCGACCGAAGGAAATCGCCTTATCTCATTCGTTTTGGCCCATGCTTGTCCCCTTTGTGGTTGCGTTTTGGTATCCTACATGTAATCGGAATTTTTGTGGTAGGTTGACAGAGTTATTGTCGGCTTTCCTCCTGTCGGCTGAATCTTCAGACTTTTCTGCGCGGATGGTAATGTGTACAGGCATCGCAATGGAGTAGCTACAAAGACCAATAATCCCATAGTGCCAGATCAGCAACGTAGCGATCGATACGGATTAGAACAAAACTGGCCAAGTCCCGGAACGTGCAATCTAGACTTACGCTTTTCGGATTCGTCCACCGCAGTGCCGCTGGCAGATCAAAAACCCGAACGACAAGCGGCCAATCTGTTTCGCTAGATTCGGAGCCTCGATCGTACGAAGCGACAGATTTCAAGAAACGCCGCATATTGGGGGACGAGGACACTACTGCTGTCCATGATGTTCCCCGTAACCGAGTTAGAGTGCGACTTTGAAGAGAGGGCAGCACGGAGACAGTCATCGTTTGGAAGTGCGAACGACGTTGAGTTTGCGAACGTTAGCTGAAATGCCCCGTACATCAACATAATCTAATACCTTTTACCGGCGCCTCTGATGCAGACGAGTGGCAACACAGAGCCCGCGCCGTTACGAAGCAGAGGCCCCTTGCACACCACGCTCTTGAAAATCGATCGTTGACGCGACCCTTCTGCATCGACTATTGGGTTTGGACGTCTGGGAATAGAGGTCGTTAACCCTTGACAGCAGTCCTCGCGATGCCATGAGTCCGAACGGCGCCTCAGGGTCGGGTACGGCCGACTGCGTAAGGCAGCACACTGCCCATTTGCCGCCATCTGACAACGTGCGTCGACGGATGTTCGATAGGCCGTTCCACCCGGCTAGAGGACGCTCGCTCCGTCGTTAGGGCATCGACTGGCGTCACGTTCAGTTGCTAGCATCAGGAAAACGAGTGCGACCGCAACTGCGGATAACTTTCTATTCGGGACGTCTCGGCAAGTGCTGCCGTCTCCCTCTCCTTGTCGATGACACCTCGCCTCAAGATTTTCCATCGGTACGCGTCGAATCGCGACCGATGCGCCCCGTTCGATACGACGCCTACCGCGAACGCGCATAGGCAATCTTTAGCATGCCTGCGACCGACGCGCTGCAGCTTCGAACATGCTAGTGCCCAGAAAGGCGTGCGCGTCACCGATAAAAGCAATGGCACTTATCGGGCATTTTCCTTAGCCGGACTTGCTTTCATCGATCTATCGCCTAAGCTAGCTAAACCGGTCGGGACGCCTGTCCCGCCGCAGATCAAGCGTGCGCCTTAGTTTCCACGTAAGGAAACGGCAAGCGGTGTTTTAGCAAGAGGGCAATTCAAGTTACGAAGCGCATTCAGCGGGCATCATCGGTTAGATACTCTTCCCGGAGATCACATGCTTAGCGTGAAACTGACGGTTGTCGTGCTCTTGTCCGCTCTGTCGTCCACGCTTCGCGCAGCGGACCAGGACTGGCAGAAGTTCGTAACCGCGGAAAAGATCGCCAAGGTCTCCTCGCGTGCAGACCCGCAACTCGTCGCGGTGCTGGTCGGTCATCTCGATCTACTAAAGGCGGCGGATATCAATAGCAGAACACGCGCGCTGCAGTTTCTCACGCAAGTCTTCACCGAAACAAACGGCTTGAGACGGATCGACGAAAACCTGATGTACACCGCGCCGCAGCTCGTGGCCGTGTTCGGCGATCGTTTGACGCCGCAAATCGCCACGCAGATCGCGGGCGATGAAAAGAAGACTGCAAATTACGTCTATGGAGATCACCTGGGGAACAAGGGTAGAGACACCAATGACGGCTGGGATTATCGCGGGTCGGGATATCTCCAAATGACGGGGCGCTACAACTTCAGGATGCGCGGCAAGGAAACTCAGCTTCAACTCGAAAAGAGACCAGACATCGCCCGACAACCTTTCGAAGGACTGAACACGTCGCTCTCGTATTGGACTTCGAACAACATCAGCGCGATAGCAGATACCAATGACCTGAGAAAAGTAAGAATCGCGATAAACGGTAATCGCGCGTTGGGACTGGAACAATCGAAGCTCTGGTATGGATACTTGAATCGCATGTTCGGGGGCGCAGCGGCGGAAGGCGCGCTGATCTCGCCGAGCGAAAGTGTTCAAACGGCGCCTCGCGAAGCGGCCGGTATCCTTAGACAATTAGGCTATCTCTCGCCCGCGCTGGAGAGTTCGTCGAACGTTAATGCCATTGGTGACGCGCTCAAGGCGTTCCAAAACAGCAAAGCTTTGCCCACGACAGGCGTGCTGGATGAGAACACGTTATATGCCCTCACGGATCGAATCGAATGGCGGCCCGCGCCGCTGGAGGAATCCGCGGATGGCAAACACCCAGAACTGCTGACCGGCATTGCCTTTAACCTCGCCACCGGCAAGAGTTCAGTCTTCAACGCAAACGATAGCGGCACAGCTGCGCTTGCGAGCATCGAAGAAGCGGCAGGCGCGAAGCCGCCTGAAGCCACCAAAAATGCGACCGTTTCAGCGTCCGAGTCGGCCCAGCCGATCACGCCGGTCTTCGCTCCCTACGAAATTCCCAAGCTCCAGAAGCCCAAGGCGCCGACGACTTTCGTTCCCTTCTCCATCATCGAGCCCGATACACGTAGTCTGGTCGTGCATCCTGAGTTAGCACCGTATCGACGCGTGGTTCTTATCATGTACAAGAAGCATGACAGCCCGGACCAATACGCGTGCAGCGGAACGATCATTTCGAACAACGTCGTGCTCACGGCGGGACACTGTATCGTGGAAGAAGGAGACATGAACGGATGGCACGAGCAGATCAGCGTCTATCCCGGACGCAACGGAGCCGCGACGCCGTATGGCGAATGCCATGCCAAGGCGCTGTTTACGCTGAAAGGCTGGGTAGACGGCAAAGAAGTCGATGATCCCAGGTACTACGATCTGGCAGCGATCAAGCTCGACTGCGACGTCGGAAAAGAGACCGGCAGGCCCGCCATTGCCTATCTGTCGGATCATCCAGCCGATACCCAGATCACCATTCGCGGCTATCCATGCGACAAGCCGCTTGGAAGGCAATGGCAGAGCACGGGAAAGATAAGCGAAGCGTTTCGCTACAAGGTTTTTTACGACAACGATACCTACGGCTGCATGAGCGGAGCGCCTGTGCTCGTCGACGAAAAACTCGTTGCCGTGCACACGAACGGATTGCACGGCAGCGAGCCGTGGGCTTCCCACAATGCCGGAACCCGACTCAGGCCCGAATCGGTGCGAAACCTCGAACTATGGATGGAGCAATCGCCATGACTAAAGGATCGTCGATCTGGGGTTTCGCGGCGGTCTGTGCGCTCTCGTGCTCGACTCTCACGAGAGCGCAATCAATCGAGCAGACGGTCGTTTATATTGAGTGCAAATCCGACAAGGCGAGCACTGTAAAAGGTGCCGGCGTGCTCGTCTCGCCGTATGGTCATGTCCTAACCGCCAAACATGTGGCGCCGGCCGGCTATGTGTGCAAAGGGGTGATCGGCACCGGTGCGCAGCAGCCGACGCGCAATTTGATCCGCGACCCTCGAACCGTCAATCTAGATGCTGTCTTGTTGCGGTTCGTTCCCGCCCCCGACGAGAAATTCTCCTATCTCAGGTATCGAAGACTCGAAGGCTCCAATCTGAAGGGCGCGGCAATCACCGTTTCTGGTTTTCCCCCAAACGGCACGGGCGAGATCGTAACCAATTCGGGGACCCTTTCGAGCTTGATCTCCGACGAGACCGGCATCGTCAAGACTGACGCGCTATCGGCCTCCGGCATGAGCGGCGGCCCGGTGATCCTCAAAAGCGATGGGAGTCTCATCGGCATCGTCGCCGGTGCACAATTCGATCCGGCGACGGGTTCGCCTTCGAGCTATGGCGTGTTGTCGATGGAATGGTTCGCGAACGAATTCGGACTGACGTCGGTGAGTCCCGAGACCGCGGTAGCCAGTGTCCCGGCGAGCAGTCCGAAGATAATCGTCAAAGAAAACGAATATGGACCGATTGAATTTGCCCCGGGAGAATCCAAGAGCTTTCCTCTCGATCTCGGCAACGCCGGGGCAGTTGATGTCTTCATGCAATCGATCGTGTATGAAGGAGCCGATCACGGCGCGCAGGGCGTCTTCGTGAGGATTTGTTCGGCGCAGAACAATCAACCGTGTGACGGTCGGCAGATAGGTGAGTCCGAAACTTTTCGCCAGCGGCTGACCGAAGGTCCGGGACAGATCTCCATCTTCAACTTCAAGGAAAATCCCAAGATCAAGCTGACCTTCAGAATCGCGAGTCCTGCTTGAGGCATTGCGTGAAGGATTCTCACATGGAGTCAGCGCATCGACGAACCGGAAGAGGCTTCTCGAAAGTGGATCTCCGTCGCTGCGCTGCCCGAAAACCGGGTAGAGCAGAAGGCGCACCTCGTGGAGTCTTGATGAAGAATCACATCGTGTTTTGCCGGTCATCTTGACTGCGATGACCAAGGGCGAGATCAAAGCGGACTTGAACGACGCGGCAAAATCGGCGTTCATGTTGTTCTGACAAGAGAGGATCTGGAAGCGGTATTCGACAGCGGCCGGCTAAGATTTTCTACGGCCGATCAGACCGCGTGCGACCTAAAAGATCATATCGTTTTAAATTATTGATATGACGCAATTTTTGGTTGCTTGAAGCTTCATATAGACCTAAGCTAGTTTGAGTGAATTTTTTGAAATCCTAAACTTGCTAGATTCAAGTTATGAAAAAGGCAATATTTTCCGTGTTAGTCATCTAAAAACTAATAAACATGGGACAAGCAAACTTCAATTACTACGCGTTGGGAGTAGCCTACCTAATAGTGGTCGGATTTCCTGTCGACGCTTGCGCGGAGTCTCTTGATGACTTGAGCGCCGTGGTAATTGTTGAACAGACCAGGTCATTAGCTAACGCTTCAAAGCTTGAAGCGACAATCGAGACAGCACCCCTTGTCATCGCGCACAACAAAAAAGGCGATTCACCCTCTAATTTCATCTTAAAGAATTATGGATTTGGAAAAACTGATTCTCAAGAAGCTTATAAAAACATAGAGGGAAAGATTTTTGCCGCAAATAACATAACAAGTGATAAATCATTTCCCGTAGGAAATCTGCTGATTCCTGATTTGCCGGTGCTTACGAACGCCGAAGCGGCGATTCCAAGCCCAGCCATTCCGATTTCCCGTAATACCAGCTTGTCAGATCAAAGGGACGCGACGCTAGCAAACCCAGATGGACTTGAGACGGCACGGGGACCCGTGTATTTACACAAAATCTTCGGAAACAGAAGTCCGAACACCCCCATTGACTACAAGCGGTTGGACATTTATAGCATTGCTGATGCAGCAGCTGTGATCAAAACCGCATCTCAATCCGGATTAAAAACGTCCGCCGGGATGGAGAATGGAATACAACTTGCTGACTCAGTCTCTAGTTGCGACTCAGATATTCGTCCTTTGCTGAACGACAATGATCGGATAGAAGTTAAAAATGCCATATCAAATATAAAGCCCGGCAAAGAGCGGTATTTAATAATCTTAGATACAGGCTGGCCGACTTTTGACGAGGAAACTCATTCGCAACTGGCCTTCCGAAAAATTTTCGATCGTGCAAGGAAGGCATTAAACATCAAACCATCTGATATCGATGCGTTCGTTCCAAATATTTCGCAATCGTCGTATGTCCCGCCGACGCATGATCACGCTTGCATGGTCTACAAAGCACTACAAGAATTAAGAAAGTTAGATCTAAAAGATAATTTAGAGGTTCTGTATCTCCCGCTTAGGCCGGGTCAAGCGCGGACGACAGAATTGTTTAAAGAAATTCTCCTTTTAGATAAAATACTTGAATCTTTGGGTGGTGACCGTTTTGCACGCACATCGAGTCCAGCCGAGATTCGATCTGCAAAAGCGTTTACCGATGAATCGCTTCAAAATATTGTTGCCTTAAAGCAACCTTGGGCTCCGAACGACGATGTCGTTCGGGTGTACGAACCGCTTATAAGCGGTTTAATTAAAATTCTCGACACCTACTCCCAGGTTGATCAGGACGTCGTGCCAGGAATGAAAAAAATCGATGCGAAATTTTGGCTAAGTCTGTCGTGGAATTTCACCAGATTTACAACTCCGCCCGATCTTCCATTATCCGGGCACTATATCGTTTTTGCGGCAGCGGGAAACGATAACGCGGATTTTGTATCGGTACAACGTTTGTTTGCGAGCGAAGCGATAAGCAACTCCCGTGTAGTTGCGGTAATGAACAGCGATGAACAATCGGGTGGATCAACCTGCAACAGCGCGACGTTCAACGGTCTCTGGTCGTCGGAATATTCGGACAAGGGGATTATTTCATTTCCAGGTAGGCTCGACGAAAAAGTCGGAACGAAATGTCCCGGCCCTGGTGGAGGAACAAGTTTTTCTACCCCTCGTATCGCATGGCTCTCGGCGATTGCGGAACTATCTAACGAGGCGAATAACTCCACATGGACCGCCGCGATCACACATCGACTCGCTAGCAGCCGCATGAAAATAAACAATGACCCTAATACTGCTCCTATCAGTATCAAAAAGCTCATGATGGCCCACTAGGAGGGAAAAATGTTAGAAAAGCACGACATAAAACTTGTTATTTTGCTGGCGCTATCACCGTGCATAATGGCCGCTTCCTGCAACAACCGAGCTCCGACTCTCGATAATTCTTGGGAGCGCGTCCTATCGTCTTGTGGCGTAAGTGATTTACAAAAATCGAAACCGCTTTACTTCGGTGCTGCGAATAAAAACGGTGTTGGCTCCATATGGTCAAAAGATGTAACCACCGGTGACTATTATCCCACTTCGCAATTCTCTGATATTACATCTCAAGCCGGAATAGTGTTCAACAATGTCGTCCTGTCGTGCTCCGGCGAAGCAAAAAGTGGAATCGATTTTTCGGTCGGAGTTTCCGCGAAACCGGTGATATATCCAGTTTCAGGGGAGATCAGTAACGCTCTCAGTACTGCAAAATCAGCAAAAGTTAGTGTAGAAAGCATTGTCGAAGAAGACGCGTACTGGGACAAATTCAATAGTGCTTTTAGCGCTTTGCCCGCCGATGGCTCGATTAAGAAAGGGGTCGAACTCAACAATCGAGTTGTCGTAGGCCGGGCTTGGAAAATCAAGGGATTTCACGCTGTTCTTACATATCAAGGAAGCGATGCACTAACAGCAAAGGCCGCCTTAGATGCAAAGGTTGCGTCTGCGTCGCTCAACGTAGCAACAAAGCTGACTGGAGATAATACGCTAGAGGTATCGAGTAGCGATGAACTTTATGTCGCGGGCGTTTTCCGTAAGCTGTCACCGTCGGGAGTGTCCGCTGGTTTAAGTGGCGTTAGTGATTGGGAAGAACTCCCGACAGATGCAATAGCTGGACCACCTCGGTGACGATTATTGACTGAACGCCTTCGACCGTCTTGAAGTTAAACATATATGCTCCTTTGGTAAAGGATAGTCTTAGCACACCGAATGGAGAATCGTTTGCAACCGAGGGACGAGCGTAGCTGCATCGCGATGGTCTGTATTGACCGGCGAGGTCTGCAACTGTTCCTGGAGTGTGCGCGCCGACTTACGTTCAACGCGTGCTCGGCGGATTAGTCCGCGTTCGCCTCGGCTAGCCGCTTCGCGTAGTTGAACGGCAGCAGATCGCTGATGTCGGCGTCCGGTGCGCGCTGAGGCAATTCGGTCAACGCGTGGAGTAACCAGGCATGCGGTTCGACCCCGCAGGCGCGGCACGTGAGCATCAGGCTATAAACCGTTGCGCTCGCCTTCGCGCCGGCGACCGTATCTCTGAACAGCCACGATTTTCTCGCGGTGACCATTGCCCGTTCATTGTGCCCATATCAGGCAGGAAGTTGAAGTCCATTATCGTTGGCACCCGCTGTATTGGCACCGTCAAGGTTAGAGATGTTGAGCAGCGCCGCGGAAGCCCGGTAGTCCACATCGATGCCGGAGGCGGTGCGGTCAAGATGATTGCCGGGTGGATGCTGGATGCTACCGCGTGTTCATCCATGGAGCTTGGTGACCCTAGAGTCACCGTGACGGCGCTACGCAATCTGCACCAGCTGCTTGTTGATCGGCGTTTGCGAGGAAACTCACCGGACGATTCCATCATCGTCCGGGAGAAGTGCAATGGGCAAGCTACCAAACGTGGTTCCAGCAGGTCTGCAGTCGTTGCAGTCGATACCGCGCCAGATGAACATGACGTTCGACGCCGTCGAGCTTCAGGGGATGAGCGCGGCACAGCGCGCAAAGGCAATCATCCATCTGGCGAGCCTGCTGATGCAGGCCGCCGGCGTCGCCACGCCAAAGGAGCATAACGATGACGAACGTTGATCGTTTACCTGAGCTCCTTCTCAAACGCAAAGCAGTGGTCTATGTCCGGCAGTCGAGCCAGACTCAGGTCCAGACGAACCTCGAAAGCCAGCGTCGTCAATACGATCTCGTGAATGAAGCAAAGCAGCGGGGATTTCGCGACATCGAGGTTATCGACGATGATATGGGCCGTTCTGCCAGCGGCGCAGTTGCCCGGCCAGGTTTCGAGCGTCTCGTGGCTTTACTGTGTGCTGGCGAAGTCGGAGCGGTCCTTTGTATGGGCGCCTCACGTCTTGCACGTAACGGGCGCGACTGGCACCATCTGCTTGAACTCTGCGGGCTTGTCGAGGCCAGGGTAATCGACCTGGACGGTGTGTACGATCCTTGTCGGGCAAACGACCGGCTGCTACTCGGAATGAAAGGCAGCATCAGTGAATTCGAGCTCAACGTGCTTCGTACGCGCATGCTCGATGCCAAACGCGCGAAGGCTTACCGCGGCGATTTGCGTATCAGCGTGCCGTTCGGCTACATCTGGCATCGGGAAGTTGGACTGGGTCTTGATCCGAATTTGAGATTGCAGGAAGTCATACGCCTGATCTTTGCACGCTTCCGCGAACTGGCCAGCGCACGGAGGTTCTACTGTCGCTGCGAGCTGAACAGGTCCACTTCCCGCGCCCCTCTGATGGCAGGACGTTGACCCACTTGGACTGGATACCGGTGCGCTATCGAAACGTGATCTCGGTGCTCAAGAATCCGTTCTACGCCGGAGCTTACGTATATGGCAAGAGTGGCAAGCAGATGGCGATCGTGGATGGCCGCGCGCGCAAGAGCTACAAGCACCCGAAGCCGTTTGATGAATGGGATGTCCTGCTCAGGGAACATCACGAAGGCTACATCGACTGGGCTGAATTCGAGCGCAACCAGAAGCAGCTCGCGGCCAATGCCTACGGCAAGGCAGGTGACGTAAAGTCGGGCCGTGGCGGCCGGGCATTGCTCGCCGGCCTGTTTGCCTGCGCGCGCTGTGGGCGCCGCCTGTTCGTGGCCTATACTGGGCGCATACCGCAACCTGTCTACCGATGTGCCCGCTTTGACATGCCACCGCAATGCATGAGTTTCGGGGGCTCTCGCATCGACGCAGCTATCGGGAAGGAGCTGTTGCCTGTCGTGGAACCAATGGCAATCGAGGCAGCCCGGCAGGCCGAGCAAATGCACATGGACACCCTGACCGAGCAGCGACGGATCGTGAAACTCGAACTGCAGCAAGCGCAGTATGAAGCCACGCTGGCCGAGCGGCGCTACGCTGCCTGCGACCCCGATAACCGTCTGAAACAAGGGGGATCGCGCATTCTCCCTGTCGGGTTGCCGTGAATTCATTTCACGGCCCGATTCACGTCTGCCAAGGGGCTTCCTCGTCCCCGACCAGTTCAGACTGCAGATCGGCCAACGAGATGCGTTCAATCAAATTCGCCTGGGATGTGCAACCTTATTCAAAAGCGGGTTTTGCCCTTAACAATCTCGATTCTGACCGAAAAATTTTTTTAAATTTTTTGTCCCTATCCGCGACCACGCAGTGCGATGGGACCCGTTTCAATTTCGAAAGCGGGTATGCCGGGGGTCGAGAATCGATGCGAACGCCGGTGGCTTCAAAGGCCCATTCGTTCGTGTGCTGCGATGGGGCAGGGCGACAGATCGACGCTGCTACCGCGAGAATAAACGGCGGCGGCCCGGTTTCGCCCGGTTTAGCCCGCTTTCGGTCCGGTTTTGCCCGCTCCAGCTATAGGAAGCGGGCAAAAGCGGGCCAACCCGTTGTGTTTTATTCGAGCACCTGCCTGTTTCGTTCGGGCCCGCATTCCCCATCGCGTACATCGCGAGTTGGCCATTCCGGCAGTCGGCCCGAGCAGATAGCTGGCCTGGTCTCTGTCGTATAGCTCCGTTGCTCTTGTGGAGCAAATCGCTATGTCAGTTTGCGACACCGACGCAGCTCATCCAGGATGTACTGGCCACGGCCTGATATTGCTGCCGGAGGGCGAGCCCGTTACAAGTTGGAGCCGAAGGAACTTGCAAATGTCCCGGCCTACAAGTTGGCGGCGATTGCAGGCCTGACTGCCAAGCACCCGGCGTTTCAACTCGAGCTCGTTTAATGTCCTGGTTGATAGGAGGCCGTGTCCGAGATAGAACGAGCGCAGGGAAACCGATTAGCTTGGCAGCTACTGGCGAAAACCGACTCAACAAAAGTTCGCTATCTCTTATCTCTTTGCTGCTTCCATGCCGAAAGGACTCTAGATACGGACGCGCTCGCGCCATAGTTCGGAAAGTATTTGCCTTTAGGCAGTGCGCACTGAGGTGCTGTCGTATCGATTGAGCCCGTATGGACACCAAGCAGCGTCTGCGCCTTTTCATCTCGCGCGAGAATGGGGCCGCCGCTGGCGCCAGCTCGGGTCTGACAAGAGTGAAGAAGGCATCCGGATTTTTCGGTCGGGGTAACACAATTAGTGGTGTCATCAAAGCGCACTAAGGTGGAACCGTCGCATTCCGCAGACTTGTTGGAATTGACGCACGCTTGGATCATCTCCAACGATAAAAAAGCGGTCACAGTAGTGATTAAACGCCAAGGGCTGGCAGTCTCGATATCGGCGACTGGTAGCTTTCGTGGCACGGAAAGCGTAACGATAGCTATGTCGTTTCCAAACGCCCTGGGGTCAAAGGTCAAATCATGAACTAATTCGTGGAATGTAGAAATCTTATAATCGTAGGGCGCACCTAGAGAATCGGAAAAACTAATCTTAGCCCACGGCACGACGTATAGCGGTACAGGTTTCTTGTTTTTAGCTTTTTCCCAAAGGCGCATTGCGTTGGGATCGATGACACAATGCTTGGCTGTTACGACGTGCTGCTCATCTAGAGCATATCCGAGGCAGAAAGCTCCCATCGGTCCTCTTTCCGGCCATGGCGTCCAAAATACTGCAATGCGGTGTTTTATCACTGCAGGTGCTGGAAGAAAGCAACCAAATACGTATTTTGCGTAAGCAGTCGCTAATACTGCGTCGCGCTCAGCCCCCTTCAACTTCGACGACTGTTGGGCTAACGCAAGCGTTCGATAGCCAGTCTTACAGTCGAGAAAGGCTCGTCCGGCAATATATTCATTCGACAAACGGACGTAGGCTTCCGGGGGCGAAGGTAACTCCTTTTTTTCAGTTTTAATCTGTGCGTTTGCTCTGGATTGCCATTTCCCGACTGGGTCTTGGGCATCTTTTGCTTCATCGGCAGCCTCCTTTGAAAGTCTCGTTACCAACGGCGCGACTTGCTCAAGAAGCCTACCGCGCTCGTTAGTGGTGGCGGGAGTTTCGCGGATAAGGTTCCCTTTCGCGTCAAAATTCCAGTCCACTATCGGTTCGCTTCCGATTTCAAATGCGTTTAAGTCTTTGCGTGCATCGCAGTTTGCCTGACGGAGACATTTCAGTGGTAAAGACGGCAAAAGTTTTCCATTGACGACGGAGGCTGCGTCCGCCGCGTCATTCAAGCTCGAATCCGAGCCGACCTGGTCGCCGCAGGCAGCATCCACTGAAAATCCTGTCAGGACTGCAGCCCAAACGACGATGCAAGCCACCCGCATTTCGATCATTCCGGTTTAGGCGCTGTTTGACAGTTCTTGGGGTTGGAAAGGCACGTGTTTGGGTTGTTTGGGTCGCTTGGTTGTTGATTTTGACCCGGAGCCGACGTCTTAATGATATCGCTGAGTAACGCATCACTTTCGGTATCGCCATTTTCGAAAGCCTCAATACCGTTTTTTTTGGAACTCGCACGCGGCGCTGTCTGACAGTTGCTGGGGTTCGTAACGCACGTGCTCGGGCCGCTTGGCTCGGTTGGTTGCTGATTTTGGCCCTCCCATGTCTTAATTACGTCTTTCAATGACGCATCAGTTTTGGCATTTCCATTTTCGAAATTAAGACCTTCTTTAGTTATGGTGGGCGGATGTTGCGACTTCGGGGCACTCCAGTGAGCACCGCCGCTTGAAACCTGGGCCACTGCGCCTAAATGGAGGGCGGTTCCAATCCAAAACACAACGATATTCTTTGCAACCGGTGACATCATCTCTCTCCAAATTCTTCATTGTTTCGGGTATGTCTGTCTCATCATTTTTACGTCTCCATCAGATAAAATTGTGTTTTGAAACGGCAAGTAGCACGATGAATTAGCGCCTTTCTTCCAATAGTCTGCACGTAACTGATAATGCATTATCGATTTTGGGTCATATTCACTTGCCTTAATATTTTTGTTGAATACCAATTGTTTGAAATTCACATCCATTTCTTTTGGTGACCAATGCATCGTCTTCGCGACGTAGTCCCAGTTAAGCTCGTCTTCGCAGTTCACGGATGGATGCTGATGTTCGTGCAAAGCACCTAATGCATGCATGAACTCATGCCTGATCACCCCTTTTGAGCCCTCGTCAAGCGGAAGCCGAAGATCGATGTTTGATAAACCGAGGGTCGGAAGATTGGTCGGTATCTGTAACGCCTCCGTTCCGACATACGACCAATATCCTTTGGTACGAAAGGTAATTCGGATTTCCGCTGGATCGTCTCTTGTGCAGTTTGGTATTGAATCGCTTACGCTTAAATTTGTTTCGCTGATTACGCCCTGCGCAACCTCGAGCACAGCGTTGCGCACTTGCCCACTTCCATTAAAAGCGCACAAATTTAAATGCTGTTTTTGCGGCCAGAGTGCCAGAGCGTTTAAAACGGACTCGAACGACTCAAAGCGCTTCGGTAACTTTTTTTCTTTGACTAACTTCTTTCTCTGCTCATCGGTTAGATTGGGGTCCGTCAATGCGGGCAGGTCCGCATCCCTCAGTTTTTGGTTGTCTTTTAATTGTTCCTGTATTTTTTTTGGAAGTGAGTTGACTGCCATAAGCCCCTGCAAGTCGTGCGCTTCAACTTGAAACGAGCCGCCTGCAATCAGGGCCGATACCAGAAAAGCTTGCCGATAGGTCGCCATCATTGCCTCTTAGTCTTGATCTTGTTTTTTTACTTTAGAATTACAAAATACAACTTTTATCCTAACAGTCAAGCAATCATTTTCTATAAGTTGCTAATACTTTTACAACGACTCGAACATTCGGATTCGGCGTCCAGTGCGGAAGTCATGAGGAGCGGGTCGTTTGACGAAAGGCCGACCGTTTAGTATGAAGATGGAAGGCGTCTGCCAACTGGAGCGAAGAAGACAGACCGGGCGAGGAGGAAAACGGTAGGGTATTACAGCCGGGTAATTTGGACGGGCATACGAAAAAAGCCGCTCGCTTGCAAGCTTTCGCTCTGATCTGCTGCGCGGCTTGCTTATTGTGCCTTCAAGTATTGATACAAGGTCTCGCGACTGATTCCAAATTCGCGCGCTATGACCGTTTTTGTCTCGCCGGCCTCCACGCGTGCTTTCAGGCTCTTTACCTGCGCAGCGGTGAGTTTGGCCTTGCCACCCTTGTATACGCCGTTCGCCTTCGCTATTGCGATGCCTTCGCGCTGGCGTTCGCGGATCATTGAGCGCTCAAACTGTGCAACCCCGGCAAGCATAGTCATCATCAAATCGGACATCGGATCGGCCGCGCTCCCGGTGAACGTCAGGCGTTCTTTCACGAACTCGACCGACACATGCTTGGTGTTCAACTCGCGAACGAGCCGCAACAGGTCTTCAGTGTTGCGCGCAAGGCGGTCCATCGAGTGAACGACGAGCGTATCGCCGTCGCGCACGTACCTGATCGCCTCTTGCAGCGCGGGCCGGTTCGTGTCTTTGCCGCTCGCCTTGTCTTCGAACGTGCGGTCAATCGCGATGCCGTCGAGTTGGCGGACCGTGTTTTGGTCAACCGACGAAACCCGCCTGTAACCGACGCGCTGATGTTTGCTCATTGTCGTCCTTGCCGTTAAGTGTCAAGGTGAAATCTAGATCCCCATTCGGCATACGTCAAGTAAGTTCTTTTAGACCCTGTTCTGACATGTTTTCGGCTGGTTCCTGACAGTCAGATTGGGCTATACGCAAATTGGACATTCGAGGATGTTGGGTGTGTTTCGTCACGCAGTGCACGTGATCCGCTACGCTGGATGTGGACCATTAGTTTTTATCCACTCCCGTCGAATAGCTGTCGTGCTCTCTGGTGGAGCAAATCGATAACCGCGTCGATCCTTCGCTCGGATAAAGGCATTACCGTGTCCGCAATCCAGGCAAGGATGTCGCCCACCCGGTGCTGGAAGTCCTTCAGCACCAAATGCTCTTCGCGATCCTCTTGTCCGATACAGGCGGGGTCCAAACCGGTGAGGGCGGCTTCAAGTTCGTCATGCTCATCCTTCCAATAACGCACGATCTTCAATCGGTCTTTCGCGCCTGAAATAGGCAGTTCGCCTGCTCTCAGTGGCACCAGTTTGCGCATCAAGTGCTCTCGATCGCCAAGGCTTTGTTGGAAGAGGAAAAGCATTTCCTTCATGCAGTAAATTGAGCGCAGGTACTTCTCGCTCAGGACCACCACGACGAGATCCGCTCGTCCGATCTCCTTCATGAACGAGGAATCCAGGCGCCTCTCCGTAGTTCGTTTTTGTCACGCTTCAGTTTCATATCAGCCGGAAAGCACCGCTCGAGTTCATCCACCAGCGCGGCACTTTCCCCGCTCCACGCGTAGGAAACGTAGACAGGATGCGGTTCTCCCGGAAGCCGAGGCGGTTGCGCAGGATGATGGCTTTGAATGCTTGCTCTTTGGTAATCGATGCCTGCTCTTCGGGCTGCGGATCTCGCCCGGATTGTCCAAGCTCCCAAGTGATCGCTGGCGCCAGTCCGATATTAATTCGCTGGATCGATGCCATGAGGTGCTGGACGAGTGAAGTCGCGCCGGGACCAGCCGCTTCTACCGTTATATTCCCGCCGGTATTGCCGCCACTAACGTCGGGGAGCCTGGAAAAGATACGCACGGTCGAGCGGTGATGGGCATCATAGAAGCACACGCCATAGGCCCAGTAGACGGCATGAACACCGGCTTGCCGGCCTAGGCCGCACAGCATGCCCCTCACCACCCCTTCGTGAAAAAGGGGTAGTCCAGACGCACCGTTGCATCAGGGGCGGCGCCGCGCCAGATTTGCTGAATGTCACTTTCTACCGCTGCATGCGTCGGCAACAGGGCTGGCGCGACGAATACATCATCCGTCACCTTGAAACAGATCTGGCACTGCTCCATCAAGGAGAGAAAGAGTTCTTGCTCTTTCTCTCCATAGTTATGCCACACGAGTAGCGCCAGCAAATGCGGGCTGAAGCGGCCGGCTTGACTGCGGATAACTGATAGCGATGTATTGCGTTCAAGCACGGCGTACACGCCGTCCAACGCCCAAGCGAGGTCGAGCACCAGCCGGTCGCCAAACAACCCCTGATGCCAGAACACCTGGCCGCTTCGGTGCAGATACTCCAGTACAACGTCTGGAACGGAAGCACCGTGTTGCGCATGGCATAGCACGTCGAACTCGTCCCGCGACAAGGTCTTTTCGCCGATGCGAGCGCGCAGTTCCTTACCCACTGCGACCCAACTGGACGGCAGGCGCACCTTGCCATACCGTCCCAACAAATAGCGGGCGGCCCTCTTCAGTTCCAGTTCCAGCCCTTCCATGCCGTCATCCTGCATCGCACTGGACGAAGTGATGCGCATCCGTTCAAACCCATGCTCGGTGGGCAAGGGCGGTGGTCGTACATCCAACTCTTGATCACACTGCGTCTGCACCACAATTACGGGAGCCTGCAGTCCGGCAAGGGAGCGCACGTATTCCAGCCAGTAGACCAAGGGCCGATTGCGCATGGGCACACCATTCAGCTCAGCTTCCTCAGTATTTTCGTACTGAGGCGCCCAGGCGATCACGTAGATCGCCCGCTCGTCCAGAAATAGTGCGTGAGTTCCTAGATAAATGTCCTGCCCACCGAAATCCCACACGTTGGCCGTTACTGCGGGGTAGTCGTTACTGGCATTAGCCAACTGAACTTGGCTCAGACTTATGCCATGCGTGGACGGTATTGAGGAGTCGAAGAGGTCATCGCGAAAGCGACGGCAGATCTGCGTCTTGCCGACTCGCCCGTTGCCGAGCACAAACAATTTGACAGTGCTATTTGGAGCTTCACCAGCCAGAAGGTCTACCTGCCACGCTCGGATTCGCGGCAAGGCGTCGTCGGAATGGTCATCCCGAGATCCGAGATCCATTGGCGCACCAGTCAGGTGATTTGCAAAAAGTTGTTGCAAACGATCCCATGACGCCAGAGGCTGGGCGGCTGGCGAGCAGTCTAGAAAGCTGCAGTCATTCAACTTGAGGGTTTTGAGACTTTGCAAGCTACAAAGCGGCGACAGATCCTGCACCTGCGCGCACCCGCTCAGGCCAAGGTACTGCAGCCTCGACAGGCCGGCGAGCGGCGACAGGTTCTGCAGTTGCTCGCACCATCTCAGGTCAAGGTGCTGCAAGCCCGTCAGGCCGGCGAGCGGCGACAGGTCCTGCAGCTGTTCGCACCCGCTCAGCTTAAGATTCTGCAAGCCTGTCAGGGCGGCCAATTCCCGTGGCAGACGCTCCAAGTCGAGGCCAGCTAGAGATACCTCTGTCGCTCCGGTCGCAAGCGCCTGCTGGATGCGCTGCAACGCTTCGTGGTAGTCGTCGTGCTCGGTTTCCATAAAAAACCCCACGCCGGTACGGTCGGGCAATTTTGAACCCATCCGGTTCATTTGTGGCGATGCCGTATGCCACTACACCGCTGAGCCGATTTCGTGCGACGAATACAAGCTCCGCATTGCCGGCGTCGGAATTGCAGGGAAGCAATGGAAGCAATCTTTTAATTAGATCGGGTTTGCTCTCCTCCGCCATTCTTCTTATCTGCGTGACGTTTGCGCCGCGGGTTTGGCTCTTGATGAACCACCGACACGTCCTGTCACACTGTCGCGAGTAGCGCGATTCGGCCCCTCTGCCGGTTGCACATTCCGATGGCAAACGAACCCGGCTTGCTAATCATCTGTCAGGGTAGACGGCAATACCTATGAATGCGAACCCCACCTGAGCGACCAGTTGACATTTTCGCCCGTGATCCTCGAATTCACGTCAAGTGGTGACGATGCTCGACAGGGCGCGGTGTTGCTCGTTCGTGCTGTGCTCGACTGTCGGCGTTGCGCTACGAGCCGCCGAGCCGCGATCGGCTCGCGCGCGCGTGATACCTGTATGGGGTGCTGACGCGGACGACGCCGCACAGGGAGCGAACGAATCGGGCCAACCGGATCCGAGTTTTCCGCCCGGAAGTGACGATGCGACGCTCCGAATCGTCGATGTCGACAGCGATGAACTATTTGTCTCAATGCCGGTTAGTGGAGTGAAACGCGCGGGCCTGCGCTCGCAGTTCGTCGAGCAATACCAGCTTGCCCGTTTCAATTGCCGCCCATATCATTGCCAGCGCCCTGTCGACCGTGGTCGAGGTGCCGAGGAGCAACGGCATATTGTCCGCCGCTGCCGTGCCGACACGGCAGAATCCCAGCTTCATTCTGCTCCCGTCGCGGACGCGACGGACGAACATGCCGGGGCGTACCATGGCCATTGCCCTTCGAACATGCGCCGTTAGCCTCGGCCCGGCCCGGCCCGGATGGCGAACCATCGGTCGTCGGTCTGCGACGGGCCATCCGTCTAGGGAGCCCACCGCCAGCTCTCGGTGCTGCTGGAGGAAATTGAATTCCGGCAACTTCCCTTCTTCGCTGCGATATTCCTTAACGTGTTGCACCTGCTGCGGACCTGTTGCGCCCAATTGCCCCATCTGCAAGGCGTGAAACCGGTGAAACAGGTGAAACAGGTCAAAGTAGAGATGTAGAGAAATCAGCTTCAGGATCACCGACGGATACTGCGACGATTCGCCTCGTGGGCGTTTTCTTCACCCGACCGCGGTCCTTCCAGAAGAAATCAAAAAACGGTCGTTTGACCTGCTGCACCTGCTTTGGCTTTTACTGGGCAAGGCCCTGCGCGTAACAGGTGCCTTGCAAGGTAGAGAGTTGACGTGTTGCAGCCTGCTTCATCAGTCGTCGATCTTGACCTTCATCGCTGCCTCGAAGGCGGCACGCGATTCGCTCCAGCCTGCGACGCTCCACTCGCGTTTCCCGCCGCTCCGCTGACGGTCGCGCCATTCAAACACGCGCTTGATCGTTTTCGCGAAAACCTCCTGCGAGACGCGGTACAAGCGGGGACGGTCGCGCATGTACGACCGATACGCATCGTACAACTCGCGCTTGACGATCGGTTGCGCGTTTTGATCCCAGCTCTTTCCGCAGATCTCGTGGTTTTCCAAGGATTCTTTCAGGAATTCCTCATGCGGCTCAAGTGACGCGGCGCGCTGGGCCTTGAGTGCGTCGGTCTCGGGAACGAGCCGCACGTTAAAGCCGGTGAGATCAAGGCGCAGCAGATATGTGAGCAGTGCGCGCAGTCCCGGCGACTCCTGTCCCGGCTCGTGCGAGGCCCGCCCGGGTCCATACAACTGCTCGTCGATTGCTTTGAAGTAGGCGTGGTCCTGTTTGTGGTCACTGCCGCAGTCGAGCGCGAACAGGCGGCGTTCATCCGACGAAGCAGGAAACACCCATTCCGAGTTCGAGTTCATCGCGACGCGGGCGCAGGACTTCACCGTCATCGCGTCGACGCCCTTGCGCTCTAGCGTGATGGTCGAGCCCGTGATCAAATGCTTGAGCGCGCTCTCGGCCTGCTTGTCGCCCGCCCAGACAGCCTCTTCGGCGACGATCAAGAGCGCCAGGGCTTGGTGAGCATTGAATTGGCCCGTGAGATGAGTTCGCTGGCTCACCGTCACCGCGTGCGGGCCAAGCAAAGCAGCGATCGCCTCCGTCAACTTCGACTTACCCACACCTTTTTCGCCACGAACGACAACTGCAACACTCGGCTTCTCCGCCGGAGATTGGAACAAATGGGCGTACCAGCCGATGAGGTAATTGAAGGCCTCTTGGTCGCCGCGGCAGACGTTCTCCTTAATGTGCGTCAGAATCAAATTGCACTGGCGAGCGGCTTGCCCGGCGCTCATGTCGGCGTAGGGCTCAACCGCCCATCCGCGGAAAAGGTTGAATACACCCTCACGCGCGCCGCCGCCCGGAGCAAAATCGACAGCCTTGTACGTGCTGCGCGCCGGATGCTTCATCCACATATCGGCGATCGGCTGAAGTTTGATCTCGCCGTGCGCGTTCGGCACCTCGACGGTTCGATTGCGGAGCAGCGTCTTGAACGCCTCAGGCTTCAAAAAATTGACCGGCGACGACGCTACGTCAAGCACGACGGCGGAGCCACCGACCAAGGCCACCGCATACTGCATGTTCAGTTCGGCGACGACGTCATCGACCGCTTTCGAGGTGCGCGGCGTCGCCGCCGTACGGGCTCTCAGACGATTCCAGTACCGCTCGCCTTGCTCGCGCCCCTGGCCGCCGTGCGGCCATGGTTCCATGATCTCGACGATGGCCTCGTGCGAGAAACCGCGGTGCACCAGCATGCCGTAAAGGCTCATGTCCATGGCACTGCCAGTCGTATCGATCAGCCCCTGGTCGCTGCCATCCCAGCGTGCGGACAGATCGTGATCCGTCGCCAGCAACGCTTCAAATCGTTGCACTTCTTCCGACACGTCGCCTTTCGAAAGACCGTTGATGACCGGATTTTTTGGGGGCACAATCGCGCGCTCGTTCTGAGGCAGCATCTGCTTCAACTGCTCGAACGCATAGGTGCGCTTGCTCGCGTGAAGCAGTCGGCTCATGCGCGGCTCTTGCGGATAGCCTTTTTTCAACTTCGCCGCAGTCGGCCAATTCAGCGTACCCGGAAGACGCATGATACGGTCGCAGTTGTGCGTGCCGGGCCCCTGAAATGCCAAGCCGACGCGCTCGTTGAGCGCTTCGTATTCCATGTAGTCACCGTCCCCGAACAGCGGGAACGGCGCGTCGAGCTTGAAGAAGGCCTGCAGGCCATTGCCCGAATCAATCAATAACGATGCAATGGGCGCGAGCTTGGCCGCGTGCGTCGTCAGCAGGTGGTCGCGCGCTGCCTCGAAGCTGCCGTGCTGCTTGATGTTCGGGTCGCAGTCGGCCCAGACATAGCGGGCGGTCATGACATCCTGCTTCCCTGGCTTCTTGTCACCGATGATGGCGACATTGGGCAGCCAGTAGATGTTCCACTTCTTCGGGTTCCACTCCCGCACGGCGGCGACAACTTCATCGGCGGTCGTGCAGGTGCGTGCCTGGAGTGCGGGCGGTGTAATTGAATCGATGCCAAGCAACATCAAGGGCAGACCGACGAGCGCGACGAACTTGCGAACTTCGGCTTCGTCGAAGCTCATGCCGGCTCCCGCCAGCGCCACGCGGTCCACAGGACCTGCTACGTGGCCAAAGCATTCGCGGGTCATCGGAGCTTCGGTGGGCGCTTCAAGAACGCTCACTTCGCGCGGGCAATCGGTGTCGGCAAGTTCGCGAAGTGCGTCTGCCGCCGCGGTGGAGTTGAGCGGCGTTGCCACGCTCGGAACGACGGTATTCGTGAAGGTGGACTGCATTATTTCGCGTCCCCCAGCAGCACCTTGCGCAACTCGCCAACGTTCCAACGGGTCGAACCACCGATCTTGCGCGGGGCGGGAAGTGCGCCGCGCTTCGATCGCTCCCACACTGTCGCTACGTTGCAAGCGCACAGCGCCGCAACAGTGCGAACATCGACGGCGGCCGCGTTCGGCAACTCGTCGAAGTCTTTAAGGCATACGTTGCGATTCATCATGAAACCTCGTCTGTTGTTGGAACAAGACGGATTTCAAAATCGGCGCATATGCCTATCAAGAAGTTGAGACGCTACCGCGAGACCCATTGCTGGCGCGGTTTCCACGGCGTTGTTGAATCGGCGTAGTGAATCGGCGCGGCGTTGAATCGGCGCGCCGATCTATTTCCCCGGTGATTTCTTCCCGTTCTTCGCCCGACCACCGGTCAGGCCAGGGGGCATTAGCCTCACAATCGTAGCCGCCTTCAGATAGGTACGACGATCGCCCGGGTAGCCGTTGGCCTTCAATTCGGTTGCAATGGTCGTCGCGATTTCTTCTTTGGTGAGCAATGTGTTGTCGCGGTATAGCTCACGAGACCGCTTTTCGACGTGCGTGGCAATGGCTTCACGGCTGTTCGGCCGGCCAATTTCAAGTCTGACGTGGTCGTCCGGGCGCGGCGATGCCCGATCATGATAGCGTGCGTGGGACTTAAGGCCGCCGGTTGAACGCGCGATTTGCGCAACAGCCTCTAACCACTCGTCGACCCACCGGTGATACACAAGCCCGCGTTGTTGGGCTATCTCAAGCCACTGTGCCATCGTTCGGTTCGCGCCGGGATCAGCCTGCCGAACGCCATCAAATATCAGGCGCAGTTCTCGATATGCTTCGGACACGGACTTCCGGAGGACGATTTTACCGGTTACCGTGTCGCGACTCGGAAGTCCATCAAGGCTTTTCTCCGCAGTTTCTTCGGCGCGATACTGTTCGGCGTACTTGTAGTGTTGCGGATTGATCCCGCATAGGACCAAGGCTGCCTGCGAGGGTGTGACAGGTTGTTCGGGATCAAACCAGCGTTCCGCGCTCATCGTTTCGTCCCACCATCCAGCGACATACGCGGGATCCGACGGTCCTTTTACTCGCGCGACGTCGACCCAGTCTCTGATTGGGTTTTGTGCAACGATTGGGGCGCTAGGCGTTTCGTTAGGATTCACGCCGGCGACTTGGTCGCGACCGGAATCGTGGTTATCGGCGGCGTCGGTAGACTTACTTTCAGACATGGGATTCTTGCTCGTTTCGGACTGTGATCAGGCAGCGTGCGAAGTTACTGCACCCATGCCGCCGTTACCGCCCGATACGGTCGGGCGGCAGTGTTTACGCCATTTCCTGCATCGGAATGACCGCGCCTTTTGCCATGGGCGTCGCAATGAACGCGGCCCAATCGTTCATCATGCACCGCCGCCGCTCCAGTACGTCGCCACGCCAGTAAGCCGCTTCCGATTCGTCGCCTTTCACGTGGGCGAGCGCCACCTCGGCCAGCTCGCGCGGATAGTTCGTCCGTTCGCCAGCCCAATCGCGGAACGTTGAACGAAATCCGTGCGGCGTCGCGTCGAGGTTGGCGCGGCGAAGAATCGCCAATAATGTCATGTCGGAAAGCGTCTTGCCGGTCGGGCTGGGGAAGACGAGGGAGCAAGCATCAGATCGCGGCATGGCCTTGAGCAACGCGACTGCGACATCAGACAGGGGCACGCGATGCTCTTTCTTCGCTTTCATGCGTTCGGCGGGAACGCGCCACACGGCCTTGTCGAGGTCAATTTCGGCCCACGTGGCGCCGCGCACCTCGCCTGAGCGGGCGGCAGTCAGAATGGAAAACTCCAGACAGCGTGCAGCGTGCGTGTCCATCGCTCGTAGAGCAACCATGAAAACGCCCATGTCGTCAATGGGCATGGCTGGATGATTGCGAACCCGCTTCGTTTTGTTCGGTGCAGACAGCAGCTTGTCGAGGTTACCCCGCCACGTTGCCGGGTTGTCGCCCGAGCTGTAGCCCTTGACGCGCGACCAGTCGAGCACGCTCTCAATCCGGCCGCGCAGGCGCGACGCGGTTTCTGTCTTCGTCCTCCAGATGGGTTCGAGCACCGCCAGTACGTGCTCCCGATTGATATGCCCAACCTGAAGCTTTCCCATCACAGGATAAGCATAAGTCGCGAGCGTGTTGCGCCACTGCTCGGCGTGTTTGGAGTTGCTCCATGCAGCCTCTTTCGCATCAATAAAGCGCTTCGCGGCTTCTTCGAACGTGATTTCGCGCGCCTGACTGGCCCGCAGCAGGCTGTTCCTCTCCTTTTGCGCCAGTACCGGATCAACGCCAGCCGCGATTTCGTCGCGTTTTGCCTTGGCTGCTTCGCGAGCTGCTTTGAGCGAGACAGCCGGATAGGCTCCAAGCCCGATCTCGCGCCGTTTGGCGCCAACCATGACGCGCAAGATCCACGAGCGCGCGTTGGTCGCCGTAACCTGCAGCGCGAGCCCGGCAACACCGCCAACCATATGTAAACCAGGTTGTGTCAAACGCGACACCGCCAAGGCGCCCAACTCTTTTGCAATCTTCGGCATCTATGTACCCCACAACCTACCCGCCATAGATTTTACGATTAAAGGCGACGAAACACAACCGTAAGCGATAGACAATTGACGTTTAGGCCGGAAGTGCGTTGAATTGACTGGTAAAATTCAACTGGTTGCGATGAATCACGACTACTTAAGATGCTATATATGGCGGACCGTCTCTCCGCCAGAGCCAGTCATAAAGCCCCGTTACTTCAATGATCAATGAGTAGCGGGGCTTTAGTTTTACTGGGCCGTCAGATAGCCCGTCAGCGGGCAGCATCTGCGTTCTTCGCGTCAATGCGCGACGCGTTCGCGAAATACAGCGATGGACTATTGCGGACGCCTCGCGATCGGCTACGGACAGAAGCGCTTCGCCCATTCAGCCGTCGCGGCCGAATAGAACTCATCGAGCGTGCGAGCCGTACCCGCTTCGATCCCCAGATATCGCGCCGCGTCAGAAAGCGTCGCGAGCGGATCGTCGAGATTCAGCACCGTAGCGCCCGTCTGCTTGCTGAGCTTCTCGCCGTCGTCGTTCGTGACGAGCGGCACATGCAGATACGCAGGCGTCGCCACGCCGAGACACTGCTGCAGATAAATCTGTCGCGCGGTGGAGTCGAGCAGATCGGCGCCGCGCACGACATTCGTGATGCCAGCCTCCGCATCATCGACGACGACCGCCAGTTGATACGCCCACTGTCCATCCGCGCGCTTGAGCACGAAATCGCCGACTTCGGTGGCTAGATCCTGCGACTGCGCGCCTTGCCAGCGATCCACAAGACTCACACGCGCCGCCGCGCCGTCGGGCACGCGAAGCCGCCACGCGCGCGGCGCGCGGCCGTGCAGACCGTCGCGGCAAGTGCCCGGATAGGCGAGCGTCGCGTGCCGCATGTGCGTATTCAATAGGGAATCGGCAATTTCGCGGCGCGTGCAGCCGCAGGGATAAACGAATCCTGCCGCCTGCAAGCTAACGAACGCCGCTTCGTAGGCCTCGTCGCGTTGGCTCTGCCACACGGGCGGCTCGTCCGAGTGCATGTGAAAGCGCGCGAGCGTCGCGAGAATGTCGTCGGCGGCGCCGGGCACGGTGCGCGGACCATCGACGTCTTCGATCCGCACGATCCACGCGCCCCGATGCGCCCGCGCATCAAGCCAGCTCGCCAGCGCGCTCACAAGCGAGCCGATGTGCAGCGGCCCGGTGGGCGAGGGCGCGAATCGTCCGCGATAGCCGCTCACGCCGCGCGCGACTCCCCGCGAGCGTCCGGATGACACGCCGGGCACGTCTTGCCCGGCACGTAGAAATCGGACTTCTGGTCCTCCACGCTCACCACCGTCCGGCAGCCGAAGCATTGCGACGTCGCGGTCGGCTCGAGGTTCGGGTTCAGCGCCGTGCGGTAATCGAACACGAAGCACTCGCCGTTGTAATGCGCGCCGCCGACCTCCTCGAAGTATTTCAGGATGCCGCCTTCGAGCTGATACACGTGATCGATGCCGACTTCCTTCATATGGATCGCCGCCTTTTCGCAGCGAATCCCGCCGGTGCAGAACGACACGACCGTCTTGCCTTCCAAATCAGCGCGATTCTGCTCGATCACCTCCGGAAACTCGCTGAATTTCGTGATGCGGTAATCGAGCGCGTTGTCGAACGTGCCGACATCGACTTCGAACGCGTTGCGCGTATCCAGCATGACGACGGGGCGGCCCTCGTCGTCGTGGCCGCGATCGAGCCAGTTTTTGAGCGTCGGCGCATCGACGAAGGGCGCGCGGCCGAGTTCGGGCCGGATCGCGGGCTTCTTCATCGTGATGATTTCGCGCTTGAGTTTCACCAGCATGCGGCGAAACGGCTGCTTTTCGGAAAGGCTTTCCGTGAACTGCAGATCGGCGAACTTGCCTTCGAAAAGGGCATCGCTGCGAATGTAGTCGATGAACGCGCGGACGTCTTCGATTCCGCCCGCGACAAACAGGTTGATGCCCTCCGGGGCCAGCAGAATCGTGCCCTTCAGGCCGAGCGCGGCGCAGCGCTCGGTCACGAGCGGCCGCCACGCGGCGCCGTCGTCGATGGTTACGAATTTGTAGGCGGAGAGGTTGACGATATTCATGTAGGTTGCTGTGAAAACCGGCGAAGCCAGACAATCCGGCGGCTCGCGAAACCCGTATTATCCCGCAAACCGCGCTGGCGCCCGGATCGGCCGGTCGGCCAATTCGCCGCGCCCCGCGGCGCCTGCTTTCGCGGCCATTTTCAAGACAGAGCGGGGCCTTGTCCGATCGGCCAACGCGGGCGCGAGCGAGAATTTCGCGAAGAGGGGCATGTACAATATCGCCCATGTCAGATCCCCGCTTCGTTCATCTCCGCGTCCACTCCGAGTTCTCGATTGCCGATGGCATCGTGCGTCTGGACGACGTCGTCAAAGCCGCTGCCAAAGACGGTCAGGGCGCGCTCGCGCTCACCGATCTCGGCAACGCGTTCGGTCTCGTGCGCTTCTACAAGGAAGCGCGCGGCAAAGGGGTCAAACCCATCGCCGGCTGCGACGTCTGGATCACGAATCCGGCCGATCGCGACAAACCTTCGCGCCTCGTTTTGCTCGTGCGCGACAAGGTCGGTTATCTCAATTTGTGCGAGTTGCTGAGCCGCGCGTGGCTAACCAATCAATATCGCGGGCGCGCGGAAGTCCAATTCGAATGGCTCGAAGGCGGCCTTGCCGAGGGCCTGCTCGCAATTTCGGGCGCGCAGCAGGGCGACATCGGCATGGCGTTCGCCGCCGGCAACGACCAGGCCGCGCAGCGCAACGCCGAACGCTGGGCGAAGCTCTTTCCGAACGCGTTTTACATCGAATTGCAGCGTGCCGGGCAGCCGGGCGCGGAGACGTACATCCAGCAGGCGGTCGCGCTCGCGGCGAAGCTGAAGCTGCCGGTCGTCGCCACGCACCCGCTGCAGTACATGACGCCCGACGATTTCACCGCCCACGAAGCGCGCGTGTGCATCTCGGAGGGCGACATCCTCGCGAATCCGCGTCGCCAGAAGCGCTTCACGACGGACCAGTATTTCCGCACGCAGGACGAGATGTGCGCGCTGTTCGCGGACATGCCGTCGGCGATCGCGAATACCGTCGAGATCGCCAAGCGCTGCAATCTCACGCTCGAACTCGGCAAGCCGAAGCTGCCGCTCTTCCCGACGCCCGACGGCATGTCGCTCGACGACTATCTCGTGCAGTTGTCGAAGGACGGCCTCGAAGTGCGCTTGGCGCAGCTCTTTCCCGACGAAGCCGAGCGCGAGAAACAGCGCGAAACGTACTACGCGCGCCTCGATTTCGAGTGCAATACCATCATCAAGATGGGCTTCCCGGGCTACTTCCTGATCGTCGCCGACTTCATCATGTGGGCGAAGAACAACGGCGTGCCGGTCGGCCCGGGGCGGGGTTCGGGCGCGGGTTCGCTCGTCGCGTACGCGCTCGGCATCACCGATCTCGATCCGCTGCGCTACAACCTGCTGTTCGAACGTTTCCTGAACCCGGAACGCGTGTCGATGCCCGACTTCGACATCGACTTCTGCCAGGAAGGGCGCGACCGCGTCATTCAATACGTGAAGCAGAAGTACGGCGCGGACGCCGTCTCGCAGATCGCGACCTTCGGCACGATGGCGGCGAAGGCGGCGGTGCGCGACATCGGCCGGGTGCTCGATCTCGGCTACATGTTCACCGACGGCATCGCGAAGCTGATTCCGTTCAAGCCGGGCAAGCACGTCACCATCGCCGACGCGATGAAGGAAGAGCCCGCGCTGCAGGAGCGCTTCGACAACGAAGACGAAGTGCACCAGTTGCTGGAGCTCGCGCAGCGCGTCGAAGGCTTGACGCGTAACGTCGGCATGCACGCGGGCGGCGTGCTGATTGCGCCCGGAAAGCTCACGGATTTTTGCCCGCTCTACACGCAGGGCGAGGACGGCGGCGTCGTCAGCCAGTACGACAAGGACGACGTCGAAGCCGTCGGCCTCGTCAAGTTCGACTTCTTGGGCCTGACCACGCTCACCATCCTGGATTGGGCGGAGCGTTACATCCGCCGGCTCGATCCGTCGAAGGAAAACTGGAATCTCGCGCAGGTTCCGCTCGACGATCCCGCTTCGTTCAGCATCCTCAAGAAAGCGAACACCGTCGCCGTGTTCCAGCTTGAAAGCCGCGGCATGCAGGGCATGCTGAAGGACGCGCAGCCGGACCGCTTCGAGGACATCATTGCGCTCGTGGCGCTGTACCGGCCGGGTCCGATGGACCTGATTCCGAGCTTCTGCGCGCGGAAGCATGGGCGCGAGATCGTCGAATATCCGGACCCGCGCGTCGAACCCGTCCTGAAAGAGACCTACGGCATCATGGTCTACCAGGAGCAGGTGATGCAGATGGCGCAGATCATCGGCGGCTATTCGCTCGGTGGCGCCGACTTGCTGCGCCGCGCGATGGGCAAGAAGAAAGCCGAGGAGATGGCGCAGCATCGCGAGCTGTTCCGGCAGGGCGCAGCGGTCAACGGCCTGACGGCAACGAAAGCCGACGAAATCTTCGACTTGATGGAAAAGTTCGCGGGCTACGGCTTCAACAAGTCGCACGCGGCGGCTTACGCGCTCCTGGCCTACTACACGGCTTGGCTCAAGGCGCACCATCCGGCCGAATTCATGGCGGCCAACATGTCGCTCGCCATGGACGACACCGACAAGGTCAAGATCCTGTTCGAGGACTGCCTGAACAACGGCATGTCGGTGCTGCCACCGAACATCAACCAGTCGGCGTATCGCTTCGAGCCGGTTCCGGAAGCCGACGGCAAGCGCTCTAAGACGATCCGCTACGGCCTCGGCGCCGTGAAGGGCAGCGGCCAGAACGCGATCGAGGAAATCCTGCGCGTGCGCGAAGAAGCGCCGTTCACCGATCTCTTCGATTTCTGCCTGCGCGTCGACCGGCGCGTCGTGAACCGCCGCACGGTCGAGGCGCTGATCCGCGCCGGCGCGTTCGACGCGCTCCACGAGAACCGCGCGCAACTGATCGCCTCCGTCCCGCTCGCGATGGAAGCCGCCGACCAGGCCGCCGCCAACGCGATGCAGGCCGGTCTCTTCGACATGGGCGACCATCCGCAGCAGGGCCACGAACTCGTCGACGAACCCGCGTGGTCGGACAAGAAGCGCCTGCAGGAAGAAAAGACGGCGCTCGGCTTCTACCTGTCGGGCCATTTGTTCGACGCCTACAAATCCGAAGTGCGACGCTTCGTGCGCCAGAAGATCGGCGAATTGAAGGAAGGGCGCGACAAGCTCGTCGCGGGCGTCATCACGATGATGCGCACGCAGATGACCCAGCGCGGCAAGATGCTGATCGTCAATCTCGACGACGGCACCGGCCAGTGCGAAGTCACCGTCTTCAACGAGCAGTTCGAGGCCAACAAGGCGCTCTTCAAGGAAGACGAGCTGCTCGTCGTGCAGGGCCAGGCACGCAACGATGCGTTCACGGGCGGCATCCGCTTCACGGTCGAATCGGCGATGGACCTCGAACGCGCGCGCAGCCGTTATGCGCAGGCGGTTAAGCTCGAGATGAACGGCAACGCCGATGCGCTGCGCCTGAAACGCGTGCTCGAAGCGCATTGCGCCGGGCCCGACGAACCGGCGAGCGCCCCCGCGCCGATGCCCTCGCGCGGCGGCCAGCGTGGCGAGCGCGACTTCGGCCGGGGACAGCGCCAGCCGGTGCACATCCCGAGCGGCCTGAACGTGAGCATCGTGTATCGCAGCGAGCACGCCGAAGGCGAAGTGCGACTCGGCGATGCCTGGCGCGTCAAGCCCACCGACGATCTCATCACGGCGCTGCGCGGCGAATTCGCCGGCAGCTCGATCGAGATCGTCTATTGATGCGACTCGGCATCTCCGCCAACGCGCTGCGCTTGAGCGGCGGCCTCGAACGCTACGCGATGGACCTCGTGCGCGGCCTCGCGGAAGCCGGATTCACCGGCAGCCGCAAGCCCGCGTTCTTCGCGCGCAAGATCGACGCGTCGCTGCCGGAGGCGCAACTCGTCGAGGCGCACCGGATCAAAGTCGGCTTGCTGCCCGGCAAGTTTCGCGACGCGTGGTTCTCCTGGGCGCTCAGGCGCGCGCGCCGCAAGGCGCAGGTGGACGTGCTGATCGGCTGCAATCGGGTGGAATCGTCGGAGATCGCGATTTGCGGCGGCACGCATATCGGCTTTCTGAAGGCCACCGGGCGGCGCGAAAAGCAGTCGGATAGCCGGCAGATCGCGCTGGAGAAGCGCCAGTACCGCGCCGCGCGCGTGATCGTCGCGCATTCGAAGCTGATGCGCGACGAACTGCGCACGCTCTACGGCATCGACGACCGGAAGATTCGCGTGCTGTATCCGCCGGTGGACAGCCGGCGCTTTTCCCCAGTCGATGCCCCGACGCGCGCGAAACTGCGCAAGCAGTTCAATTTCGCCGACGACGAAATCGTGCTGCTGTTTCCGTCGAGCAGCCATGTGCGAAAAGGCTTGCCGCTGATCGAAAAAGCGCTGGCCGGCACGACGCTGCCGGTGGTCGTCGCGGTTGCGGGGCGCGCGCCGGAGAAGCCGTCGGCGTGCGTGCGCTATATCGGCTACGCGAAAAATATCGAGGATTGCTACCGCGCCGCCGATTTCACGATCCTAGCCTCGACCTACGAGCCGTTCGGGCTCGTCGGAGTGGAGTCGGTGATGTGTGGCACGCCGGTGATCTTTCCACAGAGCATCGGCTGCTGCGATGCGATCGCGGACCACGCGAAGCACATCTTCTGTTCCGGCGACGCCGCCGATCTGCGCCGCGTCATCGAGCAGGCGGTTCAGGCGCCGCCAGCGCGCGAACTCGTGTCGCGCGAGGCGATTCTCTACGACGCGGACGTTTCCGTGCACGTCGCGGAGCTGCTCGCGCTCGCAAACAATATCCACGCGAGCCGCTGACGCTTCAATGTGGCTCGTTCAGTTGCGCGAGCTTCAGGAAACGGTAATAGACCGTTTGCGCGTTTACGACCGCGATCATGAAGCCGGTGCGGCCGTCGAGAAAGCCGCGCCGCAGAAAATACGTCCGCAGGAACGCCCACGCGCCGCGCGTCACCGCGATGCTGAAGCTGCCGCGCTTGCCCGCCGCGTGGCGCTGTTCGGCGCCGGCGCTCGAATACGCGTCGAGCTTGCGCAGCACCGTCTCGAAATCCTCGTACGAGTAGTGCATGAGCCGGCCTTCGAGCCGCGCGACCGGCTTTCCCGTCGACAGCACGAGGCGCTCGTGCACGAGATCGTCGGAAAAGCGCGCCGTGCCGCGTTTGAAGAGGCGCGGGATCCAGTCCGGATACCAGCCGCTGTGCCGCACCCACACGCCGCAGAAGCTCGACAGCCGATCGACCGAATAGACATCGGAGCGCGGGTCTGTGATCGCTGCGCGAATCGATGCGGCTAGTTCAGGCGTGACGACTTCGTCGGCGTCGATGGAGAGCACCCAGTCGGTGGAAAGCGCGTCGAGCGCGCGGTTTTTCTGCGGGCCGAAGCCCGGCCAGTCGCGCGCTTCGATCACGCGCGCGCGATGCGCCTCGGCGATGCCGGCGGTCGCATCGGTGCTGCCGCCGTCGATCACGACGATCTCGTCGGCGAACGAGACAGCCGACAGGCACTGGGCGAGCCGGGCCGCCGCGTTATACGTGATGATGGCGATGCCGAGGGTAGGCTGGGTCATGGAGCGTGTGGGGTATTCACGGAGACCCGTGTTGACGCGGTTGAACGCTTGGGAAGCGAGGGGCGCGGCTGCGGACGCCATTCGATGGTGAAATCGCTGGAGGCGATGTTCCGGATCACGCCCGCAAGTGCCATTTGATGAAAAAGAACGGGCTCAGGAGCCACGGGCACGTCGCATACACGAACATGCGAATGCGAAATCCTGCGCTTACGTTTGCCGCTCCCACGAGCATGGCGAGCTTTCGCGACAACGGCTGGTTACTGAAAACCGCTGCGACATACTCCTCGCGCGCCGCTTTCTTGGCCAGAAGCGCACGCATCTTGTCGCCCGCGCCGACTCGGTTTGCGTCGCGTTGCAATTGCCGTGTCTCGCCCGTGCCGTTCACATTCGCGAGCTTGATGCGCGCGACGAACTCGCCCGGCGTGCGCCAGCGGCGCTTCCTCGACAAGCCGCCACGCCGATACTGCACGAGCGGTTCGCGCAGCGTGAAGGCGCCGCCGCTCATGATCGCGCGAAACACCATGATCTGATCTTCGCCGTAGATGCCTGGCTCCATCGGGCCGAATTCGGTAAAGAGCCGCCGAGCCCAGGCGTGCGCCGCGCCCACGACGTGCGGCCGGCTGCGCGACCAGTCGTCGAAGCCCTGATAGCCGGATAGGTCGGTCACCGTTAGGATGTCGTGGACGTTGCCGGCGGCGTCGAGGTCCTGCAGGTCGGTGGCGATCAGGCCGTAGCGCTTGCCGCTTTCGATCCAAGCGTTCATCACACGCTCGCATCGCTGGGGCATGGAGATGTCGTCGCCTGCGGCCACGAAGAGGAGTTGTCCCGAAGCCCTAGCGGCGAGCGCGCTCAAATGCGCGCTGATGCCGAGGTTCGTCTCGTTTCGAAAGAGGCGCACCGTATGCGGACCGTCGTAGCCGCTAACGCATTTCTCAGCAATGGCGAACGTGTCGTCCGTGGAGGCATCGTCCGAGATGAGGACTTCCAGTGGCGTCCAGGTCTGGGACAGTGCGCCCCGAATGGCGTCAGCGACGCTATGTTGCTGATTGAAGGTGATAAGCATCAGGCTCGCGAGCGGCGCAGCCGGCTCTCGATGAGGCGTTGCGGGCATTTCTGTTCCAGAGAGCGTCTTAAGGCCTGGGCATGAACGGCATCGGGTATCTCGCGAAGCACGCGTCCGGTATGCGCCAGGCGGCTGCGGCTATAATAGCGCGGGTTTTTGGGACAAGCGAACGGACCAGCGGGTCCACCCACTTCATGATTCTGGAAAAAAGTCTACGCTTTCTCATTGCCGGTCTTGTTTTTCTGGCACCGGCGACTACGCTGGTCATGCGCGGGGGAACTGGCTACTGTTTCTTCGCATTACTTTTCCTTGCACTGGCGCTCGCCTTTACGAAGCGATATCGGCTGGACCCGAGGCTATTGTTCAAGGCGTTCCCGCTCTACACCGCCGGCATGCTCGTTTTCATGGTGCTGCTGCCCGCCCAGCAAGCTGTCGAAGGATATTACCTGCCACGCGAATTCGACGGCATGTCGCGCTTCGCGCTCAGTCTGCCGATCTTCCTTCTGCTCGCGAACGTACCGGTCAAGTCGCTGAAAGCGATTGGCTGGGGCTGCGCATTCGGCGCGATCGGCGCTGGGCTGTGGGCGCTCGACAGTGCCATGCACATGACGGCGACAGAGCTCGCGCGCCTCGGCAACGCCTACACGAACCCGATTCCGTATGGCAATACGGCGCTCCTGCTCGGCTTTCTTTCTGCGATGTCGATACGGTGGGATACCGACCACAAGCGGATCGCAGTGTCGGTCAAGTTGCTCGGTCTCGCAGCGGGCATTTACGCGTCGTATATGTCGGGCACGCGTGGCGGCTGGCTTGCGATACCGCTCTTCCTTGTGCTGTGCTCGCTGAATTTCGGCTGGATCAGGCACAAGCGGCACTGGTTTGCGGCCGTTGCGGCAGCGGTGATCGCGATGTCAGCGCTCCTCGCCACGCCGCACGGACAGGAGCGGCTGACGGCGACGAAGTCGGATCTGACGCGCCTGGAATACGGAGCGGCCGCCGACAGCTCGATCGGTGCCCGCTTGCAACTGTGGCGGGCGTCGCTGCGGCTTTTCGAGGCCCATCCGGCGCTGGGCATCGGCAAGGGGCGGCTCGAATCGTCGTTGCGGGAGATGGCGAAGGCGGGCGAGGTGTCGCCGCTCGTCGTCAACCAGCGTGCGCACAGCGAGTTTTTCTCGACGATCGCGGAACTCGGCGGCGCGGGTGTTCTCTGCCTTGCGCTGCTGTACGCGGGACCGCTCGTCTATTTCATCCGACACCGCAAATCGCCGAACAGCGATGTGTCGACGGCTGCATATTGCGGCATCGCCGTATCCGGCTCGGTTATCATCTTTGGCTTGAGTATCGATGTCTTCACGGTCGTCATGAGCACCGCGCTGATCGCGCTGTTCTGGGCCGTGCTGCTCGCCGTCATCGCCCACGACGCGCGCATGCCGCTGGGCAAGCCGGGCACGGGTCCGTCCGCCTGAAGGGCGCGCGACGCGGCATTTTACGCGGCGCGCACCATCGATCTTCCGGGTGCGGCCGCGATCGTCACGCCCTGATTGTTGTACAGCGAAGTGAGGTGCGTTTTTGAATCAGCAAGCGAGTTTAAGCAAGACCATCGGCGGGGGCCAAACCACGTCGCCCACGGCCGTGATGAGGCGCTTGTGGCCTTACATCAAGCCGCTGATGGGCATCGTGATCCTCGGCCTCATCGCGATGGGTTTCGTCGCCGCGAGCGAGGCCGGCATTCCGATGCTGCTCAAGCCGCTACTCGACCACGGTTTCGGCGCGAAGGGCAGCGACAAGGCCATCTGGGTCGTGCCGGCCGCGGTGATCGGGCTGTCGGTCGTGCGCGGGGTTGCGCAATACGCGTCGGGCTATCTGCTCTCGTACGTGTCGAACAAGATTCTGCTGCAACTGCGGCTCAAGATGTTCGAACGCATGATCCACACGAGCGCGGGCTTCTTTCAGCGCGAGACGGCGAGCACGGTCATCAACGCGATTGTCTTCGAGGTCAATCAGATCCTGCAGGTACTTTCCAGCGTCATCGTCACGCTGGTGCGCGATTCGCTCACGGTCGTGTTCCTGCTCGGCTATCTGTTCATCCTCAACTGGCGCCTGACGCTCATCGTCGCGGTGATCCTGCCGGGCATCGGGTGGCTCGTGTCCAAGATCAACCGGCGTCTGCGGCGCCTGAACCGCGAGCATCAAATGCTCACGAACGAGCTGTCGTACATCGTCGAGGAGACGGTGGGCGGCTACAAGGTCGTCAAGGTGAACAATGGCGAGCCCTACGAAATGGGCCGCTTCAACGAAATGAGCCACCGCCTGCGCGGCTATTCGATGCGCATGCAGGTCTCCGGCGGCCTCGCGCAGCCGCTCACGCAGTTTCTCGCGTCGATCGCGCTCGCCATCGTGATCACGATCGCGGTCGTGCAATCGGCGAGCGACCAGACTACGGTCGGCGGCTTCGTCGCGTTCGTCACGTCGATGCTGCTCGTGATTTCGCCGCTCAAGCACCTGATCGACATCAACCAGCCGATGCAGCGCGGCATGACGGCGGCGGAACTCATCTTCGGCCTGATCGATGAACCAGCCGAGCCGGATGGTGGCGGCCGTCCGCTTGAGCGCGCGAAGGGTCACGTCGAGTTCCGCGAAGTGTCGTTCAACTACGGCTCCCCCGACCGGCCGACGCTCGATCGCGTGTCGTTCAAGGTCGCGCCGGGCGAGATGGTCGCGCTCGCGGGACCGTCGGGCAGCGGCAAGACGACGCTCGTCAACCTGCTGCCGCGCTTCTTCGATCCGACGCAGGGCGAAGTGCTCATCGACGGCGTGCCGCTCACCGAATACAGTCTGCATGACGTGCGCAGCCAGCTCGCGATGGTGAGCCAGGACGTCGTGCTCTTCAACGACACGATCGCGGCGAACGTCGCGTACGGCACGACGCCCGATCGTGACCGCGTGCAGGCAGCGCTCGTGGCGGCGAATCTCGCGGATGTCGTCGCGGCGATGCCCGACGGCGTCCATACGCTCGTCGGCGGCAATGGCATGCGGTTGTCGGGCGGGCAGCGTCAGCGGCTCGCGATTGCGCGCGCGATCTACAAGGACGCGCCGATCCTGATCCTCGACGAAGCGACTTCCGCCCTCGATTCCGAATCCGAGCGCCACGTGCAGTCCGCGCTCGAAACGCTGATGAAGGGCCGCACGACGCTCGTGATCGCGCACCGGCTGTCGACCATCGAGCGCGCGGACCGCATCCTCGTGATGGAGGCGGGGCGTATCGCCGAGCAGGGCAGTCACGCCGAGTTGCTGCAGCACGACGGGCTCTACGCGCACCTGCACCGGATTCAGTATCAGCAGCAGGCGGCGTGAGGCGTCTTTTGATCAACCGGGCGGCTCACGCCCGTAACGTGGCAGCAGAATGAAGCGAATTTTGGTGGTGAAGGTCACCTCGCTCGGTGATGTGATACATGCCCAATCGGTCGTGGGCGACCTGCATCGGGCGTTCCCTGGCGTGACGATCGACTGGGCCGTCGACGACGCCTTCGCCGACATTCCGCGCTGGAACCCAGGCGTCGCACGCGTGTTGTGCGCTCCTCTCAGACGCTTCAAGAAGATGCGCAGCCTGGGCGATCTGTCGGCGATCTGGTCGTCGATTTCGGATCTGCGGCAGGAACGTTATGACGCCGTGCTGGATCTTCACGGCGTCTACAAGAGCGCGATCATTTCGTTCCTGACGCGTTCGAAGCGCCGCTTCGGCTATTCGGCGGTGAATCTGGGCGAGCGCGGCGCCGCGTTCGCCTACACCCATCGATTCGCGCCGCGCAACGATGCCAACGCGTGGGAAGGCATGCGCCGCACGCTCAGCGAGACGTTCGGCTATTCGATCGAGGCCGTCCCGCCTACCGTCTTCTCGATCCCGAAGCCCGCCACGAAGCCCGAGGCGATGAAGGACATGCCGTTTGCGCTGCTGTTTCACGCGACGTCGAAGGACGAGAAGAAGTGGCCGACGGCCAACTGGATCGCGGTGGGGCGCTCGCTTCTGGAGCGTGGGATTACACCGCTGATTCCGTGGGGCTCCGAGGGCGAATTGCGTGAAGCGGAGGCGATCGCCCAAGGGCTGGAGGGCGCAAGGGTGCTGCCGAAGCTGTCGATCCAGGAGATCGCGCAGCATGTGGAACTGGCGGCGCTCGTCGTCGGGACGGATACGGGGCTCGTGCACCTCGCCACCGCGCTGCGCAAGCCGACGGTGATGATCTTCACCGCGACGTCGCGGCCGCATTTCGGGGTGGAGATTCCGGGGGTGGTGCGGTCCATCGGAGATGATGGAAGGGCGCCGTCGGTGGAGGAGGCGCTGGAGGCGATCGAGGGGGTGAGTGGGCGAGGCGCGGCTATTTAGGCGCGCGCCTCTATCGCAAGGTTATGCGGATTCGATTCGCAATGACCTGAATTCAACGATCATTTTCAACGCCGACTGTCGCAGCGACCAGAGCGAGATGTATCGGCTCTTTTTCGGAGAATCGATCAGACTTTTCGAGCGCTTTCAGGGCTTGGTCGTAGCGCGGCGTGCCAGGTTCCAGAAACTTGATGTCGTAGACAATGTTGAGAAGGCCGTAGTGTTCGATCACGCATCTGGTCGTTTCGGCGAATGTCACGGTTGCGCGCCGATCATCCAGTTTTAGTCCCAATGTCAGGCTATCGCCGTCATCCGTTACGGCGAGGATGTCGATATACCAATCGTGAATATAAGTGAAGCTTTTGAGGTCGTTCATGATTGGAGTGAGTCAGTAGGGCAGGAGGGCAAAGGCGTTGCCCTTGTCGCGGCTGTTACCGTCCCAGTTATGCGCGTGAGGGCTGCCGAATCCGTGATCATGATCGAAGTCGATATTGACCGCCGCGTTCCCTTTGCTGTCATAGAGCCGCATTTGCCCGCTTCCGGACGGGTTCACGACCCAGGTATCGGCCGGGCCGCTGGTGCGCGGCAACCACCCAAACTGACTGTCCGCAGCTGGCAGGGGTGGCTTCTTCGCCATACTCGAACGGTTGCGCATCGGTAAGCAGTGAGGGTACGACGCCCGGAGTGTCGGCATATTTGTCCTTCCAGCCCGCCGCCTCAAACATGGCGTCGAGCAGTGGCGACGCGCTTGTCATGCGAACCATGAAGCCCGCGTTGATGTCGTCGAGCAGCGCCTCGGTCACTTCCCACGAGGGGCGCTCGGCGTTTATCCGTTCGAGCTGCGCGAGATACCGTTCTTTGAACGACATGTCCGACGCCGCTTCTTCCGCAGCGCCGAGCCATGGCGCCTTCCGTTGCGCCGGTGGTACGTAGCCGCCTGACGAGGGAATCTTTTCCTGAACCACGTACACCGCGCCTTGCCGCACGCTGCGAGCCAGTTCTTCGAGCGTGTCACGGGCGTTGCGAGCGCTATGCCACGGAAAGGCGTTGCCCAAGAATTTCTGCACTCGGGCGACCAACTCCGCGTTTCGCTCCCATATATCCAAGTGCGCCGCGTCAAACATTTTGCGGCCATTCTCGACCGCGTTCTGCCGTTCGTCGGCGCTCCACCAAGGCCAATTCACGTCGTAGTCAGGCCGCAGACGAAGCGTGTATCGATACCCTCGATATAAGATAAGTTCGGTCCCCAATCATTGCGTTCTCTTATTGTGGAGGGACAAATCTCGCTCCCTTCGCGCGAAGGGCATCTCAATAAGCCGAACCAAGGCGTAGCGATGGAGCGAGCAGAGCGAGCAGAGAGAGAAATTCGGGACGTGCGTGCGGTCACACCCACGGCGGCGCTCTCAGCTTCTTGATGTCGGTAGCCATTAAAAGGAAGCGCGATGGCGTGGCCGGGCAGAAAGCCGTCACATCAACACAATATCGTACTGTTCCTGACTCAAATTCGACTCCACCTGCAGCGAAACCGGCTTCCCGATGAAATCCATCAGCATCGCGAGATGCTGCGACTCTTCCTCAAGAAACAGATCAATCACCTGCTGCGACGCCACCACGCGAAACTCGCGCGGATTGAACTGCCGCGATTCCCGCATGATCTCGCGCAGCACGTCGTAGCACACCGTGCGTGGCGTCTTCACCTGCCCCTTGCCCTCGCACACCGGACACGGTTCGCACAGCACATGCGCGAGCGATTCGCGCGTCCGCTTCCTCGTCATCTCGACGAGCCCGAGCTGCGAGAACCCATTGACGGTCACCCGCGTGCGATCCCGTGACAGCGCCTTCTTCAACTCGCCCAGCACCTGATCGCGATGCTCGACGTTCTCCATGTCGATGAAATCGATGATGATGATCCCGCCCAGATTGCGCAGCCGCAACTGCCGCGCGATCGTATGCGCGGCTTCGAGATTGGTCTTGAAGATCGTATCGTCGAAATTGCGCGCCCCGACGTAGCCGCCCGTATTGACGTCGATGGTCGTCATCGCCTCGGTCTGGTCGATCATCAGATAGCCGCCCGACTTCAGGTCGACGCGCCGCGACAGCGCCCGTTGAATCTCCGCCTCGATGTTGTACAAATCGAAGAGCGGCCGCTCGCCCGTGTAGTGATGCACGCGCGAGGCCACCGCTGGCGTGAACTCGGCGGCGAAGTCGGCGAGCATCTGATACGTTTCGCGCGAATCGACCTGAATGCGCGTGGTTTCATCGTTGACGAAATCGCGCAGCACGCGTTGCGCGAGGTTCAGGTCCTGATAGAGCAGCGTGGTCGGCGGCACGCGCTGCGCCTGAGCGACGATCGTCGCCCACGTCTTGCGCAGATACGCGACATCGGCGGCGAGTTCTTCGCTCGTCGCGTCCTCGGCGATCGTGCGCACGATGTAGCCGCCTTTCTCGTCGGCGGGCAGCACGGCGGTGAGCCGCGCGCGCACGGCTTCGCGCTCGGCCTCGCTCTCGATTTTCTGCGAAATCCCGATATGTGGTTCCTGCGGCAAATACACCAGCGTACGTCCGGCGATGCTCACCTGCGTGGACAGCCGCGCGCCCTTCGTGCCGATCGGGTCCTTCACGACCTGCACCATCAGCGACTGTCCTTCGAACACGATCTTCTCGATCGGCGTATGCGGCGTGTTCGAATGCGAGACGCCCGGAATGCGCGGATGCCAGATATCGGCGACATGGAGGAACGCGGCGCGCTCGAGGCCGATGTCGATGAACGCGGACTGCATGCCTGGCAACACGCGCACGACTTTGCCGAGATAGACATTGCCGACGCGTCCGCGCGACAGCGTGCGTTCAACGTGAAGCTCCTGCACGGCGACTTGCTGAACGAGTGCAACGCGGGTTTCCTGCGGTGTGACGTTGATCAGGATTTCTTCGTTCATGGCCTGTTTTAGAAGTCGACGCGCGCCACGCGCAAGAGTGCTGCGGTTTCGAAAAGGGGCAGACCCATGATACCCGAATAGGACCCCTCGATCCGCTCGATGAACTCAGCCGCCCGTCCCTGGATGCCGTATGCGCCGGCCTTGCCGAGCGGCTCGCCGGTCGCGGCGTAACGCTGCAACGCAGCACGATCGATGGCACCGAAGCGTACTTTAGAGCGCGAGAGCGCGGGTGGCAGCAGCGCGCCTTCCGCATCGACGACGGCGAGCGCCGTCAGCACTTCATGCTCGCGCGCGACAAGGCGTTCGAGCATCGCGATGGCTTCGGCAGCATCGGCGGGCTTGCCCATGATGGCGCCATCGACGGTGACGGTGGTATCGGCGACGAGGATCGGTGCGGCTGCGTGATGACCGCTTACGCGTCGCGCGTGCGCGGCCTCGGCCTTCAACGCGCAGACGCGCAGCACGTATGCATCGGGCGCTTCGCCGGGAAGCTCGGCTTCGAGCGCTTCGGCATCTTCGCCCGGACGCGGCAGCAGCAACTCGAAGCGCACGCCGAGCTGTTGCAACAGATCCTGCCTTCGCGGGCTTTGCGACGCGAGATACACGAAGGGATGAAGCGGCGAAGAAGTCGTCATGGGAAAGCGGGTCTCGGAAGGGAGGCGCGAGGACCGCTTTCGACGGGAGAAGGTCGGGTCTCTGGCGTGATCTCAGGCGCGATGATAGGGATGATTCTGCGTGATGCTCCACGCGCGGTAAAGCTGTTCGGCGAGCAGCACGCGGACCATACCGTGCGGCAGCGTCAGGCTCGACACGCGCAGCAGCACTTCGGCACGCGCCTTGACGCTGGGATCGAGCCCGTCGGCGCCGCCGATCACGAACGCGACGTCGCGTCCGTCCTGCTGCCAGCCGGGCAGGGCGCCCGCGAGCTGCATCGTGGTCCAGTCGCGGCCGCGTTCGTCGAGCGCGATCACGCGCGCGTTCTTCGGCAGCGCCGCTTCGATGCGTTGCCGCTCGGCCGCCATCACGCTCTCGGCGTTGCGCCCCGACGAGCGCTGCTCCGGCTTGATCTCGCGCAGTTCGATGCGCAGTTCCGGCGGCATGCGCTTCGCGTATTCGTCGAAGCCGCTCGTGATCCAGTCGGGCATCTTGTGTCCGACCGCGAGGATATGCAATTTCATGACGCGCGCCGCGTGAAGCCGCGGCTTAGCGGCGCGTCGTCTTGCGGGCCGGCCTGGCGGCGGGTGCGTCGTCCTCGTCGTCTTCCAGCGGCTCGCTCGCGCGTGCGCCGCCGAACGTGTTCTGGGTCTGCAGCTTGACGCGCACCGGCTTGTCGCCCCACACCTCTTCGAGGTTGTAGTACTGGCGCAGCGCGGGTTGCAGGATGTGCACGACGGCGTCGCCGCAATCGACCAGCACCCATTCGCCGACCTCTTCACCCTCGGTGCTCACGACGTCGCCGCCCTGTTCCTTGACCTTCTCGCGCACGCTGTTCGCGAGTGCCTTGGTCTGCCGGTTCGAGGTGCCGCTCGCGACGATCACACGGTCGAAGAGGGCGGTCAGGTGCGTCGTGTTGAACACCTTGATGTCCTGCGCCTTGACGTCTTCGAGACCGTCGATGATCGCGCGTTGAAGTTTTTGAATTTCCATAGTTACCGTTGATACAGATGATGTTGAACAATATAGTCCCACACGGTGGGCGGGACCTGGCTTCTCGCGTCAGGGTGGCCCGCCGGGTGGGACTGGAGTGAGGAGCGGCTCATCGCGCGCACGGCTTCGCGGATGGCGGTCGCCGAGACTTCCACCGCGAGCGTCTCGTCGATCAGGAAACCGCCGTGCGGCGTCGACTGCAACACGGACGGCGGCGCACGGCGCGCAGCGACTTCGGCCGCGACCGCTCCCGGTACGGTCGATACATCGAAGCCGGGCCGCGTTTCCACGCAGACGTGCGCGAAGTCGAAGAGGCGTTTCCAGTCGTGCCAGGAATCGAGATGCACGAGCTGGTCGGCGCCGATCAGAAGCGCGAGCGATGCATCCGCGCCTTCGCGCTCGCGCCAGCTCGCGAGCGTATCGATGGTGTAGGTCGGGCCGTCGCGCTCGACTTCATCGGTGGCGACGATCACCTCGACGCCCTCGAAGCGCATCGACGCCGCCGCGGCGCGCGTCATCGCGAGCCGGTGCTGCGGCGCCGAGACGTCCTTTTTTTGCCACGGCTGGCCGGCTGGCAGAAGCACGAGTTCGGTCAGTTGCAGCAAGTCGACGAAACGCGCCGCGAGCGCGAGGTGTCCGTCGTGGATCGGGTCGAACGTGCCGCCGAGCAGGCCGACGCGTCGCGCAGAAAGTCGATTCGGATTCAGTGGTCGATCCTTTGTCCGGTGAGCGCCTCGAAACACGAGCCGCACGAGCGCCACGAGCGCATTACACCCAATCCCGCGGCACGAGGAAATCGGTATAAAGCCGCGCTTCCGGCGTGCCCGGCTCCGGCTGCCAGTTGTAGCGCCAGTTCGCGACGGGCGGCATCGACATCAGGATCGATTCGGTGCGTCCCCCGCTTTGCAGCCCGAAATGCGTGCCGCGATCGAAAACCAGGTTGAATTCGACATAACGGCCACGCCGGTACGCCTGGAAGTCGCGCTCCGCTTCAGTGTACGGCGTGTCGCGGCGGCGCTCGATGATCGGCAGATACGCCTTCAGAAACGCGTCGCCGACGCTTTTCATCATCGCGAATGAGCGCTCGAAGCCGGGCTCCGAATAATCGTCGAAAAAAATCCCGCCGATGCCGCGCCGTTCGTCGCGGTGCTTCAGATAGAAATATTCGTCGCACCACGTCTTGAAGCGGGGGTACAGATCGGCGCCGAACGGTTCCAGCGCGTCGCGGCAGACGCGGTGGAATTGTCGCGCGTCTTCCTCGTAGCCGTAGCAGGGCGTTAGATCCATGCCGCCGCCGAACCAGAAGAGCGGCGCTTCGCCTTCCTTCGTCGCCATTAAAAGGCGCACGTTCATGTGCACTGTCGGGCAGTGCGGATTGCGCGGATGCATTACGAGCGAGACCCCAAGCGCCTCGAAGCCGCGCCCGGCCAACTGCGGCCGCGCGGCGCTCGCGGACGGCGGCAGCGCATCGCCCGCCACGTCCGAGAAGCCGATGCCGCCGCGCTCGAAAAACGCGCCGCTTTCGAGAATCCGCGTGCAACCGCCGCCGCGCAGGCGTTCCTCGGGGCCGCGCTGCCAGAGGTCGGTGGCGAACGCGGCGCCGTCGAAGGCGCCGAGCGTCGAGGCGATCTGCGCCTGCAGGCCGGTGAGGTAAGTGCGGACAGCTTGTACGTCGGGGGTCGTGTCGGTCATCGTTGCTGTATTGCGTGATACGGGCGCACGGTTTTAAAGCGTTCCCTTAAAAACGCGCTGCCGGACGCGAAGGTCCGGCAGCGCGAGTGAAGCCTCATTCACCGGTCCGTTCAGCCGTGGCGATCGGCCTGCTTGCGGTTTACCGCGCGATGGCCGATGTCGCGGCGATACTGCATGCCGTCGAAGGAAATCTGGTTCACTGTATCGTAGACCACGGATTGGGCGCCGCGCACCGAATCCGACAATCCGACGACACACAGCACCCGTCCGCCGTTGGTCGTCAGTTTGCCGTCCGCGAGCGTCGTGCCCGCGTGGAATGTCACGGCGTTGGCGGTTTCGGCCGGAATGCCGCTGATGCGGTCGCCTTTGCGCGGCGTCTCCGGGTAATGGTGCGCGGCGATCACGACGCCGAGCGCCGTACGACGGTCCCATTCGAGCTCCGCGCCGTCGAGCGTCCCGGCGATCGCCAGTTCGACCACTTTCGAGAAATCGCCCTTCAGACGCGCCATGATCGGCTGCGTCTCCGGGTCACCCATGCGGCAGTTAAATTCGAGCGTCTTCGGGTTGCCGTGCGCGTCGATCATCAGGCCGGCGTAGAGGAAACCGGTATAGCGGATGCCTTCGCTTTCCATGCCGCGCACCGTCGGCAGGATGATTTCGCGCATCACGCGCGCGTGCAGTTGTGGCGTGACGATCGGCGCGGGCGAGTACGCGCCCATGCCGCCGGTGTTCGGGCCGCGGTCGCCGTCGAGCAGGCGCTTGTGGTCCTGGCTCGACGCCAGCGCCAGCACGTGCTTGCCGTCGACCATCACGATGAAGCTCGCTTCCTCGCCTTCCAGGAATTCCTCGATCACGACGCGCGCGCCGGCGTCGCCGAGCTTGTTGTCGGCGAGCATCGAATCGACGGCCGCGTGCGCTTCTTCAAGCGACGTCGCGACGACCACGCCCTTGCCGGCCGCGAGCCCGTCGGCCTTGATGACGATCGGCGCGCCTTTCGCGTCGAGATACGCGTGGGCGGCGGCGGCATCGGTGAAGGTTTCGTACTCGGCGGTCGGGATATGGTGGCGCTTCATGAACGCCTTCGCGAAATCCTTCGAGCTTTCGAGCTGCGCGGCTTCCTTCGTCGGCCCGAAAATCTTGAGGCCACGCGAGCGGAACAGGTTCACGATGCCCGCCGCGAGCGGCGCTTCGGGGCCGACGACCGTCAGCGACACGTGCTCGGCCTCGACGAAATCGGCGAGAGCGGCCGGATCGGTGATGTCGATGTTGCGCAGGCGCTCGTCCTGCGCGGTGCCGCCGTTGCCGGGCGCCACGTAGACGATCTGGACGCGCGGCGACTGCGCGAGCTTCCAGGCGAGAGCATGTTCGCGACCGCCGGAACCGACGACGAGTAACTTCATTTGAATCCCCGAAATACTTAAAAAGCCAGTGGCGGCGTCGCGCGAGTCGACGGTGCGGGTTGCTGTCGTTGGTGCTGGAACAAGGTCAATTGAGAAGGGCGCTCGCGCGAGTGTCTGCGGCGTCACGCACTTTGCGGCAACAATTTCCGTCTCACGCTATCCGCGTCAGTTCGAACTAAAGCGAAACCCGTTCCATGCGCGCGCCTGAGCGCCATTACGCGTCGTTGATCGCCGCGTTTGTAAAGACTTCCTGCACGTCGTCGAGATTTTCGAGCGCATCGAGCAGTTTTTGCATTTTCGCCGCCTCGTCGCCGCTGAATTCGACTTCCGTTTGCGGCTTCATAGTGACTTCGGCGAGTTCCGCCTTGAAGCCGGCGCCTTCCAGCGCGCTCTTCACTTTCGGGAAATCGTTCGCCGGGCAGATCACCTCGATGCTGCCGTCCTCGTTCGTCACGACGTCGTCCGCGCCCGCCTCAAGCGCCGCGTCCATCAGCTTGTCTTCCGGCGTGCCGGGCGCGAACAGGAACAGGCCGACGTGATCGAACATGAACGACACCGAGCCGTCCGTGCCCATGTTGCCGCCGAACTTCGAGAACGCGTGCCGCACTTCCGCCACCGTGCGCGTGCGGTTGTCCGTCATCGTGTCGACGATGATCGCCGCGCCGCCGATGCCGTAGCCTTCGTAGCGGATTTCCTCGTAGTTCGCGCCGTCTACGCCGCCCGTGCCGCGCTGGATCGCGCGGTTGATGTTGTCCTTGGGCATGTTGGCGTCGTACGCCTTGTCGACGGCGAGCCGCAGGCGCGGGTTCGTGTCGGCGTCGCCGCCGCCCATGCGGGCCGCGACCTGGATTTCCTTGATGAGACGCGTCCAGACCTTGCCGCGCTTCGCATCGGCCGCTGCTTTCTTATGCTTGATGTTGGCCCATTTCGAATGACCCGCCATTACCTTTCTCCGTCCCGCGCGCAGGGTCGATGAACCGCGCGCCTTGTTTCAATGTGTCCGCCCGGCTTAAGCGACCGGCTTGCGACCGGCTTGGGAGAGCGTCGATCGATGCGTGCTTTTTTGCCTGGGTTTTGCCCGCTCTTGCATCGGCGGTGCTGCGTCCCGCTTGGGCTGCGGCGTTTTCCGCAGGATCGATGCCTGCGCTGCATGCCTGCGGCCGCGAGTTTGAGCAAAACGAAATTTTATCACGGCGCCCGATGCCATCAGGCGCCGCCAGCCGCGAAAAACGGCCGCAGACAATCGGAAAACGCCGGAAAGAGGGGTTTTCGCGGGACGTTTGGGAATCGTCCCGCATGCGGATGAGCTTCGGCCAGCCTCAGTTGCGGGTGCCGAACAGCCGGTCGCCGGCGTCGCCCAAGCCGGGCACGATATAAGCATGGTCGTTCAGGTGCGAATCCAGCGACGCCACGTACAGCTTCACGTCCGGGTGCGCATCGGAAAAAACTTTCACGCCTTCGGGCGCCGCGACCAGCGCCACGAAGATGATGTTTTCGCCGTGCACCTTGCGCCGCTTCATCACGTCGACGGCGTGCACCGCCGAATAGCCCGTCGCGACCATCGGATCGCACAGGATGAAGACGCGCTCCTCCAGGTCTGGCGGCAGGCGCACGAGATACTCGACCGGGCGATGATCGTCGTCGCGATACACGCCGATGTGGCCGACCCGCGCCGACGGCACGAGATCGAGCAGCCCGTCCGACATGCCTATGCCCGCGCGCAGCACCGGCACGATCGCGAGCTTCTTGCCGGCGATCACGGGCGCGTCGATCTCGACGAGCGGCGTTTCCACGCGCTTGGTCGTGAGCGGCAGGTTGCGGGTGATTTCATAGCCCATCAGCAGCGTGATTTCGCGCAGGAGCTCGCGGAACGTGCGCGTGGACGTGTCCTTGTCGCGCATGTGGGTGAGCTTGTGCTGGATCAGCGGGTGATCGAGGATGAAGAGATTCGGAAAACGGCTGTCCTGTTTCATGGGATTCGCGCGCGAGGCGCTGCTGGAAGTGAGGTTCGGCCGACGGCGCTCGTGCCTTGCTATGCCGTGATGCTGTCGACGCCTGGAGCGCACATGCGCCGCGCTTTAGGCGATCTCGCCAGTTTACCGAATTTGGGATGGACCATCGCCAAGATTCGACGGACGGCGGTCAGGGCGTCGAGGATGCGTCCAACGTCCGCGCCCCGATTCTTCTAGAATTGCGCGAACGGGTCCGTCCCGGCATCGACAGCGGCATCTCGTCACAAGTCAACCGAAAGGAGCAACGATGGATATGGGAATCGCGGGCCGCACGGCCCTGGTTTGCGCCGCCAGCAAAGGACTCGGGCGCGGCTGCGCCGAAGCGCTCGCCGCCGAGGGCGTCAATCTCGTGATCACCGCGCGCACGAAGGAGACGCTCGAGGCCACCGCCGCCGAGATCCGCGCGAAGTACGGCGTCGACGTGACGGCGGTCGCGTGCGATATCACCACGCCCGAAGGCCACGCGGCGGCGCTCGCGCCGTGTCCGTCGCCCGACATCCTCGTGAACAACGCGGGCGGACCGCCGTCGGGCGACTTCCGCCAGTTCTCGCACGACGACTGGATCAGGGCGCTCGACGCCAACATGCTCACGCCGATCGAGCTGATCAAGCGGACCATCGACGGCATGATCGACCGCGGGTTCGGGCGGATCGTGAACATCACGAGCTCGTCGGTGAAGGCGCCGATCGACGTGCTCGGTTTGTCGAACGGGGCGCGCTCGGGGCTCACGGGCTTCGTCGCGGGCGTCGCGCGCAGGGTCGCTTCGACCGGCGTCACGATTAACAACCTGCTGCCGGGCGCGTTCGACACGGATCGCATCGCGGTCACGCTCGTGGCGCAGGCGAAGGCGGAGAACATCACGCTCGAGGAAGCGCGTGCGCGCCGCGCGAAGAGCCTGCCCGCCGGCCGCTTCGGCACGCCCGACGAATTCGGCCGCGCCTGTGCGTTCCTGTGCAGCGTGCACGCCGGGTACGTGATCGGGCAGAACTGGCTCATCGACGGCGGGGCTTATCCGGGCACGTATTAACGGGCCCACTCGATAAACATAAACAGGAGATACACCCTCATGAGCACACGCGTCGCTTTGATCGCGCACGACATGAAGAAGGACGACATCGTCGCGCTGGCGGGCGAATACGTCGATACGCTCGCGCAATGCCAGTTGCTCGCGACCGGCACGACCGGTTCGCGGATCGCGGCGGCGCACGGGCTGGAGGTCGAGCGCAAGCTCTCGGGCCCGCACGGCGGCGACTTGCAGATCGGCGCGGAACTGGCGGAAGGGCGCGTGGACGTCGTGATCTTCCTGCGCGACCCGATGACGCCCCAGCCGCACGAACCCGACATCAACGCGCTCGTGCGCGCCTGCGACGTGCACAACATCCCGTGCGCGACGAACATCTCGACGGCGCGCATGATCCTCGACGAGCTCAAGCTGCGCTTTTCGCGCGCGGCGTGACCGGCCAATCAGACAACGAACGGAGATACCCATGACAAAGACAAAAGCGATTCGATTCGACAAGACCGGTGGCCCGGAAGTGATGAAGTGGGTCGACGTAGAGGTCGGCGAGCCGGGCAAGGGCGAGATTCGAGTGAAGCACCACGCGGTGGGCCTCAATTTCATCGACGTGTATTTCCGCAACGGCCTCTATCCGATGCCGCTGCCCGGCGGCCTCGGCATGGAAGGCGCGGGCGAAGTGACGGCGATCGGCGAGGGCGTTTCGCAATTCAAGCCGGGCGATCGCGTGGCGTACGCGTCGCGGCCGCCGGGCGCGTATGCGGAGGAGCGGGTGATGTCGGCGGATTACGTCGTCGCGCTGCCCGATTCGATCGGCTATGAAGATGCCGCGTCGATCATGCTGCAGGGGCTCACCGCGCAGTATCTGCTGCGGCGCACGTATCGCGTGAAGGCGGGCGATACGGTGCTGATCCACGCGGCGGCGGGCGGCGTTGGCTTGCTCGCGTGCCAGTGGGCGAAGGCGCTTGGGGCGACGGTGATCGGTACGGTCGGTTCGGATGAGAAGGCGGAGCTCGCGAAGGCGCACGGCTGCGATTGCCCGATCGTCTATACGCACGACAACTTTACGAAGCGAGTTCGCGAGATCACGAACGGGGCGGGCGTGCCGGTGGTCTACGATTCGATCGGGAAGGATACGTATACGGCGTCGCTCGACTGTCTGGCGCCGCTGGGGCTCTTTGTGAGCTTCGGGAATTCGTCGGGGCCGCTGCCGCCTATTGATTCGTCGGAGTTCGCCGGGCGCGGGTCGCTCTACTTCACGCGGCCTACGTTGTTCAGCTATATCGCGAAACGGAGCGATCTCGATGCGATGGCGGCGGAGTTGTTCGAGGTGGTGGGCTCGGGGAAGGTCAAAACCAACGTTCGGCAAAAGTATCCGCTTCAGGAAGCAGCGCGGGCGCATGAGGATCTCGAAGGGCGGAAGACGACGGGGTCGACGGTTTTGTTGCCGTGAAGTTTGATACTCAGAAGCGCAGCGGGCGCCGTTTCTGTGGTTCGCTAAGTGAAATGCCCATGAGCTACGTCATGGGCATTTTTTTGCGCCGCTACGACTAACCCGCGAACCAATTGCGGTGCAGTTCGTTTATGTGTTGGACGACTTTATCCCCGTCCTTGACATGAGGCTGGACGATTTCACTGGACTTCGTAAAGCGATGTCCGACTCGAACGGCATAGGATTTGCATGCCCAACTGACAAAGCCGGGATAGCAGCCTGCGCCGTCAACGTCCTGCCACTTGACGCCATTCGAGAAACGGTCCCAGGGAAGAATGCCGCGGCGAATCCAGACGCCGTCACTGTTGGTGTATATGTGGACGCTCCTAAGCCCTGGCGCTCGACGAAGCGCAGCCGCGAAGTTGAAAACACCAGGCGGCCGCTTTGGCCCCGCGACCGACCACCATGAGCCGCCCCGACCCCGACCAACTGCTCGACAAACTGCAACGCGAGGAAGAGCAGCGCCAGCGCGGACGCCTGAAGATTTTCTTCGGCGCGTCGGCGGGCGTTGGCAAGACCTACGCGATGCTCCAGGCTGCACGCCGCCGTCACGACGAAGGCGACGACGTCGTCGTCGGCATCGTGGAGACGCATGGACGCAGCGAAACAGCGGCGCAGCTCGAAGGGCTCGACGTGCTGCCGCGCGCGACGATCGGCTATCGCGAGCGCACGCTGACCGAATTCGATCTCGACGCGGCGCTCGCGCGTCATCCGCAACTCATCCTCGTCGACGAACTCGCGCATTCGAACGTGCCCGGCGCGCGCCATCTGAAGCGCTGGCAGGACGTACACGAACTGATCGACGCGGGCATCGACGTCTATACGACGGTCAACGTCCAGCATCTGGAGAGCCTGAACGACGTGGTCGGCCAGATTACCGGCATCCGCGTGTTCGAGACGGTGCCCGACCGCGTGCTCGACAGCGCCGACGAAGTGACGCTCGTCGACCTGCCGCCTGAGGAACTGCTCGAGCGCCTCGGCCAGGGCAAGGTCTACATGCCGCAGCAGGCCGAGCGCGCGGTCCGCAATTTCTTTCGCAAGGGCAACCTGATCGCGCTGCGCGAGCTGGCGCTCAGGCGCACGGCCGATCGTGTCGATGCGCAGATGCGGGAATATCGGGCGGATCGTTCGATCGCGCGCATCTGGCAGGCGCGCGAGCGGCTTCTGGTGTGCGTCGGCCCCGGCACCGATGCGCCCGCGCTCGTGCGTGCCGCCGCGCGTCTCGCCGCGAGCCTCAAGGCCGACTGGATCGCGGCCTACGTCGAAACGCCGCGTCTGCAGAAGCTGCCGGATGCGCGCCGCGAACGCACGATGCAGGCGCTTAAATTCGCCACCGAGCTCGGCGCGGAAACGGTGACGCTCGCAGGCGACGATGCCGTCGCGACGCTGATCGGCTATGCGCAGGCGCGCAATGTATCGAAGCTGGTCGCGGGGGCTTCGGCGCGGCGCGGGCTCGCGCGCTTGCTCCGGCGGCCGTTCAGCGAACAACTCGCCGAGCGCGCCGGCGACCTCGATCTCACCTTGATCCGCGCGCGGGAAGACGTACGGCACATGCCGGCCGATTCCTCCGATGCCGCCGCGAGCGCGTGGCGCGACGCGCTTTCGGCGGCGCGCGAGCAGCGCTCGCCGCCGCGCGCGTACGCGTATGCGGTCGCGATTTGCGCGGTGGCGACGCTCGTCGCGAGCGCTGTCAGCGATCGCCTCGATCTTGCGAACCTCGTGATGCTGTACCTGCTCGGCGTCGTGTTCACCGCCGTGCGGCTCGGGCGCGGTCCCGGCGTGATGCTGTCGTTCCTCTCCGTCGCGGCGTTCGATTTCTTCTTCGTGCCGCCGCTCATGTCGCTGACGGTATCGGATACGCAATACGTGCTGACCTTCGCCGGCATGCTGCTGACGTCGCTCGTGATCAGCCATCTCACGTCGAGCCTGCGGCGCGAGGCGCGCGTCGCCGAGAAGCGCGAGCGGCGCACGAGCGCGATGTACGCGATGGCGGGCGAACTGGGCGCGGCGCTCGCGACCGAGCAGATCGTCGGCATCGGCATGCGGCACGTGAGCGAAGTGTTCCGCGCGCAGGTCGCGATGCTCCTGCCCGACAGCGCCGACAAAATGCGTCAGAAGCTCGATGCGACCGCAACGGATAGCGCCACGTTCCTGCTCGATGCCAAAGCGCTCGATCCGGATGTCGCGCAATGGGTTTACGACCAGCAGAAGCCGGCGGGGCGAGGCACCGACACGCTGCCCGCCGCCGCCGCGCTCTACTTGCCGCTCAGGGCGCCGATGCGCACGCGCGGCGTGCTGGCCGTGTTGACGCGCGATCCGGCCGAGCTCGACGTGCCCGAGCAAAAACGCATGCTCGACACGTTCGCCGCGCAGATCGCGCTTGCGCTGGAGCGCGTGCATTACGTCGATATCGCCCGCGATGCGCTCGTCAGCATGGAGTCCGAGCGGCTGCGCAATTCGCTGTTGTCGGCGGTGTCGCACGATTTGCGCACGCCGCTCACGGCGATCGTCGGCTTCGCTTCCATGCTGGGTCAATCGAACGGCGACGTGCGCTCAGCAGCGAACGCCGAGCTGATCGAAGCGATCCACGACGAATCGTTGCGCATGGCGAGCATCGTCGCGAACGTGCTCGACATGGCGCGGTTGCAGGCGGGCGGCTTGCGGCTCAACCGGCAATGGACGCTCCTGGAGGAGACGGTGGGCGCCGCGCTCAGGGCGTGCCGGCGGATGCTCGGCGATCGTGCGGTCGACGTGCGTCTTCCCGCCGACCTGCCGCTCGTGCAACTCGATGCCGTTCTGATGGAGCGGCTCCTGTCCAACCTGCTGGAGAACGCATCGAAATACACGCGTGCCGATGCGCGCCTGGCGATCGGCGCGGAGCGCATCGAGATCGACGGCAAGCCGTTCGTGCGCGTGACCCTCGACGATACCGGCCCGGGCCTGCCGCCCGCGATGGTCGATCGCGTGTTCGAGAAGTTCACGCGCGGCGAGAAGGAATCGGCGCAACCGGGGATCGGGCTCGGGCTCTCGATTTGCCGTGCGATCGTCGAGGCGCACGGCGGTACAATCGGCGCGGCCAACCGGGCGGACGAACGAGGGCGTATCGAAGGCGCGCGCTTCTGGTTCACGCTGCCCGTCGACGCGCCGCCGCCTGCGCCGGTTCTCGAAGAAGACGAACGCGACCCTGCGGCGCATGAACCGCCCGCATCGAAGACCACGACATGACCGAGCCCACCGTTACCGTCGTCCTGATCGAAGACGAAAAGCAGATCCGCCGCTTCGTGCGTGTCTCGCTCGAAGCGGAGGGCATTGCGGTGCACGAAGCGGAGACGGGCAAGCAGGGGCTCGTCGAGGCGGCGACGCGCAAGCCCGATCTCGTGATCGTCGATCTGGGATTGCCGGATACCGACGGCATCGACGTGATCCGCGAATTGCGAAGCTGGACCGAACTGCCGGTGATCGTGCTGTCGGCGCGCACGCAGGAAGAGGAGAAGGTCGCCGCGCTCGATGCCGGCGCCGACGATTACCTGACCAAGCCGTTCGGGGTGTCGGAGCTGATGGCGCGGATTCGTGCGCATCTGCGACGGCGGAATCAGGCGGCGGGGAGCGAATCGCCGCGGGTTTCGTTTGGAGCGGTGGTGGTCGATCTCGGGCTGCGGCAAGTGACGCGCGACGGCGCGCCCGTGCATCTGACGCCGATCGAATATCGTCTGCTCTCGACACTCGTGCGGCACGCAGGGCGCGTGCTGACGCATCGGCAACTGCTGCGCGAGGTGTGGGGGCCGTCGCATGTGGAAAGCCACCACTACCTGCGCATTTACATGGCGCATCTGCGGCAGAAACTCGAGCGCGATGCCGCGCAGCCCGAGCATATCGTTACGGAGACGGGGGTGGGGTATCGGTTGGTGGGGGCGTCCTAGCTGGCTTTAGTTGGCAAGCGCTTCGAGTTCGTCCAGCACGTCATCGATCGCCGCATCCCCGCCGACAAACCCGATCACTTTATCCTTCACCCCGCGCTTCACGCTTTCGACCGCGATCCGCGCCACATCTTCGCGCGACACCGCTGGTGCGTTCACCACACGCTCGCTCGCCAGCGCGATCGTCCCGCTGGCAGCTTCATCCGACAGCGGACCCGGCCGCAGGATCACATACGGCACGCCGCGCCTTTGCACGTAGTCGTCGCTTTCGCGCTTCATCTTCGCGTAATGCTTCAGCGCGAGCGAATTCGCCTCGGGCCAGTACGCCGAGATCGCGCTGATCACGACGAGTTGCTGCACGCGCCGGCGCTTCGCGTAATCCGCGGCGCGCTGCACGGCGTCGCGATCGATCGCGCGCTCCTCGTTCACACCCTCCGTTTCCGACGACCCGGCGGCGTAAATGACGTGCGTGACGTCGTCGAAGGCGTGCGAGAAATCGTGACTGAGATCGCCGAGCACGATCTCGGCGCCCAAAGCCGCGAATTCGGGTTTGTGCGCGGACTTGCGCAACAGTGCCTTGAACGCGACGCCTTCACGTTGCAACTGCCGCGCGATGTGGCGGCCAGTACGGCCGTGCGCGCCGATCAGCAGGACTTTCATTGAAAACGCTCCTCGTGAGGTTGGAGTGCCTTAACGTTAAGCGATTTTTTCGGATCGTGCTGTCGGGACTTTTACTCTGTCGCGCTCGCCGTTTGCGCGCCACCTTCCTTACGCGCCCGCCGCTCCTCCGCCCGCACCCGAAACCGGTCCATATAAAGATAAACCACCGGCGTCGTATAAAGCGTCAGCATCTGGCTCACGATCAACCCGCCGACGATCGCGATCCCCAGCGGCGCGCGCATCTCCGACCCTTCGCCCGTGCCGAATGCGAGCGGCAGCGCGCCCAGCAACGCGGCGGCGGTCGTCATCATGATCGGCCTGAAACGCAGCAGACACGCCTGCTCGATCGCCTCCCGCGAGGTCGTTGCGCCGTGCCGCGACGCCTCGATCGCGAAGTCGACCATCATGATCGCGTTCTTCTTCACGATGCCGATCAGCAGGATCACCGCGATCATCGCGATGATGCTGAACTCGGTCTTGAAGAGCAGCAGCGCGAGCAGCGCGCCCACGCCCGCGGAGGGCAGCGTCGAAAGAATGGTGATCGGATGGATGTAGCTCTCGTACAAAATGCCGAGCACGATGTACACCGCCGCCAGCGCCGCGAGAATCAGGAGCGGCTGGTCGTTCATCGACTGCTGGAACGCCTGCGCCGTGCCCTGAAAACTGCCGTGGATTGTGCTCGGCACGCCGATGGTCGCCATCGTCTCGTAGATCGCGGCCGTCGCATCGGACAGCGACTTGCCGGGCGGCAGGTTGAACGAAATCGTCGAGGCGACGAACTGGCTCTGATGATTCACCGACAGCGGCGTGTTGCCCGGCCCGAACTTCGCGATCGCGGAGAGCGGGATCATCGTTTCCTTCGACGTCGATACCGCCGCGCCCGATGACGATCCCGACTTGCCGCTCGCCGCGATCGCGTTGGTCGCGGAGTTGCGCACGGAGTCGAGCGAGAGCTGCGTCGCGGTATCCGTCGTGGCGCCGGAGGTGGAAGTGGAGGCGGTCGCGGCCGTCGCGTTGGAGGTGGTGGTCGAATTCGTCGATGCCGCTCCGCTCGCCGTTCCGCCCGACGTGCTGACGTAGATCTGCTTGAGCATCTCCGGGTCCTGCCAGTACTTCGGCGCGACCTCCATCACGACGTGGTACTGCGACAGCGCGTTGTAGATCGTCGATACCTGGCGCTGGCCGAACGCGTCGTAGAGCGTGTTGTCGATCTGCGCAGGCTTGATGTTGAAGCGCGCGGCGGTCGCGCGGTCGAACGTGACCATCGCTTCCAGGCCGCCTTGCTGCTGGTCGGAGTTGACGTCGGTGAGTTCGGAGCGGCGTTGCAGCGCCTCGGTGAGCAGCGGGCCCCATTTGTAGAGATCGGCGGTGGAATCGGAGAGCATCGTGAACTGATATTGCGCGTTCGACTGCCGCCCGCCCACGCGAATATCCTGTACGGCCTGCAGGAACGTGCGCGCGCCGGCGACGTCCGCGAGCGGCTTGCGCAGGCGCTGGATCACGGTATCCGCCGAGTCGCCGCGCACGCTCTTGGGCTTGAGCGACACAAACATGAAACCCGAATTGGTCTGCCGCCCGCCGGTGAAGCCCGCGACGCTGTCCACGGCCGGATCGGCCTGCACGATGCGCATCATCTCGGCGAATTTCACCTTCATCGCCTGGAACGACGTGCTCTGGTCTGCCTGAATCCCGCCGACGATGCGCCCCGTATCCTGCTGCGGGAAAAAGCCCTTCGGCACGATGATGTATAGATAGACGTTGAGCCCGATCGTCGCGAGCAGCACGACGAGAATCAGCCGCGGATGCTCGAGCGCCCAGCCGAGCGTGCGCGCATAGCCGCGCTGCATGCGCTCGAACTGGCGCTCGAGCCATGCGCCGAAGCGCCCCGGTTCCTGCAATTCGTGCGGCTCCTGTAAAAGCCGCGCGCACATCATCGGCGTGACGGTCAGCGAGACCGCGAGCGAGACGGCGATCGCAAGCGAAAGCGTCAGCGCGAACTCGCGGAACAGCCGCCCGACGATGCCGCCCATCAGCAGGATCGGCAGGAACACGGCGACGAGCGACACGCTGATCGACAGCACCGTGAAGCCGACTTCCTTCGCGCCGAGGATCGCGGCCTTCATGCGCGGCACGCCGTTTTCGATATGCCGCGTGATATTTTCGAGCACGACGATCGCATCGTCGACGACGAAGCCGGTCGCGATGGTCAGCGCCATCAGCGAGAGGTTGTCGAGCGAGAAGCCGAGCAGGTACATCGCCGCGAAGGTGCCGATGATCGAGATCGGCACGGCGACGCTCGGAATGAGCGTCGCGCGCCAGTTGCGCAGGAAGAGGAACACGACCATCACGACGAGCGCGACCGCGATCGCGAGCGTGAGCTCGGTGTCGTGCAGCGAGGCGCGGATCGTGGTCGAGCGGTCGGCGGTCGGCGTGATCTCGACGTCGCGCGGGAGCGCGGCCTGCAGCTGCGGCAGCATCGACTTCACGCGATCGATCGTTTCAATGATGTTCGCGCCCGGCTGGCGATACAGGATCACGAGCACGGCGCGCTTGCCGTTGATGAGGCCGAGGTTGCGCAAGTCCTCGACCGAATCGACGACTTCGCCCACGTCCGAGAGCCGCACCGCCGAGCCATTGCGGTACGCGACCACCAGATCGCGGTACTGGTCCGCCTTGCTCGCCTGGTCGTTGGTGTAGAGCTGAAAGCGCGTGCCCTTGAACTCGATCGCGCCTTTCGGGCTGTTCGCGTTCGCCGAGGCGAGCGCCGCCCGTACGTCCTCCAGCCCGATGCCATAGTGAAACAGTGCGCCCGGTTCCAGCTCGACGCGCACGGCCGGATTCGCGGAACCGCTCACGTCGACTTCCCCGACACCCGGCACGGTCGAAAGCGTTTGCTGAAGCACGGTCGCGGCCGAGTCGTAGAGTGAGCCGGCCGTGCGCGTCGGCGACGAGAGCGCTAGCACGAGGATCGGCGCGTCAGCGGGATTGACCTTGTGGTATGTCGGATTGCTCTTGAGTGACGCCGGCAAGTCGGCGCGCGCGGCGTTGATCGCGGCCTGCACGTCGCGCGCGGCGCCGTCGATGTCGCGATTCAGGCCGAATTGCAGCGTGATGCGCGTCGAGCCGACCGCGCTCTGCGACGTCATCTCGGTGACGTCGGCGATCGAGCCGAGATGGCGTTCCAGCGGACTCGCGACGCTCGTCGCGACGGTCTCCGGGCTCGCGCCCGGCAGGCTGGCCTGCACGGAGATCGTCGGGAAATCGACTTGCGGCAAGGGCGCGACCGGCAACTTCACGAACGCGAACATGCCTGCGAGCGCGACACCGATCGCGAGCAGCGTCGTCGCGACAGGGCGGGCGATGAAGGGGCGCGAGAGGTTCATCGCGTCACTCCGCTTCGCTAACCGGGCGCGGCGGCGCGCCGCGATTAAAGCGCTCCCGCACGCGGCGGCCGAGCGAATCGAACGCGAGGTAGATCACCGGCGTCGTGAAGAGCGTCAGCAACTGCGAGACGATCAGCCCGCCGACGATCGCGATCCCCAGCGGATGGCGCAGTTCCGACCCTGCGCCCCAGCCGATCATCAGCGGCAGCGCGCCGAGGAGGGCGGCGAGCGTCGTCATCAGGATCGGGCGGAAGCGCAGGAGACAGGCCTGGAAGATCGCGTCGCGCGGCGACTTGCCTCCCTCGCGCTCGGCTTCGAGCGCGAAGTCGATCATCATGATCGCGTTCTTCTTCACGATACCGATCAAAAGCACGATGCCGATGATCCCGATGATGTCGAGATCGTGCCCGGTGATCATCAGCGAGAGCAGCGCGCCGACGCCCGCCGAGGGCAGCGTGGAGAGAATCGTGATCGGGTGGATGAAGCTCTCGTACAGCACCCCGAGCACGATGTACATCGTGACAATCGCGGCGAGGATCAGGAACAGTTCGTTCGACAGCGACGCCTGGAACGCGAGCGCCGCGCCCTGGAACCGGATCTGGAACGCCGCGGGCAGGCCGACTTCCTGCTTCGCCTTGTCGATCGCCTTCACGGCCGCGCCGAGCGAGGCGCCGGGCGCGAGGTTGAACGAGACGGTGGTCGCCGGGAACTGGCCGAGGTGCGTGACGAGCAAGGGCGCCGCGCGCTCGTGGAACTTGGCGATCGCCGAGAGCGGCACCTGACCGCTCGACGCGGTGGAGGAGGGCAGGTAGATGCCGTTGAGCGTCTCGCTGTAGTGCGCGTCGCTCGGCTCGGCTTCGAGGATCACACGATACTGGTTCGACTGCGTGAAGATCGTCGAGATGATGCGCTGGCCGAACGCGTCGTAGAGTGCGTTGTCGACGGTCGCGGGCGTGATGCCGAAGCGTGCGGCCGTCGCCCGGTCGATCTCCACGTAGACCGACTGGCCGTTCGCCTGCAGGTCGGTCGCGACATCGGCGAGTTCGGGCGCGTGCTGCAGGCGCTCGACGAGCTTCGGCACCCACTCGGCGAATTCCGCCGCGTTCGGGTCGGTCAGCATGAACTGGTATTGCGTCGGGCTGACGGTGGAATCGATTGTCAGGTCCTGCACCGGCTGCATGTAGAGGCGGATGCCGGGAATGTTCGCGACCTCGTTCTGCAGCGCGCGAATCACGTCGCTCGACGTGCTGCTGCGGTCGTCGCGCGGCGTCAGGTTGATCAGCATGCGGCCGCTGTTCAGTGTGATGTTCGTGCCGTCGACGCCGATGAACGACGTAAGACTCTCGACATCCGGATTCTTCAGAATCTGTGCGGCGAGCGCCTGCTGCTGCTCGGCCACCGCCTGATACGACGCGGCCTGCGGCGCCTGCGTGATCGCCTGGATGACGCCCGTGTCCTGCGTCGGGAAGAAGCCCTTCGGAATCACCACGTACAGGAGCGCCGTGAGGAAAAGCGTCAGCACTGCGACGAAGAGCGTTGCGCGCTGGCGCTCCAGCACCCACGTCAGCGCGACGGCATAGCGCCCGATCACGTAGTCGATGAACTGGTGCGCGCGCGCCTCGAAGCGTTTGCTTTCCTTCGGCGGCGTGTGGCGCAGGAGCTTCGCGCAGAGCATCGGCACGAGCGTGAGCGAGACGACCGCCGAAATCACGATGGTCACGGCGAGCGTGATCGCGAATTCGTGAAAGAGCCGGCCGACCACGTCGCCCATGAAGAGCAACGGGATCAGCACCGCGATCAACGAGACCGTCAGCGAGATGATCGTGAAGCCGATCTGCTTCGAGCCCTTCAGCGCGGCTTCGAGCGGCGGATCGCCTTCCTCGACGTAGCGCGCGATGTTCTCGATCATCACGATGGCATCGTCGACGACGAAGCCGGTCGCGATCGTCAGCGCCATCAGCGAGAGGTTGTCGAGCGAGAAGCCGCACAGGTACATCACGGCGAGCGTGCCGACGAGCGACAGCGGCACCGACAAGCTCGGAATCAGCGTCGCCCAGACATTCGCGAGGAACAGGTAAATCACGAGCACGACGAGCACCACCGAAAGCGCCAGCTCGAACTGCACGTCGCGCACGGACGCGCGGATCGTGGTCGTGCGGTCGGTCACGATGCGTACGTCGAGCGCGGCCGGCAGCGCCTGTTGCAACTGCGGCAGGATCTTCTTGATGCCGTCGACCACCTGGATCACGTTCGCGCCCGGCTGGCGCTGCACGTTCAGGATGATCGCGGGCGTCGCATCGACCCACGCGCCGAGCTTCGTGTTCTCCGGCCCTTCGACGATCGTCGCGACGTCGGTCAGCATCACCGGCCGGCCGTTCTTGTACGCGACCACCGCGCTCTGATAGGCCGCGGCGTCGGTCAACTGGTCGTTCGCGTTGATCGTGTAGGAGCGGGTGGGGCCGTCGAAACTGCCCTTCGGCGTGTTGACGTTGAGATTCGAGATCGTAGTGCGCAGGTCGTCGATGTTGAGCCCGTACGACGCAAGCGCGCGCGTGTTCGCCTGAATGCGCACGGCGGGGCGATTGCCGCCGCTCACCGACACGAGGCCGACGCCCGCCACCTGCGAAATCTTCTGCGCGAGACGCGTGTCGGCGAGATCCTGCACTTGCGTGAGCGGCAGCGTCTTCGAGCTGATCGCGAGCGTGATGATCGGCGCGTCGGCGGGATTGACCTTCGCGTAGATCGGCGGGGCGGGCAGGTCGGACGGCAGCAGGTTGCCCGCCGCGTTGATCGCGGCCTGCACTTCCTGCTCGGCGATATCGAGCGGCAAGTCGAGGCTGAACTGCAGCGTGATGACCGATGCGCCCGCCGAACTCTGCGACGACATCTGGTTCAGGCTCGCCATCTGGCCGAACTGCTTTTCGAGCGGCGCGGTGACGGACGACGTCATGACGTCGGGCGACGCACCGGGATAAAACGTCTGGACCTGGATGGTCGGGTAATCGACGGCGGGCAGCGCGGAGAGCGGCAAGAAACGCAGCGCGACGAGCCCGACCAGCATGATCGCCGCCATCAGGAGCGCCGTGCCGACCGGGCGCAGGATAAATAGGCGTGAGGGATTCATGCTTTACGTGCCCGGCCGTTCATGGCTGCGACTGCTGATGACGGCGGTCGGCGTGATGCGCGCCCGAGGCGCCCGAAGCAGCCGCTGCCGGAACCGCAGCGGAAGCACCCGAAGCACCCGAAGCACCCGAAGCACCCGAAGCACCCGAAGCACCCGAAGCACCGGTCGGCTTATCGGCGGGGATCGTGATCTTCGCGCCTTCCTTCAGCCGGTCCGAACCGTCGATCACCACACGCTCGCCCGCCTGCACGCCCGTCTTGATGCTGGTGCGTTCGCCATCGACCGGGCCGATTTTCACGTTGCGCACGGTCACCGTGTTGTCCGGCTTCACCACATAAACGAACGCGCCCGACGAGCCGTTCAGCACCGCCGAGGTCGGCACGATCGTCGCGTTCTTGATGACATCGACGAGCAGCTTAGTGTTCACGAACTGATTCGGGAACAGCATGTTCTGCTGGTTCGCGAAGGTCGCGCGCAGCTTGACGGTGCCGGTCGTCGTGTCGATCTGGTTGTCCACCGTTTCGAGATAGCCGGCTTCGAGCGACGTGGTATTGGCGCGGTCGTAGGCCGTCACCGACATCTTCACGCCCGCGCGCATCGGCTTCATGATCGCGGTGAGATTGTCCTCGGAGGTCGTGAATATCACGCTGATCGGCTGCAATTGCGTAATCACGACGACACCGTTCGTGTCGCCCGTGGTGACGTAATTGCCCGGATCGACCTGCCGCAGCCCGACGCGCCCCGACACCGGCGCCGTGATGCGCGCGTAGGTCAGGTCGAGCTTGTACGTATCGACGTTCGCCTGGTCCGATTTCACCGCACCTTCATATTGCTTGACGAGCGACGCTTGCGTATCGACCTGCTGCTTCGCGATCGAATCCTGTGAAAGCAGCGTCTGATAGCGCTGCAGGTCGAGCCGCGCGGTTTGCAGCAGCGCCTGGTCCTTCGCGAGCGTGCCTTGCGCGTTGCGCAACGAGATTTCGTAGGGGCGCGGGTCGATCTGCGCGAGCAGGTCGCCCTTCTTGACCATCTGGCCTTCCTTGAACGCGACATCGACGAGGATGCCGTTCAGCTGCGTCTTCACCGTCACGTTCGCGAGCGGCGTCACCGTGCCGAGCGAATTGATGACGACGGGCATCTCCCCCGTCTTGACGGTCGCGACGTGCACCGGCTGCGGCTGGTTAGCCTGATTCGCGCCGCCGCGCCTCGCGCCCCCGGTCGACGATCCCGCCTGCTGCGCCTTCGCTGGATCGTTGCGGCTCCACGGATGCCACCACGCGAGCGCCCCGCCGATGATCAGCAGCGCGACGATCAGCCATCCGAAGCGGCGCCGCGCGGGGCGGAGAGAAGTGGCGGAAAGCGAGGGGTCGGTCTTGCGCGGCGGCGGCGTTGGCGTCTGCGTCGGAGATTTTTTTTGGTCGTCCATCGTGTGGTGGCTTGCGTGTTTCGGTGATGTCGTTCGGGGCGCGGAGGGCGGTTCGGGCGCCCGCGGACGCGAGGCGCCGGCGAACCCGATCGAGGTTGATTTTCCCGCGCGAAACCCGGGAGGTCTTCGTCTGGAAAGCTTTGAAAGCCGGGGCCCGGGCCCGCGAAGCATGATGCTACGTCCCGCCCTTCGTAACAGTCCAGCTATCTTTCTTTCGGATGATTACGAGTGTTACATCGTGAGCGGTACGGTTGGGGCGGGCGATTACAGGCGCTCCGCGCGCGGGCTGCGCAATGCGGCCCGGCGCGTCGTGCATGTTGTCGCGAGGACGCTGCTTGCCCTGACGGCCTATTCGGCGAGGCGCGCGGACGGCGTGCCGCCGATCTCGTGGACGATCTTATCGACATACCCGAGCAACGCCGGCGCGACGCTTTCGATCAGCGTATCGCGCGGACATTGATGCGCCGCGCCGCCGCAATTCACGGCGTAGCGCTGCCCCGACGGTCCGACGAACCCCGCCGCGACCGCGTTCAGGCCGTGGTGCCATTCGCCCGTCGAGATCGCGAAGCCGAGCGTGCGCACGGCGTCGAGCCCTGTCTGCAATCCCCCGATGATGCTCGGCCAGTCGTCTCCGGCTGCGGTCTGCACGCTCGCAATCAGCGTCTGCCGCTCGGCGGCCGGCAGCACCGACAGATACGCGCGGCCCACGGCGGTCCGGCACAAATCGATCCGTCCGCCCACTTCCAGCCGCGACACGAGCACGGCGGAGCGTGGCCGGATCGCATCGATCACGACCATCTCCAGCCGGTCGCGCACCGCGAGATGCACGCTCAGGCCCGTCAACTCGGCGAGTTCGATGAGAAACGGCCGCGCGCGTGCGCGAATATCGAAGTTGCGAAGGAACCCATTGCTCAGTTCCAGCACCGAAGCGGTCAGCACGAAGCGCTCGCTGTCCGGCAGCCGGAACAGCAGACCCGTGTTGACGAGCGTCGCGGTGATGCGCGAGACGGTTGGTTTAGGGATACCGGTCCATTCGGTCAGTTCCCGATTGCTCACCGGCGCATCGGCGCCAGCGATGCGGCGCAGAACGTCCAGTCCGCGCGCAAGCGCAGTGACTTCCTCGCCGTCTTTTTCCTTGCCTTTTTCCCGACCGGAGGGTCGGCTCTCAGGTTTGTTCATTGTTTTTTTAAAACATAGTTTCGTTTGGGGCTCGAAAGCTTGGATGATACGCGAACTCTTTTTCCAACTTTGCAGGGCATGCAAGCCTTACGAAAAGGTGCAGATGCCGCGACACTTTTCCACTTTCGCGCTTTGCAGTAAGCATGTTGGGCAGATGCCCAAGTCACGAAATTTTGCTTGACTTAGGCAGCGATAACATAAAAAATGGAACCCGATTTCGAAAGCACGATCGCGCGACAATTTTCCGCTGGACGGTCCGCTTCGGATACAGGCTCTCAGGTTCTAGCACGGCCCTCGGAATGGCTAGAACTTTTAAGGCGCTGCGGCAACGCAGCGCCTTTTTTTTGCCCGTTTTCTGGCGCACGAGAAGTCTTCGAATGGACCACGCGCCGCGCGCCCGGCAGGCACTTCATAGCCGGATTCTATCAACGCGCCAGAGACACCGCCGTGATCCATAGGCGCGTCGTCCGGCAACGTCAGTGGATCACCATCGCGGTGAACGGATAGACGTAGGCCTGCAGCGAGACGAAGAGTCCGACGAGGATCGCCAGCGCCAGCGAGTGGAAGAACACGAAGCGCAGGATGTCGCCCTCGTGTCCGTACCATTTGGTTGCAGTCGACGCCACGACGATCGACTGCGCGTCGATCATCTTGCCCATCACGCCGCCCGAGCTGTTGGCCGCCGCCATCAATACGGGCGAGAGCCCGAGTTGCATCGCGGTGGTCTTCTGCAAGCCGCCGAACAGCACGTTCGACGATGTATCGGAGCCCGTCAGCGCGACGCCCATCCAGCCGAGCATCGTCCCGAAGAGCGGATAGAACACGCCGGTGTGGGCGAATGCGAGCCCGAGCGTGCTGTCGACGCCGGAGTAGCGCGTGAGGAAGCCGATCGCGAACATCGCGCAGATCGTGATCAGCGACAGCCGCACCGTGACGATCGTGTTGAAGAACTCCTTGATGAGCCGCGGTATCGAGTAGCCCATCAACAACCCGCCGACGATCGCCGATACCAGAATCCCCGTGCCCGCCATCGACAAAATGTTGAACGAGAAAACGGCCGCTTCGTGCACCGGTTCCGGCACCACGGGGGGCATGCGGACCACCAGCTTGTCGAGGCCGGGAATCGCGTATTTGAGGGCCCAAAGGGCGTCGGCGGCCTTGCGGAACTGCGGCGTGCCCCACGCAAAGACGAAGACCGTCAGGATGATCCACGGCATCCATGCTTTCATTACCGACGGCCGCGCGCCGCCGGCGGACGGCGCCTGCTGCGTCTCCCGTGGAGGAACGTCCGCGTTGGTCGCGACGGTCGAATCGTCGGCGCGACGGTGGAGCTTGGTCGTCGTCCAGACGCTTTTCGGCGACCAAACCTTGAGGAAGCCGGCAAGGCTCGCCATCGAAATGAGCGCGGAAATCACGTCGACGAGCCACGGCCCGTGATAGTTCGACACGAGGAACTGCGGCACAGCAAAGCTGACCCCCGCGACGAGCGCAGCCGGCCAGATTTCCAGCATGCCGCGCCAGCCCGCGAACGCCCACACCACCCAGAACGGCACGATGACGGAGAAGAGGGGCAATTGCCGGCCGATCATCGCGGAGAGCGTCAACTGGTCGATGCCCGTGACCGCCGACAATCCGATGATCGGCGCACCCAATGCGCCGAACGCGACCGGCGCCGTGTTCGCGATCAGCGCGAGGCCGGACGCCGCGAGCGGCGAGAAGCCGAGCCCGATCAGGATCGCGCCCGTCACGGCGACGGGCGTCCCGAAGCCGGCGGCGCCTTCGAAGAACGCGCCGAAGCTGAACGCGACGAGCAGGACCTGAAGCCGCCGGTCCTCGGTGATGCGCCCGATGCTCGACTGCAGTACCTGGAACGAGCCGTTCAGCGTGGTCAGGCGATGCAGGAAGATGATGTTGAGCACGATCCAGCCGATCGGGAAGAGGCCGGACGCGAAGCCGAGCCCGACCGCCTTGCCCGCCATCGCGCCCGGCATGCCGAACACGAATACCGCGACGAGAATCGCGACGCCGACGGCCGCCAGCGCCGCGACGTGTGCCCGCACGTGAAAAGCCGCGAGCGAGATGAGGAGCACCGCGACAGGCAAGGCGGCGGCGAGCGTCGATAGAACGGGACTTCCGAGTGGGTCATACACCTGTTGCCACATCTCGCCTCCTGTCATCGGATGGATGGTGCTTCTTTCCGCCGACGTCAGCCGTGTGTGGAGCGCTCAAGGCTGCCGTCGTTCGGCTCGTCCCGCCCGAATCGCTGGGTAGTCCCCAAGCGGAAGGCGGTTCTGTCGCGTTTTCTTGCAAATTGATAATGGTCGGCCGATCGTTCGCGCGCAAGGTGGAATTTCACTTGGCGGTTAAAAGGGCGGGGCGGGCGTTGCTGAGGAATTCCGCAGTGGATGCAGCAGCGCGGAAACAAGACGGACGCAGCGCCGAGTGCGCTCGACGCTGCGTCTTAAGGGGAGGGGGAAAGAAGGGGCAACCGCCCCGATCGACGCCTTAGCGCCGTTCCGCGAACATCCGCAGCGGTTTCATCAGGCGCTTGCCGCGAACCATCCAGTAGACGCTCGCGAGAATCAAAGCAGCCGCGACGCCGAATACGAGCACCGGCGAAATATGCTGGGGTGCGGGGCGACTCGTCGCGACCATCATCGCGGCTGTGAACGCGACGCCCGCCTGCAAGTACGAGCGTCGCGCGCGGCTGCGGCGCGCGGAAAAGCGCATCGAGCGCGAGACGGGCGCGCGCGTGAAGGGTTCGAAAAGGATTACTGCGGCGACGAGCGCGACGACGAGGTTCATCAGGGTCATGACGGGACTTCTGGGATAGGGCGGGATTTGACCCGCGACTATACGAATCCCGCCGCGTCGGGATAACTGGAAACATCTTAAAGATTGTGACGGATTAAAGCGGCGGCGACCCGCGCGAGTACTTATCCACGCGACTCGCCGCCGCCCGCGCCGTTCACATTCCTATAACTCGATGCGCGTGCCGAGCAGCGCCACGAACTGGCGCAGCCATTCCGGATGCGCGGGCCACGCCGGGGCCGTGACGAAATGCCCGTCGGTGATCGCGGAATCGACGGGGATGTCCGCGTATTCGCCGCCCGCAAGCCGCACTTCCGGCGCGCAAGCCGGATAAGCCGAAATGCGCCGCCCCTCGATCACGCCCGCTGCCGCCAGCAGTTGCGCCGCGTGGCACACGGCCGCGATCGGTTTTTTGGCCTCGGCGAAGTGACGCACGATGTCGAGCACGCGATCGTTCAGCCGCAGGTATTCCGGCGCCCGGCCGCCGGCGATGGCGAGGGCGTCGTAGCTGGCGGGGTCGATGTCGTCGAAGGTGGCGTTGAGCGCGAACAGGTGGCCGGGCTTCTCGGTATAGGTCTGGTCGCCCTCGAAATCGTGGATCGCGGTCTTGATGCGCTCGCCGGTCTTCTTGCCGGGGCAGACGGCATCGACCTTGTGGCCGATCGCCTGCAGGGCCTGGAAGGGCACCATCGTTTCATAGTCCTCGGCAAAATCGCCGGTGAGGAAGAGAATCTTCTTTGCTGCCATCGATAACCTCCGTGGTGTGGAAGTCCGGCCGCGCCGGACGAGTCGAGCCATCGACGAGTCTACACGCGCCGCTCTGACAGTTTCGCGTCGACTTCGCGACTGAAAGGTAGCTACGCGAGCACATCACGTATGATTGGCGCGCTTTTGAGATTAGCGGATTGCCTGGCGCCCAGCGTCGGCAAGCCGGTCTGAACCGTGCGCGGACCCCGCGCACGCCTAAATGTGGATGGGCCCGATGATGCAGAACCAACCCTTGAAACGAATCGCGATCGCGCTTGCGGCGCTGGCCGTGCTCGCCGCGTGCGAAAAGCACGACGCCACGGCCGGACAGGCTGCGAGCGCGCTCAACAACCTCGCGAGCCAGACGAACCAGAAGTTCGACCAGGCGGCGAGCTACGTCGGCCAGCACGTCGATGCCGCGAAGCAGGCCGCGCAGGACAATCTCGACCGTGCGGGCACGCTGCCGAGCGTGTCGGCGAGCGGCGTCGCCGAGACGGCGCGCGCGAATCTCGAAGGCGCGGCGAGCGCGACCAACGCGGCGATCGCGAACGCGGCCAGTTCGACGGGCGCCGGGCTTGAAACCGCCGGTAAAAAGCTCCAGCAATGGTCGGCGAAGGACGGCATCGGAAATCAGGGCGCGAGCACGTCGTCGGCTGCGGAATCGAGTGAGACCCGCACCGATATGGACAAGTAATCAAGGACTTGTAGCGTCTTTTATCGAATCATCAGACGAAATTCGCCTAACATTCGGTTACGTCCGCGCGGCGCGTCGACGGGGACTGACGGGCTAAACTGGCGGTCTTTCGGATTTCACTGACCGCTATGCAATCAAGCACTCTGGCGATCGTCGCGATCCTGTTTTCGACTTTTGCGCTCGCCGTAGCCCGCCGCATGCGTGGCTGCGCGGCGATTCTGCTGTTCGCCGCTTTCCTCGCGCCCGCCGCCCACGCCGCCGGCCCGGCCCTCGCACTGCCCACGTTCCAGGAACTGCTCACGCCGCCTGCACCCGCGTCGGCGCCGGCGGCCGCCTCCACGCCCGCCGTCGACGATGCCGAGATGGTCCGCTCGCTCGACAGCATCATCACGACGCTCGACAGCGACAAGCAGCGCGCCGCGCTCGTCGCGCAACTGAAAAAACTGCGCGACGCGAAGCGCGAAGCCGAAGCGGCGGTGTCGCAAGCACCGGCCGCCGTCGGCACGACACCCGCCAGCGATGGCGCCAGCGCGCCCGCCGCCGCGAGCGCGAGCGCCGCACAGACGCCGGCATCATCAGCGGTGGCGGCGATCGCGCAAAACGCAGGGCTGCTCGGCGCGATCGCGTCGGTCCTGACGAACGTCGAGGCCGACATCAAGCGCGGCAAGACGCCCTTCGCCTACTGGGGCGGGCGTTTCAACGCCGCGGGCAATGAACTCTTCACGATCGTGACGAGCCACAGCCGCGAGTCGTTCGGCCGCACGGCGCTCAATTTCTTCCTGACATTCATCGGTTGGGGCACGTGCGCGTACCTGCTGCTGTACCTGCAGCGCCGCATCCACGCGCGCTTCGGCATCGAGGCGCACCTGCACCCGAACCCGACGACGCGCGAACTGCTCCTCTTCGCACTGCGCCGCGTGGCGCCCTACCTCGTCGCGTTCCTCGCCGCGCTCACGTTCGTGCGCATCATGCCGCAGTCGCTCGGACGCACGCTCGCGATGGTCACCGCCTACGCGATCGTCGCGGGCGCCGTGTTCTCGTCGATCTGTCTGATCATGTTTTCGCTGTTCGGCTCGGCGCACCGGCGCGTCGCGGTCGATATCCTGATCCATCACGCGCGGCGCCTGCTGTTCCTGATCGGCACGCTGGGCGCGCTCGGCGACGCCGCCTCGAACTACGACGTCGCCCAGCAGCTCGGCACGAACCTCGCGGCGCTGATCTCGACGGTCGCGAACATGGGCGCGGCCATGCTGACCGCGTATTTCGCCCTCGCGTTCCAGCGGCCGGTCGCGCACCTGATCCGCAGCCGCTCGTACGAATTGCGCCACAGCCGGCGCGCGGCGACGGAAACCTTCGAGATCGTCGCGTCGCTGTGGCAGGTGCCGATGCTGCTGCTCGCGGGCGCGTCGGTAGTCGCGACGCTCGCCGGCATCGGTACATCGGAAAACGTCTTGCAGATGGCAATCGCGACGGCCGGACTGCTTGTCGTGGCGTTCTTCCTCTCGGCGGTCGTCGTGCGCATGACGCGCCCGAAGGCGCACCGGCCGCGCCGGCAATCGGCGTACGTGCGGCGCCTCGTGAAATTCGTCGGCACGCTGTTCGTGCTCGGCATCTGGCTCGCGTTCTTCGAGGCGGCGTCGCGCTTCTGGGGCCTTTCGCTTGCGAAGCTCGCCGAGGAAAGCGTCGCGGCCCGCGGCATCACGCACGCGGTGAGTGCGATCATCCTGACGTTCTTCATCGTGTGGCTGATCTGGATTCTGATCGATACCGCGATCCAGGAAGCGCTCAACCCGAACGCCGCGCGCGGCAAGTCGCGCGGGCCGAGCATGCGCGCCCGCACGATGCTGCCACTCGTGCGCAACGTCGTATTCGTCGCGCTGCTGGTGATCGCCGGCATCGTGACCGCGGCGAATCTCGGGCTGAACGTGACGCCGCTGCTCGCCGGCGCGGGCGTGATCGGTCTTGCGGTCGGTTTCGGCGCGCAGTCGCTCGTCGCCGACCTGATCACGGGGCTTTTCATCATCATCGAGGACACGATTTCCGTCGGCGATTCGATCGAGGTCGACGGCGGCCACGCGGGCACCGTCGAGAGCCTGACGATCCGCACCGTGCGCCTGCGCGACGGGCAGGGCGCGATCCACGCGATTCCGTTCTCGCAAATCAAGATTGTTAAAAATTTGTCGCGGGATTTTGCGTATGCGGTGTTCGAGGTGCGCGTGCCGTTCTCGGCGGACGTCGACAAGGTCACGCAGATGATCCGCGAAGTCGGCGCCGAGCTGATGGCCGATTTTCGCTACCGGCGCGAGATGCTTGGGCCGATCGAGGTCTGGGGGCTCGACCGGTTCGATCCGAACTGGATGGTCGTGAAGGGGCAGATCAAGACGCGACCGCTGCAGCAGTGGAGTGTCGCGCGGGCGTTCAACGTGCGCATCAAGCGCAAGATGGACGAGGTCGGCATGGACGTGCCCGTGCCGCAGATGCAGGTGCAGATGTCGCGCGAGAAGACGGTGTTCGCCGCGCCGCGTTCGGAAGAACACGAGTTCGACGTGCTGGAAGAGCTTGAATCGGCGCGCGCGGCTGCGGCGGTGGAACCAGTGGAGGCGCCGCCGGAGCCGGAGCCGTTGTCGCCGGCGGTGAAGAGCGCGGTGTCGAAGGCGCGCGACGTGTCGCACGAGCCGCGGCCCGCGCCGCCGCCGACGGATCAGTCGGTGCAGATTCCGCCGCAGATTCCGACGGCGACCGAGCCGGGCAAGGGCTGACGGCCTGAATCAGACGGCGACGAGATCGTTGACGTGCGTTGCGATCTGCGCGGCCGCGACGCCGTAGACGTGCAGCGACATCGCGCGCCGGCCTGCATCCGGCGGGTTGCCCAACTGATGGATCGCGCCACGTCCCGCGCCGACGTACGACACGGCGCCCGGCTCGCGGGCATGGCGGCGCGTTTCGATCGCGCGATTCGTGGCCGGGTCCCAGCGGAAGAGCGTTTCGGCGAGCGTGCCTTCGATCACCGCGTAGGCGCACCACGTCCGGTGGCCGTGGACGGGGCTCGCCTGGCCCGGCTCCCAGACGAGCGCGGCGATCGCGTAGCGACCGTGCGGATCGGCGGCGAGTAGATGGCGCGTGTAGGTTTGCGGGTCGCTCGTTCGCTGCGCAGGCGACAGCAGTTGCGTATCCTGCGATGCCGCGAGCAGCGCCGCGCGGATGCGTTGCGGGAAGTCGGCAGAAGCGGCGAGGGCAGCGTCGATTTCGCTGACAAGGCGTGGGAGCGCTTGGACGGAAAGGGCATCGCGGATCATGATTCGGGTTCGTTTTTGTCGTTGAGTCGTAGATCCATTTATACCCATTTGCATCCGGAAATAGTTTCCATATAATTCCGTGCAATGATCCAAAAATAGAATAATTTCCTATCAGGTGGGCGGTATGGGAATGGACCTCATCGATCGCAAGCTGCTCGAACTCCTGCAGACCGACGTCACGATGCCGATCGCGGAACTCGCGCAGCGCGTCAACCTCTCGCAGACGCCCTGCTGGAAACGCGTGCAGCGTCTGAAGGAGACCGGCGTGATCCGTGCGCAGGTGGCGCTCTGCGATCCGAGGAAGCTCGGCGTCGGGACGACGGTGTTCGTGGCGGTGCGCACGAACCAGCACACGCAATCGTGGGCGGAGGATTTCACGCGCGCGGTGCGCGACATTCCCGAAGTGGTCGAGGTGTACCGGATGAGCGGCGAGACGGATTACCTGCTGCGGGTCGTGGTGTCGGATATCGACGATTACGACCGCGTCTATAAGGAGCTGATTCGCGCCGTGCCGCTTTATGACGTGAGTTCCAGTTTCGCAATGGAGCAGATCAAGTATTCGACCGCGCTGCCGGTGCGGCCGCCGCCCTTAGCCGACCTCGGCCGTTAAAACACAGCAATCCATCTGAAACCCAGCCCGGGTAACATGGCGCCTTCTTCCAACGCACCACGCCCGAGCCTCCTTTATGTCAGATGACCGCCGTCCGCCCCGACGCCCCAAGAAAAACCCGACGCGCGCGATCAGCGTGTTCATCGTCGTGGTCGTGCTGCTGGTGCTCGGGACGTTGCTCTTCAACGCGATCCGCGAGAAACGCGAGTTCGAGCGGCAGAACGCGCAGCCATCGGCGGCGAGTGATGTGAAGCGGGCGACGCCTGTGATCGGCGCTTCGCAATAACGCTCAAGCCTACGCCGGCAGCCGGATCAAACTCGCGTCCTTGCGAATCAGGTTCGACGCAGCCAGCATCTGCTTGCATTGATGCGCGAGCAGCTTCAGATCGTGGACGGCATCGCTCGGCATCTTCTCGGCGCGTTCGGCTGCGACGACCATCGCATCGAGATCGCGCCGCAGTAGCTTCACCTGCTCGCCGTGATCGTCGGGCGGCGCGACGCCTGCCTGCGCCTGCGCCAGATTCTCCCGGACGACGCCGAGCCCCCGCTGCACCGGATCGTTTGCAAAGCCCTCGACGTTCGCGAGCGATTGCAACAGCGGCGCGGCCGCCGTGATCTGCGACGCGAGGACGTGACTCTGCACGAGCAGATCGTTGAGTTCCGCGACGAACTTCTGCTGCGCCTTCGGCTCGAGCATCATCCGCTGGAACGCCTGCCCGAGATTCGCGAACGCGATATGCACGTTCTTGCGCGCGAAGCGGTAGCGGTAATCGCGATCGAGCGCCGTCGCCGCGACCGTCGCCGCCGCCGATGCCCCCGCGCCCGTCGCAGCAGCCGTGCTTTCCCCGACGCTCACCGATGACAGTTTTGCCGCCGTGGCATTGGCCGTTCTCATCGCGGGCGTTTCCTGGGCGGCCGCAGCGCTTTCCGCAACTCGCGGCGGCGCGGCGACGGCGACGTCGCCCGCCTGGCCCTCGGGCGCAGCAAGAACGGCCGCGCCCGCATTGCTGTCCGCGAAGACGGCGGCGCCCGATTGCGTTTCGGCAAGCGCCTGCGCGGCCCGTCCGACGCCCGCCTCAGCTTTCTCGCCACGCCCACCCGACGGCTTCGCATTCCACCACCAGCTTGCTTCGAGATAGCTGCGCATCGCGGCGATCATGTCGTTGACGAGTTTGCCCATCAGCCGGTATTCCCAGTACGGAAACAGATGGCTAGCCGCAATCGCGAGTGCAGACCCGACGACCGTATCGATCGCCCGCTCGCCGATCAGGCTCAAGCTTCCCGGCGCGAGCAAGTGGAACATCAAGAGCACGAACGCCGACGTGAACACGACGCTCGCCGTGTAGTTGAAGAGCAGCAGGCTGTAGCTCATCACCATCGACGCGAACATGACGATCAGGAGCAGATGCGGCTCCTTCACGAGCAAAATGAGCGCGACGCTCGCCGCGCAGCCGATCGCCGTGCCGATGATCCGCTGCGTGTTGCGCTGCTTGGTGAGCGAATAGCCCGGCTTCAGGATGATCACGGTCGTCATCACGATCCAATAGGCGTTGGTGAGCGGCAAAATACGCCCAAGCCAATAGCCCGCGCCGACTGCGATCGTCACGCGCAGCGCGTGCCGGAAGCTGGGCGACGCCATCGTCAGGTTCGAGAAGATCTGCATGAACGGCACGCGGCGGCTCGAAATGAAACGCGAGATCGCGTGGTCGATCTTCATCTCGGTTTCCGTCACGTCGACGTCGCTGCGAGTGTGGCGGCGCATCCTGTCGATGAGGCGCGTCGCGCTCCAGAGGCGCCGGAACACGGCCGCGACCGCCGCGTAGGCTTCCGGATTCTTGTCGGGAAGGGCGTGCTTGCGCATCAGTTCGAGCTCGTATTCGATCGCGCGCAGTTCCGCTTTAACGCTAATCCGCGAGCGCGCGGGCTGGTTCTGCAGCACGGCGAGGCCGATTTCCTCGAGATCGACGGCGGCCTTGCGCATCAGATCGCGATAGAAGATCAGCAGGTCAGAGCCGCCGAACGTGTTGCGCACGAGCGGGTAATCGGTATGCGCGCCGACGAAAAACTCGTGCAGATCGACCACATTGACGAACAGGTTGAATAGCTTCGCGCGCCGGGGCTGGAGCTTGCCCTTCTGCAGCTTCGGCAGGTTGCGCAAAACGATGTCGCGCGCGGCGTCCTGCCGCTCGACCGCCGCGATCTGCTTTTCAATCAGCTTTCGATAACACTCGTCGAGATCGGCGTCGGGATCGTAGAAATCCGCGCGCGCCATCAGGTATTCCGCGCAACTGAAAATGCTCTCAGCAAGCGCCTGCTGCTCGATCCGGTACACCTGCCAGTGGCTGATCAGCGTCGCCCAGTAGGTGTACCAGAGGCCGCCGAGCAGAATCCACGACGCGTTGACGAGCGCCTGCATCGGCGTGAAGTGCTCTTCCAGCGTCACGATCATCATGAAGAGCGTCGCGAAGCTGATCTGCGGCCAGCGGTTGCCGTAGACGACCACGAGCGACAGCACGAACGTGAGCGAAAGCACCGTGATCCAGAGCGCGAGCACGTGGGCCGTGGCGATGCCGGTCGCAAGGGCGGCGACGAAACCGATCACCGTGCACGCCAGCATCTCGTTGTGCTTGTACTTGAGCGGGCCGGGCATGTCGACGACGCACGCGCCGAGCGCGCCCGTCGCGATCGTGAAGCCGAGTTCGCGATTGTGAAACACGGTCAGCATCAGGACGGCCGGAAGCGAAACGCCGAAGGCAATGCGCAAGCCGCCGAAAAAGTACTGGCTGTAGATGAATTTCCTGATTTCGATCGAGTAGGGCATCGACTTCCTGTTTGCTGCTTTTTCGTGTAGCGGGGACTTCCGGCGCCCGACTCGCCCAAAAGTGGCTTCGAGTCTAACGCAACCGGAGACGGTTCTGACCTCGTCCGATCGGACAGGTTCTGCGCGCGTTCGGCCTTTGTTATGCTGTCGGATCAATTCGGAAACGTCCGATTCAACGCCGCAATCTCATTGCAATCCCGCCCCAGGCTCCATGCTCGAACTGTTCTATTCGAATCGCCACGAAACGCTGTCGCAGGCGCTTTTCGACGACCTCGCCGCGTTCTCGATGCAAAACGGCGATCCGTTCGCGAGCCAGCCCGTGATCGTGCCGAGCGCGGCCCTGCGGCGGCGGCTCGAGCTCGACATGGCCGAGCGCTTCGGCATCTGCGCGAACGTGGAGTTCGGCTATCTCGCGCAGTGGCTCTGGGCGCAGATCGGGCGCGTGATGACCGTGCCCGTGCATTCTCCGTTCGCGCCGGACCGGCTCGCGTGGCGTTGTTACCGGCTGCTGTCGGAGCCGTCGTCGGGGGCGTTTTTCGAGGACAACGCGCGGCTCGCGTCCTATCTAAGCGCCGCCGACGATTCAATGCGCTACGAGCTCGCGCGCCCTATCGCGACGGTCTTCGACCACTATCTGACGTATCGCCCCGAGTGGCTCACGCAGTGGCAACAAGGCGGCTCGATCCTGGCGACGCCTGGCGCGGGGGAAATCGATCTGCGCGGGCCGCGTCTGCAAGGCGCGAGCGAAATTCAGCGCGAGGACGAGCGCTGGCAGGCCGCGCTGTGGCGCGCGTTGCTGGCCGACCTGGCCGCCGGCGCCGACGAAACCGGGTACGACCCGACGCCGCCCGCGTACCGCTTTCTCGCGGAATCGTCGAAGCTCGATCTCGATGCCGTAATGCGCGCCGAGTGGCCCGAGCGCATCAGCGTGTTCGCGCTGCCGACCATGCCGCCGCTGCACATCGCGCTCTTGCGCGAGCTGTCGCGCTGGATCGACGTGCGCATCTACGCGATCAATCCGTGTCAGGAGTTCTGGTTCGACATCGTGAGCGTCGCGCGCGTCGAGCAACTGGAGATGAAGGGCGAACTCGACTATCAGGAGGTCGGCAATCCGCTGCTCGCCGAGTGGGGTCGGCAGACGCAGGCGCAACTGCACATGCTGCACGAGCTGACGGAAAGCGCGGCGTCGCGCGAGGCGAGCCACTTCGAGCCGAACCCGGCGCCGACGTGGCTCGCGCGCGTGCAGAACGCGATCCTCGAACTGAGCGAACTCGCCGATGACGGCGGCATCGATGAAACGGGTATCGAGGTGCATGTCTGCCACAGTCTTTCGCGGCAGCTCGAAGTGCTGCACGACCGCCTCCTCGGCTGGTTTGATTCGATCGAAGGGCTGGAGCCGTCGGACGTGCTGGTCGCGTTTCCGGATCTCGCGGCGGCCGGCCCGCTGATCGACGGCGTGTTCGGTACGGCGCCCGTGGGAGTCGCGAACGATCGGCGGCGCATTCCATACCGGATCACGGGCTTGCCGCCGTCGCAGGCGAACCCGGTCGCGCGCGTGCTGCTCGACTGGCTCGCGTTGCCGGAACGCAGCGTCGGCGCGCCGGATCTGATCGAATGGCTGCGCGTCGATGCGATCGCGGCGCGCTACGGCATCGATGCCGCCGCGCTCGAAACCGCGCAGGCGTGGCTCGCGGCGGCGGGCGCGCGGCGCGGCCTGACGCCGGCCGAAGTGTCGGCGGAACACGTGCCGAGCGCACGCCACACGTTCTCCGACGCCCTCACGCGCCTCTTTCTCGGCTACGCGCTGCCCGACGGCGGCGCGCCCGTCGACGAGTGGCTGCCGGTCGAAGGCGCGAACGGCTCGGACGCGGAACTGCTCGGGCGTCTGACGCGTTTCATCGACGACATCGACGCCTTCGCCGAGCTCGTCTCCACGCCGCGCACGCCGCGCGCGTGGGGCGAACTGATGCTCGATTTGCTTGAACGCTTTTTCGACCCGGGCCTTGCGTTCAGCGATTCGATCGCGGACGTGCGCGGCACGCTCGACGCGCTGATCGTCGCGATGAGCGAAGGCGCGGGCGAAGCGGAAGTCGCGGCCGCCGTGCTGCGCACCGCGTTCACCGACGCCCTCGACGACCCCGCGCGCGGCGGCGTGCCGTGGGGCGGCGTGACGTTCTCGTCGCTCACGAGCTTGCGCGGGCTGCCGTATCGCGTCGTCTGCCTGCTCGGCATGGATGACGGCATGCTGCCGAGCCTCGCGCGCGCCGACGAATTCGACCTGATGGCGAAGTTCGGCAAGCTCGGCGACCGCCAGCGCCGCGACGACGAGCGCAATCTCTTCCTCGACCTGCTGCTCTCCGCGCGCGACCGGCTGCTGATCGCGTACACCGGCCGAAGCATCCGCGACAACGCCGCGCTCCCGCCCGCCGCGCTGATCGACGAATTGCTCGACTATCTGGCCGAATCGGCGGCGGGCGCGCATGCCTCGCCGGGCGAGGTGGCCGGGCAGCGCGCGCGCTTCGTCTTCGAGCATCCGTTGCAGCCGTTCGCGCCCGAGTACTTCGAGCCCGGCGCGCCGCTTTTCACGTACGAGCCGGAGCGCGCCGAACTCGCGCGCACGCTGGCGCTCGGCCGCCCGGAACCGGCGGTGACGTTCTTCGCCGAGCCGCTCCCCGCCGAGGACGGAACGGAAGCCGTCGCCTTCGACGATTTCGTGCGCTTCTGGCGGCATCCGGCGCGCGCGCTTTTGCGCGACCGGCTGGGCATCGCGCTCTTCGACGCCGAAAGCGAACTCGGCGACACCGAGCCGTTCGAGCTCGACTTCAGCGGCCGCGATGCGGTCGCGGAGCGCGTGCTGCCAGCGCTCCTCGACATGACCGATGATGACGAGAGCGCCGCGCGCGAGCGCGCGCGGCGCGTGGCAAGGGCGAGTCCCGAGATGCCGGGCGGCGCGACGGGCGGCGTCTGGCAATCGCAGGAACTGCACGCGCTGCATCACCTCGCGAACCGCGTGAGGACCGCGACGGAGGAGGGCACGACGCGCCTGCCGTTCACGCTCGACATCGCGCCGCGCTGGCCCGACACGGCGGGCGTCGCGCTCTTCGGCGCGCATGACGAGGCGCTCGCCCGCGACGCAGCACAGTCTCTGCAACTGCACGGGACGCTGAACCTGCTGACGCCGCAAGGCCAGGTGATCTATCGATATGACGCGCCGCGCGCGCGCGATTACCTCTCGGCGTGGCTCGCGCATCTCGCCTACTGCGCGGCGCTGCCTGACGGCCCGCGCCGCACCGTGTGGCATGGACGCGGCGCGAAGTCGTCGAATTTCGAGCTGACACCCGTCGACGATCCCTTGAGCCATCTCGCCACGCTTGCCGCGCTTTATCGCGCGGGGCGCCGCATGCCGCTGCGTTTTTTCCCGAAGAGCGCGTGGCTCAAGGTGACCGAGGGCGACGCTAAGGCGGAGGGCGCGTGGCTGTCGGAGCGCACGCGCAGCGAATCCGACGATGCCGCGCTGCGCATCGCGTTTCGCGGCACGAGCCTCGCGCTCGACGAAACCTTCGCGACGCTCGCGAAACTCGTCTTCGAGCCGCTGATCCAGCATCTGCGGAGCGACGCATGAACGACGCCCTGCATCTGAACGTGGAAGAACTCGACGTCTTTGCCTGCCCGCTCGACGGCGTGAACCAGATCGAGGCATCGGCGGGAACGGGGAAGACGTGGAACATCTGCGCGCTCTACGTGCGCCTCCTGCTCGAAAAGAAGCTCGCCGCCGACCAGATCCTCGTCGTCACCTTCACGAAGGCCGCGACCGCCGAATTGCACGAGCGGATTCGCGCGCGTTTGGCCGAACTTGCGCACGCGATCGAGAACGGCGATGCTGCGGGCGATCCGTTCATCGAACGCCTTTTCGAGACGACGCTCGCCGAAGTGGATCACGACGAGGCGCTCAAACGCGTCCACATCGCGCTGCATACCTTCGATCAGGCCGCGATCCACACGATCCACGCGTTCTGCCAGCGCGCGCTGCAGGAGGCGCCGTTCGCCGCCGCGATGCCGTTCGCGCTGGAGATGGAAGCCGACGACAGCGCATTGCGCTTCGAACTCGCCGCCGATTTCTGGCGCGAGCGCGTCGAGCCGGCGGCAGCGCGCGAGCGCTCGTTCGCGTCGTGGCTGGTGGCGAAGGGCGCGGGACCGGGCTCGCTCGATGCGCAACTCGCGCGGCGCCTGAAGAAGCCGCTTGCGGCGCTGCGCTGGGGCGATCTGGACGCGGTGGCATTGGCGGACGCGCAAGCCATCTTCGATACCGCGTGCGCGCTGTGGCACGCGGAGCGCGACGGCATCGCAAATTTGCTGCTGGAAGCCGAGGCGAAGCTGAGCAAGACGACGCACAAGCGCGCGCTGATTGAAGCCGCGATCAAGGCGTGGGGCGAGTATTTCGCGAACGCCGACTGCTACGCGCCGCCGCCTCAAGAGGCGCTCAAGCTCACCGCGACGGCGCTCAAGAAAGGCACGAAGGTCAAGCACGAGCCGCCAGAGCACGCGTTCTTCGATCACGCCGATTCGCTCGCCGCCGCCGCGCAGGCGGCCGAGGCGGCGCAGCGCGCATTGTGGCTCGACATCGTGCGCGAGTGGCTCGACTACGCACCGGAGGAGCTCGCGGCACGGAAGCGCACGCGGCGCGTCGTGTCGTTCAACGATCTGCTCTCGAACCTGTATCACGCGCTGACGAAGCACGCGTGGCTCGCGGATGCGTTGCGCGCGCGTTATCCGGCCGCGCTCATCGACGAGTTCCAGGACACCGATCCGCTGCAATTCGCGATCTTCAACCGCGTGTTCGCGCCGGCCGGGCCGCTCTTTCTCGTCGGCGACCCCAAGCAGGCGATCTACAGCTTCCGCGCCGCCGATCTGCACACGTATCTGAAGGCGCGCGAGGCGGCATCGGCGCGCTACACGCTCGCGGTCAACCAGCGTTCGACGGCTCCGATCATCGATGCCTGCAACCGCGTGTTCAGCGCGAATCCGGCCGCCTTCATCCTGGGCGGCCTCGACTACCAGCCAGTGCGCGCAGGCACGCGCCAACGTCCGCCGTTCATCGACAACACGCCGGCCGCGGCCTGGTCCGATACCGCCGACTTCTGCGTGTGGATGCTGCCGCAGGGCGACTCGGTGCTGACCAAGAACCGTGCGCAACGCGACGCCGCCGAAGCATGCGCCGCCGAAATCGTGCGGCTTTTGCGCGGCGCGCAGAAAGGCGAGGTGACGATCGGCGACGAACCGCTTTCGCCCGGACGCATCGCCGTGCTCGTGCAGACGCACAGGCAGGGCAGCCTCGTGAAGCGCGTGCTCGCGGCGTGGGGCGTCGGCAGCGTGGAACTGGCGCAGGCCTCGGTGTTCGGCACGCTCGACGCCGAGCAGATCGAGCGCGTGCTCGCCGCCATCGATACGCCCGGCGACTTGCGGCGCCTGCGCGCGGCGCTTGCGACCGACTGGCTCGGGCTCGATGCCGCCGCGCTCTGGCGCCTCGAACACGCCGATTCCGCCGATGCCGCCAGCGAAGCGATGAGCTGGGTCGAGCGCTTTTCGCGCTATCGGACGCTGTGGCACGAACGCGGCTTCGCGGTGATGTGGCGAACGCTCGCGCGCGAGTTGCGCATCGCGGAACGGCTTGTCGCGGGCGTCGATGGCGAGCGCCGGCTGACCAACGTCAATCACCTCGCCGAGCTGTTGCAGGCACGCGGCGCGGCGCAGCCGGGCATCGCGCCGACGCTGCGCTGGCTCGCGGCCCAGCGCGCCGAGGAAGGCACCGCCGACGAAGCGCAGTTGCGCCTTGAATCGGATCGCAATCTCGTGCAGATCGTGACCGTGCACAAGTCGAAGGGGCTGGAGTATGCGGTCGTGTTCTGCCCGTTTCTCAACGACGGATCGTTGCGCGAGCCGCCGTCGTCGGGTCTGCCGGACGCGAAGGAATATCACGACGACGCGGGCGATGCCGTGCTCCACTACGGCATCGACGAAGAGGCGGAGCAGCGCGCGAAGGCGAGCATGGCGCGCGAGGCGGCGGCGGAGCGCGCGCGGCTCGTCTACGTGGCGCTCACGCGCGCGGTGTATCGCTGCTACGTGGTCGGCGGCGTCTATCTCGTCGGCAAGAATTCGACGAAGGAGGCGCGGCGCAGCGTGCTGAACTGGCTCGTCGCGGGGAAGGGGCACGAGTTCGGCGCGTGGCTCGCCGAGCCGCCCGCAGAAACGGAGGTGCTCGCCGGCTGGCAGGCGCTCGCGGCGCAATCGAACGGATCGATCACGCTGGAACCGCTGCCCGTGATCGAAGCGCGCGAGCCGCTCGTGAACCCGCGCGGCTCGGAACACGCACTCGCTGCGCGCGCGAGCCGGCGTTTGCTGCGCGACCGCTGGCGGATGGCGAGCTTTAGTTCGCTGATCGCGGCGGGCGCGCGCGACGAGTCGAACCAGCCGCAGCCCGCCGACGCGCGTCCCGATCACGACGAATTCGTCGATGCGATCGACGCGCTGCAAGCGGGCGCCACGCCGCCGCGCGAAAAAGCGGTCCTCGCCGATGACGACATTCTTGCGTTTCCTCGCGGTCCGGCGGCGGGCGAATGTCTGCATCGGATGTACGAGCTCGCGGATTTCACCGCGCCCGAGACGTGGCCGAAGGCGATCGACCGCGCGCTGCGCGAGCACCCCACTCCTGCGCCCGAAGCCATCGCGCGCCACTTGCCGTCGATGATGTTGCGCCTCGTCGCCGACACCGTCGCGACCGAACTCGTCCCCGGCATGCGGCTTGCATCGATCGGGCCGAAGCGCCGCATGAACGAGCTGGAGTTCCTGTTTCCGGCGCAGGCGCTCGATTTCGCGGCGCTGCGGCGTCTGCTCGCCGCGCACGGTTTTCCTGACGTCGCGCTCGAAGCGGGCACGTTGCGCGGCTTCGTCAAAGGATTCATCGACATGATCGTCGAACACGACGGGCGCTTCTGGATCATCGACTGGAAGTCGAATCACCTGGGCGATACCCCCGCCGACTACGACGCCGCCTCGCTCGACGAAGCGATGGCGTCGCACGCTTATCACTTGCAGGCGCTGTTTTACGTGGTGGCGCTGCATCGATACTTGCGCTCGCGGCTCGCCGGCTACGCGTACCAGACGCACATCGGCGGCTATTTGTATCTTTTCGTGCGCGGCGTGCGGCCCGGCTGGCTCGACGGCACGCGCGCGGCGGGCGTGCACGCTGCGCTCCCGGGGCGCGAACTCGTCGAGGCGCTCGACCGGTTGATGTCGGGAGGGACGGCATGAACGCGCGCGCTGCTTCCGCCGCCATCACCGCCGACGAAGGCGTCGCACTTGCCGAAGGCTTCGCGCGCAGGATCGGCGCGCTCGCCAAGCGCGTGGGCAACGATCCGCACGGCGCGCGGTGGGCCGAGCGCGCCGCGTTCGCCGTCAGCCGCGCGACGGCGCAGGGGCACGTGTGCGTGTCGCTCGTGGCGCTCGCGCAGCGTTACGGCGAGAGCGTCGCGGCGGCGCGGGCGGCGTTGCTCGCGAGCGGCGTCGCGTGCGACGGCCAGCGCGCCGCGGCCGACCTGCTGCCGCTCGTCATCGACGAAGGCCAGCGTATCTATCTCGCGCGTTACTTCGATTACGAGCGGCGTCTGGCGCAGGCGCTCGTCGCGCGATCGGGACACGCGCCTGCGGCTGTCACGGCGACCGCAGCGCCTGGCGCCCGCATCGCGCGTTTCTTCGGGCCACCTCAGGACGACGACATCGACTGGCAGCGCGTCGCGGCACTCGTTGCGCTTTCCGGGCGGCTGACGATCGTGAGCGGCGGCCCCGGTACGGGCAAGACGACGACGGTCGTCGGCGTGCTGGCCTGCCTGCTCGACGAGAACCCGAACTTGCGCATCGCGCTCGCGGCGCCTACCGGCAAGGCCGCGCAGCGCATGCAGGAAGCGCTGATCGAGCGGGCGGTTCTCCTGCCGGCAGAGCTTGCGGCACGCTTGCCGCGCACGTCGTTCACGCTGCAGCGGCTGCTCGGCACGCAGATCAATGGTCGTTTCCGCCATCATCGCGATAATCCGTTGCCTTATGACGTGATCGTCGTCGATGAAGCGTCGATGATTGACGTCGCGCTCGCCGCGCATCTGCTCGAAGCGGTCGCGCCCGACGCGCGGCTCGTGATGCTCGGCGACAAGGATCAACTTGCTGCGGTCGAAGCGGGCGCGGTGTTCGCGGAACTGAGCGCGCGGCCCGTGTTCAGCGACGAGGGCGCGGCAAGGGTCGCGGCGGGGTTGTCCGTTGCGCCTGCGCAGTTCGTGGCGGCGTTGCCGCGTGAGGCGGCCGCAACCGCTCTAGATGCGCAAGAAGCCGATTCCGATTACCTGTTGATCGATGAAGGCTACGTCGCACTGCACGAGACGGAACCCGAGCCGTGGCATCCGGTGATAGAGGACGAAGGGCGAGGGAATCCGCTGACCGATTGCGTCGTCTGGCTGGAGCGTAACTACCGTTTTGGACTGGATTCGGATATTGGGCGGCTGTCGATCGCGATCCGGCGCGGTTCGCCGCAGGGGGCGCTGGAAGTGCTTCATGTGCTCGATCCGCGGGCGGAAGGGGAGCGCGCGGGGCGGGGTTTGCCGCGAGCGGCTTACGAGGCCGGAGAGAGCACGGAACGTGTCGGACGTAGCTCGCCGCTGGCGATACCCGAGCCCGGTTTGCCGCGCGCATCGCACGCCGCCGAAAGCGTCTCACACGCCGCCACCCTGATCGACGACAGCGCGCCGGTGCTTTCGGACCGCACACTCGCGCGCCTCACCGCCGGTTTCGCGCCCTATGCCGACGCGCTGGCCGCCGCGCTCGACGGCGCGTCGGACCCGGCCGCGCTCTTCGACGCGCTCAACCGTTTCCGCGTGCTGTGCGCGACGCGCGAAGGCGCGCGCGGCGTCGACGAGATCAACGCGCGCATCGCGGCGAAGGTCCGCGAGCGCTCGGGCGCCGCGCTCGCGCTCGGCGCGCAGTGGTTCGCGGGGCGGCCGGTGATCGTCACGCGCAACGACTACGCGCTCGGCCTCTTCAACGGCGACATCGGCATCGCGATGCCCAGCGCTGCCGACGGCGCGCTGCGCGTCGCGTTCCGCATGGCCGACGCGACGCTGCGCTACGTCTCGCCCGCCGCGCTGCCGCCCCACGACACCGCGTTCGCGCTGACGGTCCACAAATCGCAGGGCTCGGAGTTCGACCACGCGGCGCTCGTTTTACCGGCGACGTTCAATCGCGTGCTGTCGCGCGAACTCGTCTATACGGCGATCACGCGGGCGAAGAAGCGCATCGACGTGATCGGCTCGCCGGGGATTTTTGCGCAAGCGGTCGCGACGCCGACGCGGCGTGATTCGGGACTCGCGGCACGGATCGCGAAGATTGCGGGGGACGGGCGATGATGGCTGGGTCACGGGCAGGCGCGTGGCATGCTGGCACGGTGCGATTCGCGGGCGCAGGGTGTCGGGCGATGACGTCCGGCTCGCCGGCACTGGGGGTTTGTCATGCCGGCGCGATGCGAATCAGGGCTCGTCGCGCAAGCGGCGCAAGCGCGCCCGGCTTGCTGGATCAAGCGCTCGCCATACGCAGGGTTTGCCCTGCGGAGCCCCAACCATGACGCACAGCTACGAGATCCCGCCGAACGAAGTCGAACTGACGGCGGTGCGCGCCCAAGGCGCGGGCGGGCAGAACGTCAACAAGGTGTCGAGCGCGATCCATCTGCGCTTTGACATCCGCGCGTCGTCGCTGCCCGAGACGATCAAGATGCGCCTGCTTGCGCTCTCCGACAGTCGCGTCACGCGCGATGGCGTCATCGTCATCAAGGCGCAGGAACATCGCACGCAGGACATGAACCGTGCCGCCGCGCTCGCGCGCCTCGACGAACTGGTGCGAAGCGTCAGCGTCACGCGGCGCACGCGCGTCGCAACGAAGCCGACGCGCGCGTCGCAGGTTCGGCGCGTCGAAGGCAAGGTGCGGCGCGGCGCGATCAAAGCGGGACGCGGGCGCGTCGAGGGCGACTGAGGCGGCGCCGCGCGGGTATCGACCGCACGCCCCATGACCCATGAAACAAATCTCCGCGAGCGATCCGGCCATGCGTCGCCGATGATCTCCTTTCGCCAGCACAAGCCGAGAGACTTCTCACCTTCGAGCCCTGGCATGTGCGCGGACGATTCCGCGCGTCTCCAAGACTAACCGAGAATATCTGCGCTTCCCGCTCAACTCGCGCCCGCAAGGACATGTGCGCAGGCGATCAAGCACGTCTCCAAGGCCAACCGAAAGTCTTATCGCAATGTGACGCGCGAGCACATGTGCAGACAATTCAAAACATCTATAAGACTAGTCAAAAATTTCCTCGCTTCCCGCTCAACTCGCGCGCCCGAGGGGCTGACATGGCAAACACTTGTTTTAGCGCTTCGCGCGCTAATGCACTTCAGCACTGATTTAGCGTCGATTGTCTATCTTGGCTTCGCCGATTAGACCTGCCTTCTGGCCAGCAGACATTGGTAAGAGAACACAGCTATAGCCTAATTCGGAGTTTTCACGTAGCCCAATGTCCGGCAAGAGGCTAAATTTAGCCTGTAAAGGCGATGGACCAGTGGATGTCCACGTTCGGAGTAAGGCTCAATCTTGCTGAAGATTGCCTATATCCATCGACCGATGTTGTGCACAAGTGCCTCGTACTATAGTTGGCATGACTATCTAACGTCAACGCTCTGAAAGCGCTTGTCTGTGTTTCTTAAAACTGAGAGAGAACCAAGAAAAATGACGAAGAGAAAGCAAACTGTCGCATCGAACAAGCAGGCTTCCGCCGCTACTTCCGATGCGCTGACGCAAGCCCTTTCCCGTGCGCGTGTCGTCGCGGCGGGTGCGCCCCGCGGACGCATGATGCTCGCGACTCTCGCGCTGGTCGGCTTGCCGCACATGGCACACGCCGACGTGCGCGAGGAAGCTGCACCGGCCGCCGTCGATGCGCGTCTCACCTACGCCTCGCAAATCGCGCAAGCGCTGGGCGCGCTGTCGATGAACGCCGACGCGCTCGTGCCCCGCGTGCGCACTGCTGCAACAGAAGCACCGGCGCCGCGTGCATCGCTGACGCGAGCGGCATCCAGCCTCCCGCCGGCGGAACTGATCAAATCGGGTCCGACGGACAAGGCTCAGCAAATCGAGGCGCTCGGCTCCGACTCCATCGCGATCGGGTTGAACACGCGCGCGAACGGTCTGCAGGCGGTTGCGATCGGCACGAACTCGATCTCCGGCAACGAAGATGCAGTGGCAATCGGCAATTCGGCCATTTCCAGTGGTGTCGGTTCGACGGCTATCGGTGTCAGTGCGCAGGCTACGATTGGTGACCGTGCACTGGCCATCGGCAATTTTGCTCGGGCCGGTTCGATCGACAGCATCGTGATCGGCAACGACTCGATCGTCGGCGACAAGATAGACGTGCTGGGCGACCCCATTCCGACGGCCAACGCTATTGCGATTGGTTCAAAAAACGCGGTGTTGGGAGCCGACTCGGTTGTCCTTGGCAACGGAAACACCGCCTATGGCACGACGTCTTTCGTGCTCGGCAGCAACGTCAATGTGGCCGGGACGAACAGCGTCATTCTCGGCGCCGGCAGCGATGGTTCGGCAAGCAACGTGCTGTCGATCGGTGCGAAGGGCGCGGAGCGCCGAATCGTGCACGTCGCCGCGGGCACGGTCAGCGCGGCGAGCACGGACGCCGTGAACGCGTCGCAACTGCACGCCGTGGCGTCGAGCACTGCAGCGGCGCTCGGCGGCGGAACGAGCGTCGAGGCGGACGGCAAGGTGAGCCAGCCGTCGTTCACAGTCGGCGACGCCAAGTATGCCGATGTCGGCAGCGCGTTGACTGCGGCGGCTAACGTGGGCGTCAAGGCGTCGGCCGATGCGGTCAGGTACGACGGCGCGGACAAGGCTTCGGTCACGCTCGGCGGCGGGACGGCGGGCACGGTGCTGTCGAACGTCGCGCAGGGCAAGCAGGACATGGACGCGGTGAATGTCTCGCAACTGAAGAGCACGGGCCTGATCGACGGAACGGGCAACGCGCTGGCAGCCGTCACCTACGACGACGCGACCAAGGGCAAGGTCACGTTCGGCGGCGGCACGTCGGGCACGGTGCTGTCGAACGTCGCGCAGGGCAAGCAGGACACGGACGCGGTGAATGTCTCGCAACTGAAGAGCACGGGCCTGATCGACGGAACGGGCAACGCGCTGGCAGCCGTCACCTACGACGACGCGACCAAGGGCAAGGTCACGTTCGGCGGCGGCACGTCGGGCACGGTGCTGTCGAACGTCGCGCAGGGCAAGCAGGACCTGGACGCGGTGAACGTCTCGCAGTTGAAGAGCACCGGCCTGATCGACGGCACGGGCAACGCGCTGGCAGCCGTCACCTACGACGGCCCGACCAGGGGCAAGGTCACGCTCGGCGGCGGCACGGCGGGCACGGTGCTCGCGAACGTCGCCCGAGGCGAGGACGACCTGGACGCGGTGAACGTCTCCCAATTGAAGGGCATCGGCCTGGTCGACGGCGCCGGCAACGCGCTCTCAGCCGTTGTTTACGACGACGCTACCAAACGCAAAGCCACGCTCGGCGGCTCGGCGGGCACGGTGCTGGCGAACGTGGCCCAAGGAGAGCACGACCTGGACGCGGTGAACGTCTCGCAATTGAAGAGCGCCGGCGTGATCGATGGCGCGGGCAACGCGCTGGCAGCCGTAGTCTACGACGACGCCACCAAACGCAAGGCCACGCTCGGCGGGGGGACAGCGGGCACGGTGCTGTCAAATGTGGCGCAGGGCAAGCAGGACATGGACGCGGTGAACGTCTCGCAGTTGAAGAGCACCGGCCTGGTCGACGGCGCGGGCAATGCGCTGGCCGCCGTCACCTACGACGACTCGACCAAGGGCAAGGTCACGCTCGGCGGCGGCACGTCGGGCACGGTGCTGTCGAACGTCGCGCAGGGCAAGCAGGACATGGACGCGGTGAACGTCTCGCAGTTGAAGAGCACCGGCCTGATCGACGGAACGGGCAAGGCGCTCGCCGCCGTCACCTACGACGACGCGACCAAGGGCAACGTCACGTTCGGCGGCGGCACGTCTGGCACGGTGCTGTCGAACGTCGCGCAAGCGAAGCACGACACCGACGCCGTCAACCTGAGTCAGCTCAAGAACGCGGGCCTCGGCGTCGACGCGGACGGCAACGCAACCAACGCCTTCGTCGCCTACGACGACTCGACCAAGGGCCGCATCTCGCTCGGCGGCACGGACGGCACGACAATCGCAAACGTGAAGGCGGGCACCGCCGATACCGACGCCGTCAACGTCTCGCAGTTGAAGAGCACCGGCCTCATCGACAGCACGGGCAACACGCTCGCCGCCGTCACCTACGACGATGCAACCAAAGGCAGTGTCACGTTCGGCGGCGCATCGGCGTCCGCGCCGGTCGTGCTGCGCAACGTCGCGGCGGGCCGCGTCGAAAAGGGCAGCACGGACGCCGTCAACGGCGACCAGTTGTTCAGCACGATGCAGAAGGTCGACAGCATCCAGAACGGCGGCTCGCTCAAGTACTTCGCGACCAACTCGTCGCTTGCCGCCGCCACGGCGACCGGCCAGGACGCGCTCGCAATCGGCGGCAACGCGCAGGCGAGCGGCAACAACGCGGTCGCGCTCGGCGCCAATTCGGTCGCGGACCGCGCGGACAGCGTCTCGGTCGGCGCGAAGGGCCAGGAGCGCCAGGTCACGAACGTGAAGGCCGGCACCGCCGACACCGACGCCGTCAACGTCTCGCAATTGAAGAACACCGGCCTGATCGACAGCAAGGGCAACACGGCCGCCGCGCTGACCTACGACAAGACCGCGAGCGGCGCGACCGACTACGCGAGCGTGACGCTCGGCAACGGCGTCGAGGGCGGCACCACGCTGCACAACGTCGCGAGCGGCTCGCTCGCCAGCGATGCGGTCAACGTCGGCCAGTTGAACGATGCGCTCGGCCAGTTGAACGCCTCGCTCGGCAAGGTCACGAACGCGAGCGTCGCGAGCACGGCGTTCTTCACGGCGGACGGCAACACGTCCACCGAGGGCGCGGTCGCGAGCGGCACGCATGCCGCCGCGATCGGCGCAAATGCAATCGCGACGGGTGCGAATGCGGTAGCGGTGGGCGCCGGCGCGAACGCAAGCGCCGACAACTCTGTCGCGCTCGGCTCTGGTTCGGTCGCGAATCGCACGAACAGCGTCTCGGTCGGAGCGGCGGGCGGCGAGCGCCAGGTCACGAACGTCGCGGCGGGCACGTCCGGCACGGATGCGGTGAACCTCGACCAGTTGAGCCGCGCGACGTCCCAGGCGAACAGCTACACCGACGAGCGCTTCAACAACACCGATAGCCAGATCCGCGATCTCGACCGCAACACGCGCAAGGGCATCGCGGCGGCATCGGCGCTCAATGTGGTGACGCCTTACCTGCCGGGACGCACGGCGGTGAACGCGGGTGTCGCCGCGTATCGCGGACAGGCGGCGCTCGGGATCGGCGTGTCGCGCTGGAATGAGAAGGGCAACTTCAACTTCAACGCGGGCGTGTCGTCGTCGGGAGGCAACAGCACCATCGTTCGCGCGGGCATCGGCTACGTGTTCGGCAGCTAAACAGGCTTAAGCCACAGTCACTTCCCAGCCGTCGTTCGACGGAGCGATACAAAAGCCGCGGCGCGCAATGCGCCGCGGTGCTTATTCGGGCTACACCTATGAAGAACACAATGATTTTCGCGGCCTGCGCGCTTTTGCTTGCAGGCTGCGGCTCGACGGCGGTCCGCGACTCGCTCGCGATCCAGGACCCGACCGTCCTGCAAAGAGGCTTCGACACCGAGCAGAGCGTGGCGGCGGGCGCCGCCGTGCGCCAATGGACCGATGTCTATGGCCAGATCAAGGCGCCGCGCGACGTGACCGCGTCGCTCGAATCGAGGCTCGCCGCGCTCGGGCAGAAAAAAGAAAACTACTACGGCTACAAGGACCAATGCTGGATCGACGCCGCCAATGAAGAGATTCGCTTGCAGAACCGTTGGGGCTTCGTCGAAGAAGCGGTCGGCGAAGCGGCGCGTCTGACGGCGGGCCTCGAAGGCAGCCAGCCGGTGTCGCGCGACAACCCGCCGCTGCGCACGGTCGCCCCGGTGAGGCCGGACCTGGCCGCGTCGGTGAGGGCGCTGGAGAACGATTCGCGCTTCCAGTACTGTCCGGCCGCGCAGAAGGTCGCCGCGTGCATGGAGGTGAAGCTGATACACGCCGGGCATGACGCGTGGGCGCGCAACTTCGATGCGTCGCGGCGGAAGGTCATCGCCGTCGAGGAAGCGATGACCGAGGCGCAGCAACATCTCGCTACGTGCGGCGTGCCGCAGGCGCCGCCGCCTGTAGCACCACCCCCACCGCCGCCTCCACTGCCGCCCATGGTCACGCTGTCGACGGATGCGCTGTTCCTCTTCGATCGCGGAGACATCGCGGCGATCACCGATGGCGGCCGCTCGAAGCTCGACGCCGTGATCGACGACCTCAAACGCGCGGGCGAGGTGACGAGTGTCTCCATCGCAGGCTATACCGACCGGCTCGGCAGCGCGGCGTACAACCGCGCGTTGTCGCAGCGGCGCTCGACGAGCGTGCAGCGCTATCTGCAAAGCCGCGGCATCAAGGTGCCGATTCAGGCGCGCGGTCACGGGCCGGCATCGCCGGGAGCGCAGTGCACGATGAAGAACCATTCCGCTCTCGTTGAGTGTCTCGCGGGCGACCGGCGTGTCGAGTTGCGTTTTTCGCGCAAGGGTGAGCCGATCGACTCGGACGAGTAAGCGCTCCGGCGATCGGTCGCCGCGACAGCCTCATCGCCGGCTGTCGCGGCTAAAACGCGTAGTACGGCCCCTTGCCCGCAGGCGTCACGCGGCCCTCGAACGCTGTGAACACGCGCCGTCCGTAGAAGAACGGCAAACCCCAGTCGAAGTAATTGCCGACCGGCCCCGCGAGGTTCGAAAACGCGTTGTTGCCGCTGGCGAAGAGCATCGTCGATGTCGAGACGGCGAAGCTCACGTCGCGCGTCACACCGCTCGCCGAGCGTAGCGTCGCGGTAAGGCTCGTCGGCGACGGCGGGCAATACCAGAAGCCGCACGTCTTCAAGTCTTTCGACGGGAAGAAGAGCCCGTTCGATCCGCTGTCGATGAAGCTCGTCGAGAACGTGCTGCCGTCAAAGTTCGTGCTCACGAAGCCGGAAAGCGCGCTGCCCTTGAGCACGGTGGCATCGCCGAGCAGGTTGTTCGACTGCGAGCCGATGCCGAACGTCATGGTCCCGGCCACCGCCGATGCGCCGCCGTCCGGTACGGCGGGCAGTTCGATGAGCACGCCGTTGTTGTCGGCGGGGAAGCGCGCGACCGGGTTCGTCACCTGTTGCGCGACGGGCAGCGTGCTCGCGGTGCAGTTCCCCGACGCGCACGCGTAGTACCAGCGTGGCAGCGCGGCGCTCGCGCAGGCGCCGCCGCAATCGGCGCTGAACGGGCCGACGCCGAGAATGCCGTTGCTGCGCAACCGGTCGGCGGTGAGCATGGGCAGGCCCGACTTCGTGCAGTCCGCGGCGGCGGCGGGCACGGCCGGATCGGCGATCGCCTGAATCGACGTCGCGCGGGCGACGTGCCCGGCGAGCTTGATGTCGGCGGTACGCACCGCGCCCCACGTGTAGCCTGAGCCGAACACCGTACATTGCGCGGCATTCGAGCCGCCGCCGTTCGTGACGGCCGGCAGCGCGAGCGGCGCGAGCGCCGACGCAAGGATGCGCAGGCCCTGCGAGCCGGTATCGACCTGAATGTCGTCGATGGTCTGGCAATCGTCGGTGCCGGGCACGCACACGGTGACGCTCGTCATCAGCATGTTGCGCGTGTTGGTCACGAGTTTCGAAACGCGGATCGGCTGGACGTTCGGCGTGGTCGATTGGGCGACGGTGTCGTCGGGCGGCGGGGCGGGCGGCGCTGGTTGGCTGGCGGACGCGGCGGCGGGACTGGATGCGGGCGCCGCGCTTGCCGGTGCCGTGCTGTTGCTGCCGTCACTTCCGCCGCCTCCGCAGCCGGAAAGCACAATGGTCGAAAGGATTGCGGCGAATGCGGCCGCGAGCAGGACTCGTCGATGAATTTGCATGGCGCCGCTCCTATTCGATGTCCGAGGCAATGACGCCGGCGGGTAGCGCACTCGTGAGCCACGCGCGGCCGACGAATTCCCGCAGCCGCACGCCGCTTTCGACAACCAGATCGCCTCGCGACACCCGCGACGCGTGCAGTCCGTTGTCGGCTTGCGACGTGCTGGCACTGTTCCGATATCGCGCGTAGTGGCCTCCGAGCAGCGCCTCGACGTCCGGCATCGCGGGGCCGTGCCAGCTCACCGCGTAGACGTCGCCGGCAGAGCTCACGTACTTACGCACAGAGATACCGTTGGCATCGGTGGATTGCTGGAACGAAAGCTGGCCGTTTTGCGTGTGCTGCATGACCGCCGCATGCAAAGGATCGAGGGGCTTGACGATCGTCGAGCCGAGTTGCGCATATGCGGTGCCGCTCACGATCGCCGCGCATAGCGCGATCACCCGAAAGCAGTGAGGAGTTCTGATGCGTGTCATGGTCTTTCTCCGTTCTCAAGGTCATTCTTATTTTTGAGATGCAATTTTAAGATTGCGAGGAGCGGAGGCAGCGCGATGGTGGATCGTCTTGAGGGGTTTTTTGAGATATCCTTTGAATTGCTTAATAATGCTTAGTAAACAAAGACTTGTTGGCTTAGGAAAGATCAGAGCGATCGAGGAGAAATGTCATTAATTGTCGTCATCGACGCGGCCGTGGATTTTTTCGAGACAAAGCGGGCACTGCGAATCAGACAGCAGCGGTTCGGGTTATCCGGCGGAGGTGCGGTTTATCGCGCGGAGGAGAAAGCAGGAATCGCCAAATAACTATCGACACACGCCCGATCCAGCACCGAACCGGTGCTCTTTTTGCACGGCGGCGCGTGGGACCGGTAAAATGCTGGGTTGATCCACGGAAAACACCGTGGCGTAGCGGAAGGACTTCCCAAACATGACAGATTTTCGTGTGACCAAGCGGTTGGCAGCACTTTTAATGGCGGCCGGCTTCGTGGCCGGATGCGGTACGTCGTCCCCCACCGCGATCAACTACAAGAGTGATTCACGCTCGAAGCAGGCGTCGCTTGCCGTTCCGCCGAACCTGATCGATGAAGTTTCCGATCAGCGGTCTTTGCCGCCGCAGGGTGGGCAGGCCACGCTGTCGGACCTGCAGCAAGTCCAGAAAGCTGCCCCGACTACGCCCACTGTGGTTCCGCCGGTTTCCGGCATGCATATCCAGCGCGACGGCACGGAGCGCTGGCTCGTGATCGACAACAAGTCGCCCGAGCAGGTCTGGCCGCAAATCCGCCGTTTCTGGCAGGAGCAGGGCTTTCTGCTCGTCGTCGATTCGCGCGACAAGGGCGTGATGGAAACCGACTGGAACGAAACCCACCCACAGATTTCCGACGGCCTGATCCGCAACACGCTCTCGAAGGCGACAGGCAACTCCTATGTCACCGCCGAACGCAACAAGTACCGCACGCGTCTCGAAGTCTCGCCGTCGGGTGGAACGTACGTGTTCGTGAGCCAGAAGGGCCTGCGCGAGGCACTCACGGGCGTCAACAACGATTCGAGCCAGTGGCAAGCCCGCCCGAACGATCCCGCGCTCGAAAGCGAATACCTGAAGCGCTTGATGGCGTCGCTCGCGCTGGCCGACTCGCGCCAGGCATCAGGCGCGCCGCTCGACACGCTCCTCGCCGACAAGGCGGCTTCCACCGGCGAAGCGCCCAAGGCCGGCAACGCGGCGGCAGCGACTACGGCAGCGCAGAACGTCAAGCTGTCGAGCCAGACGGCGCTTCAGAACGACACGGTGCCCGAGGCGTCGTCGGCGGAACTGACGCTGCCCGAAGCGTATGACCGCGCGTGGCTGCGCGTGGGCATCGCGCTTGATCGCAGCAACTTCACGGTCGACGACCGCGATCGCGCGAAGGGGGTCTACTTCGTGCGCTATGTGGATCCGAAGGATATGACGTCGGTGGAGCAGGGCTTCTGGAGCCAGGTGTTCCACGGCAAGAAGGAAAAGGTCGCCAAGCAGTACGCGGTCAACGTCCGCGCGATCACGGAGCAGCAAACGCGTGTGTCGATCGTCGACGACAAGGGCCAGGTCGACTCCTCGCCGCAAGCTCGCCAGATCATGGCATTGCTCGCCGATCAGATCAGCTGAATCCAAGCAAGCCGATATCGACTGACATGAAAACCCGCCTCACCCCGAGGCGGGTTTTTTTTTGGCCGGAAACGGGCAGAAGAAGGCTCTCGATAACCGAGTGTCCTTTCTACAAGTTGTGTGCGGGAAAGCTTACAAGGAACAATGGCTTGGCAAGTAAAGTGTGCTCATGCCATGCCTTTCGCACGCTCGACGCAGTAGCACTGACTGGAATACCACTTTGCACGGGCGCTGCGAGCGCCTTTCCCCGACACGAGTCCGCGCTCTCGCGCGGGCCCCGGTGGCCCCGTCGCCTATCCTCGTAGGGCGACGGTTTTGGCCCGCGTTTCGAAGAGACGCGGGCTTTTTCTTTGCATCGGCCGAGAGCCGCGTGGGTCAAGGGACCGCGTTCGGCGAACAATCCGCGGCGCAGTTATCCTTGACCCTCTTTTATTCGAGGAAAACGCTTATGTCGGAAATTGCCGTTGTCGCCACGTTCGTCGCGAAGCCGGGCCAGGAGGAGAAGCTGAAGGAGGCGTTGCAGGGTCTCGTCGCGCCGACGCTGAAGGAACGAGGCGCCTTGCAGTACGACCTGCATCGCGATCTGAAGGAACCGCGGCGTTTCGTGTTCTTCGAGCGCTGGGAGAGTGAAGCCGCGCTCGAGGAGCACGGCCGCCAGCCGCATATCGAAGCGCATCGCCGCAACGCGCCCGACCTCGTCGAGCACGGCGAGATTCACGTCGTGGCGAAGCTGTAAGTCAGTGCGTTTCGTGCGGGACGTCGAGAATGAGGATGATGGTCCAATCGGCGTCGCCTTCGTGGTGATACTGCCGCTCGGCGACGATAAACGGTTGCTGCTTGCCCTCCGGCCCGAGAAAGAGCACGTCGCCTTCCATCGGCAGGCATTCGACGGGCGGGAGCGCGAGATAGGCGTCCTTGTTCGCGCTGCGCGGCATCAGTTTTTCGATCTTGCGTGACGCGGCTTCCGTCCATTCAATATCGAGTTGGATATTGCTCATGCTGTCCTCCGCACCTGCGTGCGTTTGCTGTTTGACACGTGTGAAAAGGGGATATCAAGCGGGGTCAAAATTTTCGATGCGCAATGTAGCATACCGCCGCGCGAGTCATCGCGCGTGTCATGCAAGCGCCAAATGAAAAAGCCGGAAAACGCGCGCGTGGCGCGGCTTCCGGCTTCATATTCTGAAAATGCCTCGGCTGTCGGCGTTTACTGCGCCGGCGCCATTTTCTTCGAGCCCTTTTTATGATGACCGGACTTGTGTGCCGGCGCAGCGGGCATTTTTTGCATGTCCGCCTGCTGCGATTGCAGATTCTGAGCACGCATTTCGATGTCGGAGATCTTAGCGGGATCGGTGCTCATCGTCACGCCTTGATCGGCCTGCGCGAATGCGCCCGTCGCGACCGCGCTCAGGGACAACAGAACAGCGAGGGAGATTTTCTTCATTGTTTCCTCCTAGTAAAGGTCGAACCCGGGAACAGCCTGTCCGAAACGGTGTGAGATCGCCGATTGAACATCGCCTACGCCTGAGCAAATTCCGCTCCAGCTAGAGCGGCGGCGTCGACGAAAGCCGCGAATCGCAACACGTTTTGAACGTCCTTTCCCGCCAGTCGATGACTGAGCGCGTGATCTTACCGACGGTGCCCTCCCGTTTCTAGTCCTTATTAATTCGAGATGAAGGGCATCGAACCCGCTTCGATGCGGCGCCTCGCCAATTCAGTATAGATGCAGCCAGCGATACGCATGAAAGCGCATGATCCCGACCGCCTCGTGGGCCGCGATTTCAGCGGTCTTGAACCCGTCGATACTGGGAAAGAGCGTCCGCTTCGCCGTCCACACGTTGGACACGAAAGCCTGCGGCGCGAAGCCGAACGCCTCGAATGCGAGCATGACACGCGCCATGTGATACGACGATGTCACGACGATTACGGTTTCGTCACGCTCCGGACGCACAAGGGCGGCAACATTGCGTGCGTTCTGATACGTATCGAGGCTGCGGTTCTCGAGCGTGAGATCGGCCGCGCCGACGCCGCGCGCGAGCAGATAGGGCGCGTAGTTGTCGGCTTCGGCCTCGCCGTGATGCTGCGGATCGCCGCCGCTCACGATCACCCGGCACGCAGCGCCCGTGCGCCGGCACTCGCGATACAACTCGGCGGTCGCATCGATGCGCTGGATCGAATCGCGCTTGGGCACGAGGCGCGATTCGCGGTCGCGATCGGTGCCGCCGCCCAGTAGGACGATGATCGTGCGCGGCGCGAAATCCGGCTGGATCGACTGGTCGAAGCCGTGCTGGACGTATTCGAGGATGGGTAGCGAAGTCCATCCCGCGCCAAGCGACCAGAAAAGCAGGAAACAGACGATTGCGATTACGCGTCGCTTACGTCGCCAAACCACAAATAACGCAAAAAAAAGCAGCAATAAAGTGAATAGAACCAATTTGATTGGGGTAACGTAGAGTTTTCGAGACAATCCGCAGCGACGTCGCATTCTTTTGAACGCGCCAGCGCGAGCGGGGAAAAGCGTGCGATCAGCGCGCCTGTAACGGGGGCTTGAAATAAAAAGCAGCACCTAGCGCAAGCGGCGGCTGCGAGTTCCGGTCCTGGGCCGCGAGGCGGCATGGGTACCGGCGGGGCATGCCGCGTTTAGTCGGTGCCGCCGGCAGTCTTCTGACTGCTTACGCGCGGTGCCGTCATGGCTGCACAGGAAGAAAGAACGAAATGACCACGTATTCTAACGAAGCCGTACTCGAAGCGCTCCGGCGAGCTCAGTATCGCCAGGTCCCGTGGGCGAAACGCCCCAACGTTTTCGATCATCTGCGTGCGCTCGGCATGCTGGAGCTCGTGCGCCAGCGCACCGTGGCACCGGCGCCCGGATTTCATGCACCCGTCGATATCGCGGTCGTCACAGAACTCGGCAAGCTCGAATTCAACCGTCTCGCACGCGACGAACGATCGATGGATTGGGATCTGCATCGCAACCAGCCTTACGCGATGGCCACGCACGAGCCGGTACTGGAAGCCCGCGTCTGACGCGTCGCGCCAAGCGTTTCAGTCGGGAGGCGCGGAGCGCTTCCCTCTAGCGCATTCGACACGGGCGAACCACTACCACCCGTAGCGCGCAGTGACAGGTTTCGGCTCGTGGACCGAAGGTCGCGCTGTCGCCTGCATCGTCGACGCAGAGAAAGAGCAGGGCGCAAAAAAAAAGCCCGTATCGCGAGGATACGGGCATACCGGATCTTTACTGCTGCCACGCTGTGCTCATGGCACTTGATGGGACTGGCCAGACTCGGCAGTGGTTCCCCATCGATTCATCGGAATGAATCCAAAGTTCTCAAAAACGTCTCAACGATGCCGCCCGTGACTCCCGCGATCCGGCTCCGGACGCAAATGCGCATTGCTCGCGATATCGCCGCGCAAGTCGCCACGCGGCGCCGGCGGACTGAAATCCCTCGCACGCGACACGTCTTGCTGCGCCGACACAACCGCCCGAGCGCTTGCCTGCACGCTCATGTCGGCGGGCTGCAATTGCGCCTGCGCAATGGCCGCTCCACATAGCAACGAAACGCCAATGCCGCACGCGAGCCGTGACATTGGTTTCATGGTGAGCTCCCTCCAGGTTTCTATTGAAGCCTGTTTGTCAGCTAACCAAGTTATGCCTGTGCGCGCCATGGCGCTGTAAATAATAGTAAGGAGTTGTTTCGTTCACGAAACAACGTGCGCGAGAACGCGTTCGACTGCGAGTGCTCGCGTCGCGCGGTAAGAGAAGCTGGGGAGTCGTCGAGGTTTCACCCGGCACGGAGTCCGGACGAAACCTCGAAGGGGTAAAACTTCGCGATACGCCGCCCCAAAACTTTTTGGCGACCGTATCGTTCTGGAGAGCTGTCGCTCAGGCCATCTTGGCCGGTGCGCGCCACGATTCCGGATTGGTCCAGAACGCGCCACGCAGACGATCGCGGCTCGGCGGTGCTGGCGGCTTCGCGGCGGTCGATCCGATGCGGCCGCGCAGCGACACTTCACGGCCATTGCTACCGAGGCGCTTTACGATCTCCGCCAAGGTGCCATCGGCTTGCCATTCGTCGAACCGGCGACGGCACGTCGGCGGCGACGGATAGCGGCCCGGCAGTTTCGACCAGCCTTCACCGGTCGAAAGGACCCACAGCACGGCGTTGACCACCGCGCGCGCTTCGACGCGCGGACGGCCGCGGCGTTCGCTGCGTGCCGGTTCCGCACAGAAAAGGGCTTCGACCAGCGCCCACTCGTTATCTCTCAAATCGTCGAACAGCATCATGTTTCACCTCAGCGAAGCTAACCCCGGTGCGCTGCCCCGCGCCGCGCACTCTGGTCGGAATCCGAAGAACGAATACCCAGGCAGGCTGAAAACCGCTGCGGCGGACGATTTGCTTTCTGACCGCAGTCGATCCCAACCCTGTGCGCAATGAAATGCGAGAACCGTGCCATGTGAGCAGCAAACACCGGGAAACCCACATGGCAGTAGGCTGGCGCGATGCCAGCATGGCCAGTATCAGACCCGAAATGCAGTGTTCGCGAAATCGGGACAATCACCAATCCAGTGCAAGAGGCCCACACAGCGTGCGTCCGGACGCTTTTGTTGCACCGCAGCGAAACCTCTGCGGTGCTTGTTGACTGCAGATAATCCACGCCGGTGACGTGAATTGGCGAGGTTTGCGAATCAGTGGCGCGCTGAAAGTGACGCTGCGGTAGCTGCGAGTGTTGAGCCTTCAGGCCCTCTAAGCGCTCCATCTCAAAACCCAACCTCACAAGTTAGACTTCCCTTTTTATCGACGGGGCGGGCAATGAGCGAATCGGCGGGAGCGGTATCGGCGGAACTGGGGACACTGACGGGCAACGAACACGGCCACGCACCGAACGCACGCGATGCCGTCCGCGGCCTGCGCCCGTCGCAGATCCGCGAGGTGGCTAACGCGGGCTTCGGCATCCCCGACGTCCTCCCGTTCTGGTTCGGCGAATCCGACCGCGTGACGCCGCAATTCATTTGCGATGCCGCGAGCCGCGCGCTCGCCGACGGCGCCACGTTCTACACGCACAACCTCGGTATCGCGCCGCTGCGCGAGGGGCTCGCGGGCTACGTCGGCGATTTGCACGGATCGACTGCGCCCGGCCACGTCGCCGTGACGAGCGCCGGCGTCAACGCGCTGATGCTGGCGGCGCAACTGGTGGCGGGCGCGGGCGATCGCGTGGTTGCGGTCACGCCGCTCTGGCCGAACCTCGTTGAGATTCCGAAGATCCTGGGCGCGCACGTCGAAACCGTAGCGCTGACCTACGGCGCCGACGGCTGGACGCTCGACCTTGAGCGCCTTCTCGCCGCGCTCACGCCGGCCACGCGGATGCTGATGATCAATTCGCCGAACAACCCGACCGGCTGGACCATGACCCGCGACGAGCAGCGCACCGTTCTGGCGCATTGCCGCCGGCACGGTATCTGGATCGTCGCCGACGAGGTCTACGAGCGGCTTTACTACGGCGCGGACAGCCGCGTCGCGCCGTCGTTCCTCGATCTCGCCACGCGCGACGAACGCGTGATCGCGGTGAATTCGTTCTCGAAGGCGTGGCTGATGACGGGCTGGCGTCTCGGCTGGCTCGTCGCGCCGACCGCGCTGATGGACGATCTGGGCAAGCTTGTCGAGTACAACACGTCGTGCGCACCGTCGTTCGTGCAGCAGGCGGGCGTCGTGGCGGTGAGGGATGGCGAGGCGTTCACGCAGTCTCTCGTCGCCGATCTGCACGCGAGCCGGGATCACCTCGTCTCGGCCCTGCAGACGATTCCAGGCGTCGACGTGCGCGCGCCGCTCGGTGCGATGTACCTGTTCTTCTCGATGCCCGGCGCCGAGCGCAGCCTCGATCTGTGCAAGGAGCTGGTGCGCGACGCGGGCCTCGGTCTCGCACCCGGCAGCGCGTTCGGGGCCGAAGGCGAAGGCTTCGTGCGCTGGTGCTACGCGTGCGATCCGGCGCGTCTGGACGTCGGCGTCGAGCGCCTGCGCGCGTTTCTGGCGTCGCGATAAATCGCTCAGAGGGCGGCGGATGGCGCCAATAAATGCTGTTAAGCCGTCCGACGTGAGCAATCGGACATCGAAATGTTTCACCTTTACGCACCGGTTCTTTTTGCGTAATATGGCGCTCAGTCACGCGCTTGCGCCTTGCAAAGCGCGCCTCCGTCCGGCTGGGATGGCTCGGTGATCCGCCAGAAGTACCGCGAGTTTTCTCCTCGCACTGGCCGGTTCGCTCGATTCGGCTCCCCCCGGTACGTGCTCCCAATCAATATGACCGATCAAAATCGGGCGAGCGCGTCTGGAAATTCCGCGTCCAGTTTCATCGTCCGCAGCGTTTGCCTGGGTCTCAAGGCCCGCTCGATTCCGATTGATCCAGTTCATTGACCATACAGGGTCTGACCTAGCTGCATGAATACCCAAGAGGCGAAGATCGTCCTCGAGACTGCTTTGATTTGTGCGCAGGAACCGCTGAAGCTCGGCGAGTTGCGCAAGCTCTTCGCCGACGATATTTCGGCAGACACCGTTCGTACGCTGCTCGAAGGCCTGAAGGAAGACTGGTCGGGGCGCGGCGTGGAACTGGTGGCGCTGGCGTCGGGATGGCGTTTTCAAAGCAAGCCCGCAATGCGGGGTTATCTCGATCGGCTGCACCCCGAAAAGCCGCCCAAATATTCGCGCGCCGTTCTCGAAACGCTCGCGATCATTGCCTATCGGCAGCCGGTGACACGGGGCGATATCGAAGAGATTCGCGGTGTCACCGTGAACACGCAGGTCGTGAAGCAGCTCGAAGACCGAAGCTGGATCGAGGTGATTGGCCATCGCGACGTGCCGGGACGCCCGGCGCTCTACGCGACGACCAAGCAGTTTCTCGACGACCTCGGCCTGACCGCGCTCGACGAACTGCCGGCGCTCGATAACCCGTCGGCGCAGTTCGAGGCGGCGCTTCTGGTGCAGCATTCGATCGAATTCCCGGTCGGCGATGCGGCGGCGTCGATGGAAGACACGCCGGCGCAGGTTTCCAGGGATTTCGACGCGGCCGGGGAACACGGCGCGCAGAACGAAGTCCACGGGGAAGGAGTATTGGTCGAAGCATTCGACGTGGGCACGCAGCCCGCAGCGGCCGATCAGGCCGCGCAGCAAAGCGAAGCACCTTCCGGCGATGAGCCCGAAAACGCCGAAACCGGCGCCCCGATTCAAGCAGTACCCCCGACCGATCCGGCGCAGCACGCATCCGGATCGACCCTGGTGCAGGCGGACGAAGCGCATCCCATCGATCGCGACACCCCCGCACCGGACGCAAACACGCTGACCGACGACGATTCCGACGAACGGGAAGCACGCCGCGCCTGAAGCAATTGCACGGACCCTGATCCGGCTGTCCATAAAGATCAGTTCACACGATCAGCCGAGACGATCAGCGGATTTTTGGCGCGCCCGCGACGGGCGCGCGACTCGACACATTTGAGGTTGTTTTGACACATTCCCACGACAGCGATTCGCCCGAATCCGAGCGCCCCGTTCGTGCCACGGACGCACAAGACCCGTCCGACGCCGGCGAGCGCGCGCGCACCGACGATTCCGCCGAGGGCGACGATCGTCCGCGTCGCGGCTTGCGTCGCGGGCCGCGCAGCCTGATCGCACGGCGCCGCGCCGTCGCGAAAACGAAGGGCGACGAAGGCGCGCCGGAAGCGGGCGTCGTGACGGAGGCGCCGCCGGATGGCGTCGTCGCCGCGCAGGTGCGCATGCCGCGCAAGGACGCAGGCGCGCGCACGCCGAAGAACGGCGCGGCCAAGCGCGAAGCGGGTGCGCGTGTGCCGCGCGAGCCGAGGGAATCGAAGGAAGGTCAACGCGAAGGCGGTCGCGGTCTTGGCCACGGCGCGCAGCAAAAGCGCGGGAAGCGCGATGACGCGACGGCAGCGCCGGTGCCGAGCGCAGCGGCCGCTGCCGTCGACGACGTGTTCGCCTACGTGACATCGCCTGCTTTCGATGCCGACAACGGCACGGGCGGCGTGCGCGCGCCGATGCTGCGTCGCGGGCGCAATGCCCCGCAGCAAAAGCGCGTGCTGGAACCGGACGACGACGCGCCGAAGCTCCACAAGGTGCTCGCCGAGGCGGGCATGGGCTCGCGCCGCGACATGGAGGAGTTGATCATCGCGGGGCGCGTGTCGGTGAACGGCGAGCCGGCGCACATCGGCCAGCGCATCATGCCGACCGACCAGGTCCGCATCAACGGCAAGCCGGTGAAGCGCAAGCTCTCGAGCAAGCCGCCACGCATCCTGCTGTACCACAAGCCGACCGGCGAAATCGTGAGCCACGCCGATCCGGAAGGCCGCCCGTCGGTGTTCGACAAGCTGCCGCCGATGAAAACGGCGAAATGGCTCGCCGTCGGCCGGCTGGACTTCAATACCGAAGGCCTGCTGTTGCTCACGACGTCGGGCGATCTGGCGAACCGCTTCATGCATCCGCGCTACAGCGTCGAGCGTGAATACGCGGTGCGAGTGGTCGGCGAACTGGCGGAAGGTATGCGGCAGAAGCTGCTGAGCGGCGTCGAACTCGACGACGGCCCGGCGAACTTCCTGCGCATCAAGGACGGCGGCGGCGAAGGCACGAATCACTGGTATCACGTCGCGCTCGCCGAAGGGCGCAATCGCGAAGTTCGCCGGATGTTCGAGGCGGCGGGGCTGATGGTCAGCCGGCTGATCCGCACTCGCCACGGCCCGATCGCGCTGCCGAAGGGGTTGAAGCGTGGCCGCTGGGAAGAACTCGAGGATAACGAGGTGCGCAGCCTGATGGAATCGGTCGGGTTGAAGGCGCCGGTCGAGGAGCGGGGCAGTCGGAACACGCCGCAACGCGTGCAACCCGATCCGATGCAGACGTCGATGGGCGTCATCACGCGTGAACCTGTACTGAGCTCGCATCTGCGCATGACGCAGACGCAGACGCCGGCGCGCGGCGGTCCGGGCGGGCGTCGCGGCGCGGCGGGCGGTTTCGGCGCGGGTTCGGCCGGTGGCTTCGGCGGCGCGAGCGGCGGTGGATATGGCGCGCGCGGCGGCAGCGGTGGTGGTGGCGGTCGCGAGCCGAACGGCAATCGCGCGGGCGGCGAGCCGAATGGCAATCGCGCGAATGGTGGCCGTCCCGGTGCGGGTCCGCGTGGCGGCCGCGCGCAAGGCGGATTGCAAGGCGCCGGAGCAGGCACGGGCGGTGGCGGCAAGCGCGCACCGGGAGCGGGCGGTGCTCGCACGGGTGGCCGGCAGGGCGCTCAGGGCGGCCCGCAAGGCAAGCCGGGCAACGCGGGCGGCGCGGGCCGCGGTCCGCGTCCGGCGACGCCGCGCAATCGCACGCGCGGACGCTGATCCAGCGTGTTGGAGCGCAAGAATGGGGCACACCAGCGTGCCCCATTTCAATAGCCCCGAAAAAGCGCGCAACATGCGATTGCCCCGCAAACCCGGCGCAAACAGCAGCGAAACAGCGTTGAAATGGATGCAAACCTGCCGCCAACCGGACTAGTCCGTTTGCGTTTATCCCGAAAAATGGCTAAAATCACAAAGTCGCTGGGCACGCAGTTTTGTTTCGCCGCCCAGATGCGACCTCGGTAAAAAGAATTTGGGCGTTGCGCCCATTTTTTTTTGGCTAATCGGTTCGGCATCTTGGGGCAACAAGTGCGCGCCGGCTCAAGGCGCAGCCCGCAGGTGTTTCGGCGTGGAGTGCGCGCGAACACCTTGGAGTCACTGTGCAACTGACGGAATTGATAGAAACCACGGTCTCGGGCCTCGGCTACGAGCTTGTCGATCTCGAGCGTTCGGGAGGCGGCATGTTGCGCGTCTCTATCGACCAGCCCGCCGGAATCGCCATCGAAGACTGCGAGAAAGTCACGCGCCAGCTTCAGTATCTGCTCGAAGTCGAAAACATCGATTACGACCGGCTCGAAGTGTCTTCGCCGGGTCTCGATCGTCCGCTCAAGAAGCTGGCGGATTTCGAACGCTTCGCGGGCAGCGAAGCCGTCATCACGTTGAAAAAGCCGCTGGATGGGCGCAAGTCGTACCGGGGCATCGTGCATGCGCCGAACGGCGACACGATCGGTTTGGAATTTGAAGGGAAGGACGGCGCCGCGATGCTCGATTTCACGCTCGCAGACCTCGATAAAGCACGTCTCGTCCCCAAGGTTGACTTTAGGAGCCGCAAACAATGAGTCGCGAAGTTTTGATGCTGGCGGATGCGCTGGCGCGCGAAAAGAACGTCAACAAGGACGTGGTGTACGCAGCGCTCGAAGCTGCGCTTGCTTCGGCAACGAAAAAGCTGTTCGAGGAAGATGTCGATATCCGCGTCGCGATCGATCGTGAAAGCGGCGAGCACGAAACCTTCCGCCGCTGGCGCGTCGTGCCGGACGAGGCAGGCCTGCAGGAGCCGGATCAGGAAATTCTGTTGTTCGAAGCGAAGGAAGACAAGCCGGACGCCGAAATCGACGACTTCATCGAGCAGCCGATCCCGTCGATCGAATTCGGCCGCATCGGCGCGCAGGCGGCGAAGCAAGTCATTCTTCAGAAGGTTCGCGACGCCGAGCGCGAGCAGATCCTCAACGACTTCCTCGAGCGCGGCGAAAAGATCATGACCGGCTCGGTCAAGCGTCTGGACAAGGGTAATTTCATCGTCGAATCGGGTCGTGTCGAAGCGCTTTTGCGCCGCGACCAGTTGATTCCGAAGGAAAACCTGCGCGTCGGCGACCGCGTGCGTGCCTACATCGCGAAGGTCGACCGCACCGCGCGCGGCCCGCAAATCGAACTCTCGCGCACGGCGCCCGAGTTCCTGATGAAATTGTTCGAGATGGAAGTGCCGGAAATCGAGCAGGGTCTGCTCGAAATCAAGGCAGCCGCGCGTGATCCTGGCGTGCGTGCGAAAATCGGCGTGATCGCTTATGACAAGCGGATCGACCCGATCGGCACCTGCGTCGGCATCCGCGGATCGCGCGTGCAGGCGGTGCGAAACGAGCTCGGTGGCGAGAACGTCGACATCGTGCTATGGTCGGAAGACCCCGCCCAGTTCGTGATCGGCGCCCTCGCGCCGGCTGCCGTACAGTCGATCGTCGTCGATGAAGAGAAGCATTCGATGGACGTCGTCGTGGACGAGAACGAACTTGCGGTCGCCATCGGCCGCAGCGGCCAGAACGTACGACTCGCCAGCGAATTGACCGGCTGGCAGATCAACATCATGACGCCGGACGAATCCGCGTTGAAGCAGAACGAGGAGCGCGGCACGTTGCGCGGCCTGTTCATGGCGCGTCTCGACGTCGATGAAGAAGTGGCCGACATCCTGATCGACGAGGGCTTCACGAGCCTCGAAGAGATCGCGTACGTACCGCTTAACGAAATGCTCGAAATCGAAGCCTTCGACGAAGACACGGTTCACGAACTGCGCAACCGCTCGCGTGACGCGCTTCTGACGATGGCCATCGCCAATGAAGAGAAGGTCGAAGGGGTCGCACTCGACTTGAAGAGTCTCGAGGGCATGGACGACGAATTGTTCTTGAAACTCGCAGAAAACCAGATCCAGACGCGCGACGAACTCGCCGAGCTGGCTGTGGATGAGCTGGTCGACATGACCGGCATGGAAGAGGATGCCGCTAAGGCGTTGATCATGAAAGCACGTGAACACTGGTTCCAGTGAGAAATGACCATGGCGCACTGATATATCGCGGCCAGTTCGGCCGCATGACCCGATCTAACAGCAAGGAAATTGTCCTTGCATCACGAGGAATGAATGGCGAGTAACAACGTAGCCCAATTTGCCGCGGAACTCAAAATGCCTGCAGGCGTACTGCTCGAGCAGCTGCAGGCGGCTGGCGTTCAGAAAGCAAGCGCTGACGACGACTTGTCCGAAACGGACAAGGCGCGTCTGCTCGATCATTTGCGCAAGTCGCACGGTTCCACCGACGCCGACAAACGCAAGATCACTCTGACCCGCCGGCATACGTCGGAGATCAAGCAATCCGACTCTACGGGTAAAGCTCGCACCATTCAGGTCGAGGTGCGCAAGAAGCGTGTCTTCGTGAAGCGTGACGAACAAGGCGCGGAACAGGTCGTCGAGGCGCAGGCCCAGGTCGAGGACGACGTCGACGAAGCCGAATTGCAGCGTCGCGAGGAAGAAGCACGGCACGCGGCCGAGCTGCTCGAGAAGGAAGCGCAGGAGCTCAAGGAACGCCAGGAACGCCTCGAGCGTGAAGAGGCGGAGCGCCGCGCACACGAGGAAGCGGCCGAAGCCGAGCGCCGTCGCGCCGAAGAGGAAGCTGCGAAGCGCGCCGCCGCCGTGAAGGAAGCAGCGGCGGTGTCGCGCGCGGCGTCGGCGGTGCGTCAGGAACAGCGCGCCGAGGCCAAGGCCGAGAAGCCGGCCGAGGAACCCGCAAAGGTCGATCCCGCCGCGCAGCAGAACGAAGAGAAGGCCGCCGCCGAGCGCGCCGCTCAACGCGAAGCCGCCAAGAAAGCCGAGGACGCCGCACGCGCCGCGACCGAAAAGGCGCGCGCCGAGCAGGAACAGATCGCGAAGCGTCGCGCGGCGGCCGAGGCCGAAGCCCGCGCGATTCGCGAAATGATGAACACGCCGCGCAAGGCGCAGCAGGCAAAGCCGGCCGAGCCGGCGCCTGTCGCCGCCAAGCCGGCCGAAGCGGCAAAGGCTGCGGAGGCGAAGGGCACGTTGCACAAGCCGGCCAAGCCGGAAGGCTCGGTGTCCGCGCGTCCGGCAGCGGCGAAAAAACCGGCGGCTGGCGCGCCGGCAGCGGCAGCGCCGTCGTCGCCCGACAAGAAGAAGGCGGGCGGCAAGGGCGGCTGGCAGGACGACGCAGCCAAGCGCCGCGGCATCAAGACGCGCGGCGACACGAGCGGCGGCGTCGATCGCGGCTGGCGCGGCGGTCCGAAGGGTCGTGGCAAGCATCAGGACCAGACCACGTTCCAGGCGCCGACAGAACCGATCGTGCGTGAAGTGCACGTGCCGGAAACCGTCTCGGTCGCCGATCTGGCGCACAAGATGTCGGTGAAGGCGTCGGAAGTCATCAAGGTCATGATGAAGCTCGGCCAGATGGTCACGATCAACCAGGTGCTCGATCAGGAAACGGCGATGATCGTCGTCGAGGAACTCGGTCACCGGGCGGTCGCGGCGAAGCTGGACGATCCGGAAGCGCTGCTCTCCGAAGGCGAAACGCAAGAAGAAGTGGGCGAACGCCTGCCGCGTCCGCCGGTCGTCACGGTCATGGGGCACGTCGACCACGGCAAGACGTCGTTGCTCGATTACATCCGACGCGCGAAAGTGGCGGCGGGCGAAGCGGGCGGCATCACGCAGCACATCGGCGCGTATCACGTCGAAACGCCGCGCGGCGTCATTACGTTTCTCGACACGCCGGGCCACGAGGCCTTCACGGCCATGCGTGCGCGCGGTGCGAAGGCTACCGACATCGTGATTCTCGTGGTCGCAGCCGACGACGGCGTCATGCCGCAAACGAAGGAAGCTATCGCTCACGCGAAGGCTGGCGGCGTGCCGATCGTCGTCGCGATCAACAAGATCGACAAGCCGGATGCGCATTCCGAGCGCGTGAAGCAGGAACTCGTCGCGGAAGGCGTCGTGCCGGAAGAGTACGGTGGTGATTCGCCGTTCGTCGAAGTGTCGGCGAAGACGGGTCAGGGTATCGACGATCTGCTGGAAAACGTCTCGCTCCAGGCCGAAGTGCTGGAACTGACGGCACCGGTCGAAGCGCCTGCCAAGGGTCTCGTGATCGAAGCGAAGCTCGACAAGGGCAAGGGTCCGGTTGCAACGATCCTCGTTCAGTCGGGGACGCTCAATCGCGGCGACGTCGTGCTCGCGGGCAGCGCCTACGGCCGCGTTCGGGCGATGCTCGACGAAACCGGCAAGCCGACGAAATCGGCGGGTCCGTCGATTCCGGTCGAGATTCAAGGTCTGTCGGAAGTGCCGGGCGCGGGCGAGGAAGTCATCGTGCTGCCGGACGAGCGCAAGGCGCGCGAAATCGCCTTGTTCCGTCAGGGCAAGTTCCGCGACGTGAAGCTCGCGAAGCAGCAGGCCGCGAAGCTCGAAAACATGCTCGAGCAGATGGGCGAAGGCGAAGTGCAAAACTTGCCGCTCATCGTCAAGGCCGACGTGCAGGGTTCGCAGGAAGCACTCGTGCAGTCGCTGCAAAAGCTCTCGACCAACGAAGTGCGCGTGCAGATCGTGCACAGCGCAGTCGGCGCGATCAGCGAGTCGGACGTCAATCTCGCGACGGCGTCGAAGGCGGTCATCATCGGCTTCAACACGCGTGCGGATGCCCAGGCGCGCAAGGTCGCCGAGAACAACGGCATCGACATCCGCTACTACAACATCATCTATGACGCCGTGGATGAGGTGAAGGCGGCGATGTCCGGCATGCTGTCGCCGGAGAAGCGCGAAGTCGTGACCGGTATGGTCGAAGTGCGTCAGGTGATCCGCGTGCCGAAGGTCGGCCTGATCGCTGGTTGTATGGTGACCGACGGTGTAGTGAAGCGCAGCTCTTCGGTGCGCGTGATCCGCAACAACGTCGTGATCCACACCGGCGAACTCGACTCGCTCAAGCGCTTCAAGGACGACGTGAAGGAAGTGCGTCAGGGCTTCGAGTGCGGTATGTCGGTGAAGAATTTCAACGACATCGTCGAAGGCGACCAGTTCGAAGTGTTCGAAGTCACCGAAGTGGCTCGTACGCTGTAAGATTGCCCGCCGTAGAGTCAAGGCGGAGCGGGCCTCTAGGTCCGCTCCGCTTTTTTTATGGACGCGGGCACGGCAATAAAAGGAACACATCATGGCCAAGAAACGTACATCCCCGAATCGAAACGTGCAGATCGCGGATCAGATCCAGCGCGATTTGTCCGAACTGATGCGCGAGGTGAAGGACCCGCGCGTCGGGATGGTGACGATCCAGAGCGTCGAGCTGACGCCGGATTATGCGCACGCGAAAGTCTATTTCACGACGCTGACGGGCGATCCGCAGCAGACGCAGGACGGCCTGAATCACGCGGCCGGGCATCTGCACAACCAGTTGTTCAAGCGCTTGCACATCCACACCGTGCCGACGCTGCATTTCCATTACGACCAGACGATCGAGCGCGCGGTCGAGATGTCAAAGCTGATCGACGAAGCCAACGCGACGCGCGCGAAGGACGACGAGGAAGGCGCCTGATCGATGACTGGTTCTGCTCGTCCGAAGATTCCGCGCCGCGCGCTCGACGGTGTTTTGCTGCTGGACAAGCCGCTCGGGCTGTCGAGCAATGACGCGCTGATTCGCGCGAAGCGGCTGTATCTGGCGAAGAAGGCGGGGCATACGGGCACGCTCGATCCGCTCGCGACCGGTTTGCTGCCGCTTTGCTTCGGCGAGGCGACGAAGTTTTCGCAGGATCTGCTCGAAGCCGACAAGACGTATGAGGCGACGATGCGCCTCGGCATCCGCACGACGACGGGCGACGCCGAAGGCGAAGCGATCGACACGCGCGATGTGACGTGCGACGAAGCGCAGGTTCTAGCGGCAATGGCGAATTTTCGCGGCGAGATCACGCAGGTTCCACCGATGTACTCCGCTTTGAAGCGCGACGGCAAGCCACTCTACGAATACGCGCGCGCTGGTCAGACGGTCGAGCGCGAAGGGCGGCAGGTGACGATCCACGCGCTCGACCTGATCGCGTGCGCGCTGCCGCTCGTGACGTTTCGCGTGACGTGCAGCAAGGGCACCTACGTGCGCACGCTGGCGGAGGATATCGGCGAGGCGCTGGGTTGCGGCGCGCATCTCGTAGCGCTGCGTCGCACGGGCGTCGGCGCGCTGACGCTGGAGCACGCGGTGACGCTCGATGCGTTGTCGGATGCGCCGGAAGTCGAGCGCGACGGCTGGCTTCAGCCCGTCGACGCGCTGCTCTCAACTTTTCCCGCCGTGCATCTCGATGCCGATGCCACTCGCCGCTTCCTGCACGGGCAGCGGCTCAAGCTCGCCGAGGTGTCGGCGCAACCGCTGGAAGACGGCCGCGTGCGCGTCTACGCGAACGAAGGCGCGAAGCTGCTAGGCGTCGCGAAAGCGGGCGAGGGCGTGCTGGCGCCGGAACGGCTTGTTGTGACAGCGTCGGCGAACTGAGATCGGCGAGACAAAAAATGCCCGGAACCTCAATCGAGGTTCCGGGCTTTTTTACGTCCGCGCGGCAAAAAAACTCAATGCGCCGCCGATGCCGCCGCCGCCGAATCCCCGCCGCCCGACCGCTCGGGCTTCGTGATCCAGATCAATCCGATCAGCGCGACAAAAATCCCCGCCGACAAATAGAACAGATCGTTCACGCCGAGTTGCGCCGCCTGCTGCGTCGCCATGCTGTTGAAGAGTCCATAAGCCTGCGCCTGATCGAACCCCGCGGCGCCCATTTGCGAAATCGAATTCGCGAAGACCGGGTTGTACGCGTTCGCCTGCTCGACCAGTTGCGTGTGATGCACGATAGACCGATGCTCCCACGCCGTCGAAAAAATCGACGTGCCGATGCCGCCGCACATGATCCGCACAAAATTCGACAATCCCGACGCCGCCGGAATCCGATGCCCCGGCAGGCCCGACAGCGTGATCGACACGAGCGGAATGAAGAACCCGGCCATGCCGATGCCTTGAATCAGCGTCGGCATCATCAGCGAGTAGGTGTCGACGCCCGTCGTGTAGCGCGAGCGCATCCAGAAGCAGAGCGCGAACACCAGGAACGCCGCCGTCGCGATCTTGCGCGGATCGGTGCGCGGCAGGAACTTGCCGGTCACCGGCGACAGCAAAATCGCGAACACGCCGACCGGCGCCATCACGAGCCCGGCGTCGGTGGCCGTATAGCCGATGTCGGTCTGTAGCCACAGCGGCAGGAGCACGAGATTGCCGAAGTAGAGGCCGTAGCCAATCGAGAGCGCGATCGTCCCGCCGGTGAAATTGCGGAGTTTGAACAACGACAGATCGACGACCGGATGCTCCGCCGTCAGCTCCCACACGATGAAGAACGCCAGCGCGATCACCGCAATCAGCGTGAGCACGATGATCGTCGTCGAATTGAACCAGTCGAGGTCCTTGCCCTTGTCGAGCATGATCTGCAGCGAGCCGACCCAGATCACGAGCAGCGCGAGGCCGACCGTGTCGATCGGCGCCTTGCGGATCGCGGAATCGCGCTCGCGGAAGATCGCAAACGTCGCGAGCGCGGCCGCGATCCCGACCGGAATGTTGACGTAGAAAATCCACGGCCACGCGATGTTGTCCGAGATCCAGCCGCCGAGGATTGGACCTGCGACCGGCGCGATCAGCGTGGTCATCGACCACATCGAAAGGGCCATCGGCGCCTTCGCGCGCGGGTAGCTCGCGAGCAAGAGCGTCTGCGAGAGCGGGATCATCGGACCGGCGACCGCGCCCTGGAACACGCGCGCGGCGAGCAGGAAAGGCAGCGTCGGCGCGAGCCCGCACAGCCACGAAGCGATCACGAACAGCACGATCGACGTCATGAACAGGCGGACCTGCCCGAAGCGCTGCGTGAGCCAGCCGGTGAGCGGCACGGAGATCGCATTGGCGACCGCGAACGACGTGATGACCCACGTGCCCTGGTCGGACGCCACGCCGAGGTCGCCCGAAATCGACGGGATCGAGACGTTGGCGATCGACGTGTCGAGGACGTTCATGAACACCGCGAGCGAAACGGCGATCGTGCCGATCACGAGTTTCGCGCCTTCGAGCGGCGGATGAACCACGTTTGCCTGAGACATTGAACGGGCCCGGCGCTTACATCAGCTTCGCAGCAGCGGGTTTCGCACCGCTGCTGCGCGGCACCGAACTCTGCGCGCCGCCACCTGAACCGGCGTTTTGCTGGATGATGCGGGCGATTTCCGCATCGGCCTGATCGCCGTATTTGTCGAAGACATTCGTCTGGTAGACCGTGTTCGGCGCCGTGCCTAGCTGGCCGCCTTCTTCGCTCTTGATCGTGACGTCGGCGTTCATCGAGAGGCCGATGCGCAGCGGATGCTGCTCCAGTTCCTTCGGATCGAGCGCGACGCGCACGGGCAGCCGCTGCACGACCTTGATCCAGTTGCCGGTCGCGTTTTGCGCCGGCAGCAGCGAAAACGCCGAGCCCGTTCCCGCCGAGAAGCCGATCACCTTGCCGTGGAACACGACTCCCGAGCCGTAAAGATCGGCCGTCAGTTCGACCGGCTGGCCGATGCGCATGTGCTTGAGTTGCACTTCCTTGAAGTTGGCATCGACCCAGACGGCGTTGAGCGGCACGATCGCCATCAGCGGATTGCCCGGCGCCACGCGCTGGCCGACCTGCACCGAACGCTTCGCCACATAGCCCGTCACCGGCGCCGGCAGCGTGTTGCGCGCGTAGTTGATGTAGGCGTCGCGCACCTTCGCGGCGGCGGCGAGCACGTTCGGATGGCCCGCGATCGTCGTGTTGGCGGTCAGCGAGCGGTTCGACGCGAGTTCCTGCTGGGCGGCATCGAGCCCGGCCTGCGCGCCGCGCACGGCGTCGCGCGCGTGCGAGATTTCTTCCTGCGACACAGCGCCCGTCTGCGCGATCGTCATGCGCCGGCGCAGATCGTCCTGCGCGCGCGACAGGTCCGAGCGGCGCAGCGCGACTTGCGCTTCATACTGGTTGTCGTTGACGAAGAGCGTGCGGACCTGGCGCACCGTCTGCGCGAGATTCGCCTCGGCCTGATCAAGCGCGACTTTCGAATCGGCCGGATCGAGCACGACGAGCGGATCGCCGACCTTGACCGTTTGCGTGTCGTCGGCGTTGACGGACGTCACCGTGCCGACCACTTGCGGCGTGATCTGCACGACATTGCCATTCACGTAGGCGTCGTCGGTGCTTTCGTGAAAGCGCGCGACCAGGAAGTAATACAGCCCGTACGCGACGGCGGCGATGATGATGACGAGCACGATCAGCGTCATCAGCGTGCGGCGCTTCGTCGTGTTGGTCTTCGGCGCCGGTGCGGCGGCGGTTTGTTGGGGGTCGCTCATGGATGGCTCCGTTCCTGTCCTGTTCGATGCTGTTTTTCGATTCTGTTCTTAGTTCGCCGGGGCGGGGCTGGCCGCCGCATGCGTCTGGCCGCTGCCGTCGATGGCGAGATTCGTGTCGGTGGCGTCGAAACCGCCGCCGAGCGCCTTGATGAGCGCGATCTGCAAATCGCGGCGCCTCATCCTGAGGTTCGTCACGGTCTGCTCGTTCGCGAGCCGGTTCTCGTCCGCCGACAACACCTGCAACTGCGGCGACAAGCCCGCCTTGTAGCGGATCACGGCGAGTTCGTAGGCGTGGGTGGCGGCGTCGAGCGCGCGCTCGGCGTCGACCGTCTGCTTGTCGAGCGAACGGATCGCGGCGACTTGCGTGGCGACGTCGTTCAGCGCGTTAATCAGCGTCTGGTTGTAGTTCGCGACGTCGAGTTCGAAGTCGGCGTAGCGGCCCTTCAACTGCGAGCGGAGATAACCGGCGTCGAAGATCGGCAGGTGGATCGCCGGGCCCGCCTGGATCTGGCGGCTGCTTGCCGTGAGAAATTTGCTCCAGCCGAACGCATCGAAGCCGAACGCGGCGGCGAGGTTGATGTCGGGGAAGAACTCGGCCTTCGCTTCCTTGATGTTGTGCGTCGCGGATTCGACCTGCCAGCGCGCGGCGACGATGTCCGGACGGCGCGAGACGAGATCGGCGGGCACGTTGTCCGGCAGCGCGACGTCGATCTTGGGGTTCGCGACCGGCTTCGCGATCTGCAGCCCGCGATCCGGCCCCTTGCCGAGCAGCGCGCCCAATTGATAGCGCACGCCGGTGATCTGGCCGTCGAGTTCGGTCAGGTTCGACTGGCTCGTCGCGACGTTGCCTTCGGCCGTGCGGCGCTCGACGTTCGTATCGAGCCCGGCGGTGACGCGCCCGTTCGTGATGCGGCCGACGTCGTTGCGGTTCGCGATCTCGCGCTGGGCCACGTCGCGCAGCGCGTAGAGCAGCGCCAACTGGTTATACGTCCGCGCAACCGATGCGGAGAGCGTCACGCGCGCCTGCTGCATGTCGGCTTCGGCGGCTTTTTCCTGCGAGACGGCCATCGCGAGTCGCGACTTATTCTTGCCCCACAAGTCGAGTTCCCACGATGCGCTGACGAGCGCATTGTTCTCGCTGTACCACGTGCCGCCGTAGGGGGGCGGGAAGAGGGCGTTCGCGGAATAGAGTTCGCGCGTCCACGAATACTGGCCGGTGACCTTCGGATAGAGCGCCGAGCGCGACGTCTCGATATACGACGACGCCTTCGCGATGCGCGCCTGCGCCTGCGCGATCGACGGGCTGCCCGCGAGCGCCTCGTCGATCAGCTGCGGCAGTTGCGGATCGCCGAACTGCGCGGCCCAGTCGAGCTTGGGCCACGTGCCGCCCTGGGTGGGCAGGCTCTGAGTGCTCTCGAAGTTCTCGGGCGCGGCGAGCGTCTTGTCGCTGCCGATGCCGGAATAGTTCGCGCAGCCGGCGAGCGCGAGCGCCGCGACGGCCAAGGCGAGCGCGCTTTTCGTGACGCGAGGCGCGGACGAGGAAAGTGTTTTCATCGCTCGACTCTTAGTTTTTGACTGGATGATGGACGGTGCAATCAATTTCTTTCAGTTTCATGACGAAAGTTTATTGTCAGCGCAACGGTGAACCGGGCTGCTTCTCGGCGGAGGCAAGCGCGGAGCTGGCGAGCGCCGCACAGCCCGGATCGCATGAATTCACGAGCACGCGCCGCAGCATGCTCTTCAGAAATCCGACTTCCTCCGGCGTGAAACCCATCAGAAGTTTGTCCATGACACGAATGAAGATAGCCGGAATTTTCTCGGCGAGCGCAAAGCCTTCGGGCGTGAGCGCAAGCCGGACGACGCGCCGGTCCTCTTCGCTACGCACGCGCGAAAGCAGGCCACGCTTCTCCAGCCGGTCGATGAGTCGCGTGACGGCGCTTGCATCGATGCCGTATTCGCGGGCAAGATCGGCGGCGGTGAGGCCTTGTCCAGACGCGAGCATGAACACGATACTCGCCTGCGTACTAGTGATGCCGAGCTCGGCGGTAGTGTGCTGCGTGACCATGTTCCACATCGTCGAGCGGACCCGGCTCATCAGATAGCCGACGCTCTCGCCGAGTTGATAGTCAGCGATTCGCGGCGGAGGATTAGGAGCGTCGCTCATGGATTCTCATGCGGTTGCAATAGTTGACTAGGCAGGATTATAGGATTGCTCTTAGGGCGCGGCAAGAAGTTTATGGAGACGCTTAAAAGTGGCCCGAGACGTGCTTTGATGAAAATCGACAGCGGTCGCACGGCTTTCGGGTTATGTCCTATTGTCAAATGCGCTGAGAAGCAGACATATCTGCGTGCTATACTTTCGGGTTCCCATTGCGCCGAGTGCTCGATTCAGACATCGAGACGTTCTTGCTTGAGTCCCCGAGCGAGCGACTACGGATTGCGCGAGCACCTTCGAAACTCGTCGAAGCTCGCACCGACGGCGCCCAACTGTACAGATCCTATGACTCGCGCCCTCCGCAACATCGCCATCATTGCCCACGTCGACCACGGCAAGACTACGCTCGTCGACCAGCTTCTCCGCCAGTCCGGCACGTTCCGGGAAAACCAGGCGGTCGTCGAACGCGTCATGGACTCGAACGACATCGAAAAGGAACGTGGCATCACGATTCTTGCGAAGAACTGCGCGGTGGAATACGAAGGCACGCACATCAATATCGTCGACACGCCCGGACACGCGGACTTCGGCGGCGAAGTGGAGCGCGTGCTCTCGATGGTCGACTCGGTGCTCCTGCTCGTCGATGCCGTCGAAGGCCCGATGCCGCAAACGCGCTTCGTGACAAAGAAGGCGCTGGCGCTTGGTTTGAAGCCGATCGTCGTGATCAACAAGGTGGACCGTCCGGGCGCGCGTATCGACTGGGTGATCAACCAGACGTTCGATCTCTTCGACAAGCTCGGCGCCACCGAAGAACAGCTCGACTTCCCGATCGTCTACGCGTCGGGCCTGAATGGCTATGCCGACCTGAACCCCGAAGTGCGCGAAGGCACGATGCGCCCGCTCTTTGAAGCGATCCTGGAGCACGTGCCGGTCCGCCCGTCGGATCCGGACGCGCCGCTGCAACTGCAAATCACGTCGCTCGACTATTCGACCTACGTCGGCCGGATCGGCGTCGGGCGCGTCGCGCGCGGGCGTATCCGCCCGGGCATGGCGGTCGCCGTGCGTTCGGGCCCGGACGGCGCGATCATCAACCGCAAGATCAACCAGGTGCTGTCGTTCCGTGGTCTCGAGCGCGTGCAGGTCGAGGAAGCGCAGGCGGGCGACATCGTTTTGATCAACGGTATCGATGAAATCGGCATCGGCGTTACGATTTGCGCACCGGAAGCGCCGGAAGCGCTGCCCATGATCACCGTCGACGAACCGACGCTCACGATGAACTTCCTCGTGAATTCGTCGCCGCTTGCGGGTCGTGAAGGCAAGTTCGTGACGAGCCGCCAGATCCGCGATCGTCTGATGAAGGAACTGAATCACAACGTCGCACTGCGTGTGAAGGAAACCGGCGACGAAACCACGTTCGAAGTGGCGGGCCGCGGCGAACTGCACCTGACGATTCTCGTCGAGAACATGCGTCGCGAAGGCTATGAGCTTGCGGTATCGCGTCCGCGCGTGGTGATGCATGAGGTCGACGGCGTGAAGCACGAGCCGTACGAAAACCTGACGGTCGACATGGAAGATTCGCACCAGGGCGGCGTAATGGAAGAACTCGGCCGCCGCAAGGGCGAAATGCTCGATATGGCGTCGGACGGCCGAGGCCGCACGCGTCTCGAATACAAGATCGCGGCACGTGGCCTGATCGGCTTCCAGGGCGAGTTCCTGACGCTCACGCGCGGCACGGGCCTGATGAGCCACACGTTCGATTCCTACGCGCCGGTGAAGGAAGGCGCGGTCGGCGAGCGCCGCAACGGCGTGCTGATCTCGCAGGACGACGGCGCGGCCGTCGCCTATGCGCTGTGGAAGCTGCAGGACCGAGGCCGCATGTTCGTGTCGCCGGGCGATGCGCTGTACGAAGGCATGATCATCGGCATTCACAGCCGCGACAACGACCTCGTCGTGAACCCGATCAAGGGCAAGCAGCTGACCAACGTGCGCTCTTCCGGCACCGACGAAGCCGTGCGCCTCGTGCCGCCGATCCAGATGTCGCTGGAATACGCAGTCGAATTCATCGACGACGACGAACTCGTCGAAGTAACGCCGCAATCGATTCGTCTGCGCAAGCGTCATCTGAAGGAACACGAGCGCCGCCGCGCGAGCCGCGAAGGCGCAGTCGACTGAGTTCGACAGCCTCGCTAATAGTGTTTACCAAGCCGCCTTCGGGCGGCTTTTTCGTTGGCTGAAGCGCTTCAAAGCACTCTTGTTTTATTCATCGAACGCCCGCACATGCTCGTTGCGAGAGGGCGTGAGGTGCGACCATCGGCTATATCGACTATGTGTTCTGTGCTATGCTAGTCAGATGTTTTGCCGCTTTTTAGGTCCTTCCAAGCAGACTTGATTCGCGCAATCCGCTAAACGGTCAGGCCGTGTCGCGGAAGGTTTCTTAACCCGCTATTTCTCGAGAAACTCGAAGAAAGGTGAGCGTAAAAATGATGAAGCAATTCCAGCTGAACTCTTATCTGTTCGGCGGCAATGCTCCGTACGTCGAAGAACTGTACGAAGCCTACCTGGATAATCCCGCGTCCGTCCCGGACACCTGGCGTGATTATTTCGACGCGTTGCAGAACGTGCCGGCCTCCGATGGCACGAATCACAACGACGTGGCCCACGGCCCGATCGTCGAATCGTTCGCACAGCGCGCGAAGGCCAACGCCTTCATCCCGCGCGAAAGCACGGGCGACCTCGCCACCGCGCGAAAACAAGTCTACGTTCAATCCCTGATCGGCGCGTACCGGTTCCTCGGCTCGCAATGGGCGAATCTCGACCCCCTCAAGCGCCGCGAACGTCCGCATATCCCCGAGCTCGAACCCGCGTTCTACGACTTCACCGAGTCGGACATGGACCAGACGTTCCATGCGCAGAACCTGTACTTCGGCTTCGAGCAGGCGTCGTTGCGCGAGATCGTCAAGGCGTTGCGCGACACGTACTGCGGCACGCTCGGCGCTGAATTCATGTACATCAGCGATCCGGAACAGAAGCGCTGGTGGAAGGAACGCCTCGAATCGATCCGCTCGACACCGAATTTCTCGAACGAGAAGAAGAAGCACATTCTTCAACGCCTTACGGCGTCGGAAGGGCTGGAGCGCTTCCTTCACACCAAGTACGTCGGCCAGAAGCGCTTCTCGCTGGAAGGTGGCGAGAGCTTTATCGCGTCGATGGATGAGGTCGTGCGTCACGCGGGCGCGGCGGGCGTGCAGGAAATCATCATCGGCATGGCTCACCGCGGGCGCCTGAACGTCCTCGTGAACACGCTCGGCAAGATGCCGGCCGATCTCTTCGCCGAATTTGAAGGCAAGCACGTCGACGACCTCCCGGCCGGCGACGTCAAATACCACAAGGGCTTCTCGTCTGACGTCTCGACCGACGGTGGCCCGGTGCATCTCTCGCTCGCGTTCAATCCGTCGCACCTCGAAATCGTCAACCCGGTGGTCGAAGGGTCGTCGAAGGCGCGCATGGACCGTCGCGGCGACGAAAATGGCATGCAAGTGCTGCCGGTCCAGATCCACGGCGACGCGGCCTTCGCGGGCCAGGGCGTGGTGATGGAAACGCTGAACCTCGCGCAAACGCGCGGCTACGGCACGCACGGCACGCTGCACATCGTCATCAACAACCAAATCGGCTTCACGACGTCGGACCCGCGCGATTCGCGCTCGACGCTGTATTGCTCGGACGTGGCGAAGATGATCGAGGCGCCGGTGCTGCACGTGAACGGCGACGATCCCGAAGCGGTCGTGCTCGCCACCCAGCTTGCCATCGACTTCCGGATGCAGTTCCACAAGGATGTCGTGGTCGACATTATCTGCTTCCGCAAGCTCGGCCACAACGAGCAGGACACGCCTGCCGTCACGCAGCCGCTGATGTACAAGACGATCGCGAAGCACCCGGGCACCCGCGCGCTGTATGCGGAAAAGCTCGTGCAGCAGGGCGTGATCACGGCTGAAGACGCTGACAACTTCGTCAAGGCGTACCGCCAGGCGATGGACGAAGGCCATCACACCATCGATCCAGTGCTCTCGAACTTCAAGAGCAAGTACGCGGTGGACTGGGTGCCGTTCCTTAACCGCAAGTGGACCGACGCCGCCGATACAGCCGTCCCGCTCGCGGAGCTGAAGCGCCTCGCCGACCGCATCACGACGATCCCCGACAACTTCAAGCTGCATCCGCTCGTCGAGCGCGTGATCAACGATCGCCGCGCGATGGGTCGGGGCGAGTCGAAGCTCGACTGGGGCATGGGCGAGCATCTGGCCTACGCGTCGCTCGTGGCATCGGGTTATGCCGTGCGCCTGACGGGCCAGGACTCGGGCCGCGGCACGTTCACGCACCGCCACGCCGTTCTGCACGATCAGAACCGCGAGCGCTGGAACGACGGCACGTACATCCCGCTGCAGAACATCGCCGAAGGTCAGGCGAAGTTCACGGTGATCGACTCGGTGCTGTCGGAAGAAGCGGTGCTCGGGTTCGAGTACGGCTATTCGACGGCCGAGCCGAATACGCTCGTCGCGTGGGAAGCGCAGTTCGGCGACTTCGTGAACGGCGCGCAGGTCGTGATCGACCAGTTCATCTCGTCGGGCGAAGTGAAGTGGGGCCGCGTCTCGGGTCTCACGATGCTGCTGCCGCACGGCTATGAAGGCCAGGGTCCGGAGCACTCGTCGGCGCGTATCGAGCGCTTCCTGCAGCTGTGCGCGGATCACAATATGCAAGTGGTCCAGCCGACCACACCGGCGCAGATCTTCCACCTGCTGCGCCGCCAGATGATCCGCTTGTTCAGGAAGCCGCTGATCATCGCGACGCCGAAGTCGCTGCTGCGTCACAAGGAAGCGGTGTCGGATCTGTCGGAACTCGCGAAGGGTTCGTTCCAGCCGGTGATCGGCGAAGTGGACGACGCTATCGAGCCGAAGAAGGTCAAGCGCGTGGTGGTGTGCTCGGGCCGCGTGTATTACGACCTCGTCGCGCATCGCCGGGAAGCGAAGTCGAACGATGTCGCGATCGTGCGTATCGAGCAGTTGTATCCGTTCGCTCACAAGCAGTTCGACGCGGAACTCAAGAAGTACGAAAACGCGGCCGAAGTGGTCTGGGTGCAGGACGAACCGCAGAACCAGGGCGCCTGGTTCTATGTCGAGCACCATCTGCGCGACGGCATGAAGGAAGGTCAGAAGCTGGCTTACAGCGGACGTCCGGCTTCGGCGTCGCCGGCGGTCGGTTACTACGCGAAGCACTACGAGCAGCAGAAGGCGCTGGTCGAAGGCGCGTTCGGCCGCCTGAAGGGCGCGCAGACGATCGCGAAGTAAGCGCAAGGCGTAAAGGATCGGGCGGTTTTAGACAAACTTCCCGATCCGCTCGTGTGGCCGCATTGCGGCGCTCGCAATCGATCGATGCGCGCAGCAGCCACGGAGTTCGTTCTCACAAGACACGTATTAGGACAATTCAGAATGGCTATCGTAGAAGTCAAGGTTCCCCAGCTTTCCGAATCGGTTTCGGAAGCCACGATGCTGCAGTGGAAGAAGAAGCCCGGTGAAGCCGTCGCGCAAGACGAAATCCTCATCGAAATCGAAACCGACAAGGTCGTGCTGGAAGTGCCGGCGCCGTCCGCCGGCGTGCTCGCGCAAGTGATCAAGCATGACGGCGACATCGTCGTCGCCGACGAAATCATCGCGAAGATCGACACGGAAGCGAAAGCGGGCGAAGCGCCTGCCGCCGTCGCCGCGGCGGGCGACGCCGAAGTAAAGCCGGCCCCGGTGGCGGCCGAAGCCGCACCGGCCGCGCAAGCCGCGCAGGCCACGGGTTCGAGCAGCGCCGCATCGCCGGCCGCGGGCAAGATCCTGGCTGAGAAGGGCCTGTCGAACGATCAGGTGTCGGGCTCGGGCCGCGACGGCCGCATCACGAAGGGCGACGCGCTCGCCGCGACGCAAGGCGCGCCGGCTGTCCCGACCACGAGCGCGCCCGCTGCGAAGCCCGCGCCCGCACCGGCTGCGAAGGCCGCCAAGCCGGCGCTGCCGGACGTGAAGGCGCCGACTTCCGCCGACCAGTGGCTGAAGGACCGCCCGGAGCAGCGCGTGCCGATGTCGCGCCTGCGTGCGCGGATCGCCGAGCGTCTGCTCGAATCGCAGCAGACCAACGCCATCCTGACGACGTTCAACGAAGTCAACATGGCGCCGGTCATGGACCTGCGCAACAAGTACAAGGACCGCTTCGAGAAGGAACATGGCGTGAAGCTCGGCTTCATGTCGTTCTTCGTGAAGGCCGCCGTCCACGCGCTGAAGAAGTTCCCGCTGGTGAACGCGTCGATCGACGGTAACGACATCGTCTATCACGGCTACTTCGACATCGGTATCGCGGTCGGTTCGCCGCGCGGCCTGGTGGTGCCGATCCTGCGCAACGCCGACCAGATGAGCCTCGCCGACATCGAGAAGAAGATCGCCGAATTCGGCCAGAAGGCGAAGGACGGCAAGCTGTCGATCGAGGAAATGACGGGCGGCACGTTCTCCATCTCGAACGGTGGCGTGTTCGGCTCGATGCTCTCGACGCCGATCATCAACCCGCCGCAGTCCGCGATTCTCGGCGTGCACGCGACGAAGGAACGCGCCGTGGTCGAAAACGGCCAGATCGTGATCCGTCCGATGAACTATCTGGCGCTGTCTTATGACCACCGGATCATCGATGGCCGCGAAGCCGTGCTGTCGCTCGTCGCGATGAAGGACGCGCTGGAAGATCCGGCCCGCCTGCTGCTCGATCTGTAAAAAACATTCAAGGACGCACGGCGCGCGCGATAGGCTCGCGCGCGCCGCGACGCCAACAAAAGAAGGAAAGTCATGTCCAAGGAATTTGACGTCGTCGTGATCGGCGCCGGCCCCGGCGGCTATATCGCGGCGATCCGCGCAGCGCAGCTCGGCAAATCGGTTGCGTGTATCGAAAAGTGGAAGAACCCGGCCGGCGCGCTGAAGCTCGGCGGCACGTGCCTGAACGTGGGCTGCATTCCGTCGAAGGCGCTGCTCGCGTCGTCGGAGGAATTCGAGAACGCGACGAAGCATCTCGGCGACCACGGCATCAGCGTGTCGGACGTGAAGCTCGACGTCACGAAAATGCTTGCTCGCAAGGAAGGCATCGTCGAGAAGATGACGAAGGGCATCGAGTTCCTGTTCCGCAAGAACAAGATCACGTGGCTCAAGGGCCACGGCAAGTTCACCGGCAAGACGGACGCCGGCGTGCAGATCGAAGTGTCGGGCGAGGGCGAGACCGAGACCGTGACCGCGAAGAACGTGATCATCGCGACGGGTTCGAAGGCGCGCCATCTGCCGAACATTCCGGTCGACAACCGAATCGTCGCCGACAACGAAGGCGCGCTCTCGTTCGACGCCGTGCCGAAGAAGCTCGCCGTGATCGGCGCGGGCGTGATCGGCCTGGAGCTAGGCTCGGTGTGGCGCCGTCTCGGGTCGGACGTGACTGTGCTCGAAGCGCTGCCGGCGTTCCTGGGCGCGTGCGACGACGCACTCGCGAAGGAAGCCGCCAAGCAGTTCAAGAAGCAGGGCCTCGACATTCACCTCGGCGTGAAGATCGGCGAAGTGAAGACGACCGACAACAGCGTCTCGCTCGCCTACACCGACAAGGACGGCAACGCGCAGACGCTGGACGCGGACCGCCTGATCGTGTCGATCGGCCGCGTGCCAAACACCGACAACCTCGGTCTGGAAGCGATCGGCCTGAAGGCGGACGAGCGCGGGTTCATCCCCGTCGACGACCATTGCGCGACCAGCGTGCCGAACGTGTACGCGATCGGCGACGTCGTGCGCGGCCCGATGCTCGCCCACAAGGCGGAAGACGAAGGCGTGCTGGTGGCCGAGATCATCGACGGCCAGAAGCCGCATATCGACTACAACTGCATTCCGTGGGTGATCTACACCGAGCCGGAGATCGCATGGGTCGGCAAGACCGAGCAGCAGTTAAAGGCCGAAGGACGCGAGATCAAGTCGGGCCAGTTCCCGATGATGGCCAACGGCCGCGCGCTCGGCATCAACAAGGCGGAAGGTTTCGTCAAGATGATCGCCGACGCCAAGACCGACGAGATCCTCGGCGTGCACATCATCGCGGCGGACGCGTCGGACCTGATCGCCGAAGCCGTGGTTGCGATGGAGTTCAAGGCGGCGTCGGAAGACATTGGCCGCATTTGCCATCCGCATCCGTCGCTGTCGGAAGTGATGCGTGAAGCGGCACTCGCCGTCGACAAGCGCGCGCTCAACATGTAACGCCCGGCAGTGCACGAAGCACCACGACGAAGGCGGGCGGGAGCCATCCCGCTCGCCTTCGTCATATCCAAAGGTCACATGCGGGCCACATTCGCGGCATCATGAACGTCAACGAATATTACGAACACGAACTGCAGACGCGCGGTTACCAGTCGGACGAGGCGCAGCTCGTGGCGGTCGAACGCCTGCAGCGCTGCTACGACGAATGGACCGCGTACAAGGCGCGCCGTTCGAACGCGCTGAAGAAGTTTCTCGTGCGTCCGGATCTGCCGCGCGGCGTGTACCTGTGGGGCGGCGTAGGACGTGGCAAGAGCTTTCTGATGGACAGCTTTTTCGCGGTCGTGCCGGTGCAGAGAAAGACGCGCTTGCATTTCCACGAGTTCATGCGCGAGGTGCATCGCGAACTGGAGGATCTGAAGGGCCAGGCCGATCCGCTCGACGAACTCGCGCGGCGCATTGCAAAGCGCTATCGGCTGATCTGTTTCGATGAATTTCACGTCTCCGATATCGCGGACGCGATGATTCTTTACCGGCTGCTCGACCGGCTGTTCAACAACGGCGTGCAGTTCGTGATGACGTCCAACTACCATCCCGACACGCTCTATCCCGAAGGCCTGCATCGCGACCGGCTGCTGCCCGCGATCGAGCTGATCAAGACCAACCTCGACGTGCTCAACGTCGATGCCGGCACGGACTACCGCAAGCGCACGCTCTCGCAGGTGACGGCGTACCACACGCCGCTCGGCGCCGCGGCGGATCAGGCGTTGCGCGCCGATTTCGCGAAGCTCGCCGCCGTCCCCGATGAAAGCCCGCTGCTGCATATCGAAAAGCGCGAGCTGAAGGCGCTGCGCCGTGCCGACGGCGTCGTCTGGTTCGATTTCGCGACGCTCTGCGGCGGCCCGCGCTCGCAGAACGACTATCTGGAACTCGCGAGCCGCTTTCACGCGGTGATCCTCTCGGACGTGCCGCAGATGTCGCCGCGCATGGCATCCGAGGCGCGCCGCTTCACGTGGCTCATCGACGTCTTCTACGACCACAAGGTGAAACTGCTGATGTCGGCGGCGGTGCCGGCGGAGCAGCTGTACGTCGAAGGGCCGATGGCGAACGAGTTCGCGCGGACGGTTTCGCGCATCGTCGAGATGCAGTCGAAGGAGTATCTGGAGACGCCGCGGCGCATCGTCGATACTTCGCTTACCTGAATACGAGTATCAAAAATGCCGGGCGAACCAATTGGCAAAAGGCTCCGGCTCAATTTGAAGATTCGGACGTATCTGATACCGACGCTTTGGGGCGGCCGGTATCTTCCGTACACACCTAATTGTGTATGGAGATGATCATGAAGCGCTATCGCGACATGACCGATGAAGAATGGCAGATGGTCGCAGCGCTGCTTCCCGAATTGCGTCCCCGCGCCGAGTTGCGTGGGCGGCCGTTGGCGAACACGCGTGCCGTGCTCAATGGCGTCTTGTGGGTGATGTACAGCGGCGCGTCGTGGTCCACGCTGCCGCGCAAATATCCGTCTTATCAGACGTGTCATCGGCGCTTCAAAACGTGGCATGACTCGGGCGTGTTGTCACGCGTGATGGTCCAGTTGTTCGGACCGGCGGGCGAGAGCCTCTATTCGCTGATGACCTCGCGCATGCGCGTGCCGGGCAGCGTCCCCGAGGTCGCGATGGAAGGCGCAGCACAGGTCCACGAGATCGTGCCTGCCACACCGGATATCGTGCCGCCGCGTTTCGTGCCGGACATTGTGCGCCGCGCGGCTTGAGATTCGCCGCATCGGTATCGGTATCTGCGTTCAGCGGATAGAACCGGCCAAAGACGAACGTCTTTGGCCGGTTTTTTTCATGTTTGCGGCTGATCAGTCACTGCTGACGCACCCACGTCTGCGAGCGTCCCAAAAGCGCCACGCCGATATACCCCCGCACCACCAGTTTCTGCCCGCCATCTTCGAGACGCATCTTGCACTTGTAGAGCTTGCCGCTCTCCGGGTCGAGAATCTGGCCGCCTTCCCAGTCGCTGCCGCTGGGCTTCATCCCGGTAATGATCGTCATGCCCTTGATCAACTGGTCCTTGCGCGAATCGGTGCAAGCCGTGCAGCGGCGCTCCGGCTTGTCGTGCTCTCCGAGTCCCTGAATGATCTTGCCCGACAGATTGCCGCCGCCGTCGTCGATGATCTGCACGAGCGCCTTCGCCTGGCCGGTGTTGTCGTCGATGGTTTGCCACAGGCCCGCCGGTGAATTCGACTGAGCCGCGGCGATCGTCGCCGATACGAAAAGCGCCGACGCGATCGTCATGCGCGCCAAAGCGCTTCCGGTGAAACGGGTCATGCTTCCTCCCTTGCGAAAACGCGTCTCTGGCGCGCGGTGTTGGTGTGGTGCCGTAGAGAATCCGCGCGTCCTGGCCGGCCAGCATACGTGAATGCGGCGGCATCGTTTTGTAGTATGGGCTCTAGGCCTCTTTGAGGAACTCGCTCAGCTTCGGTGCTGAAGCGCCGCTGTGAGCGTCGCGAAAGTGCGGTCGTCGGTGCGATCAAAGTGCAGCGGCGTCACCGAGACGCGTCCGGATGCGACCACCGCCGTCTCGCTATCCGGCGCATTGGCGCGCGGCCCGCGCTGGAAGCGCAGCCAGTGATACGGCAGGCCTCGCGGATCGGTCTCGCTCAGCACGTCGATGCCCTCGACCAGACCGACGCCCTGATTCGTCGGCGTAAGGGGGCCGGCGGCCGAGGCATCGCAGTCGGGAAAATTGACGTTGAGGCACGTCGGCGCGTCGTGGGAGATGTCGAGCAACTGGCGGATCACGCCCGGCGCGAGCGTGCGCGCCGTGTCCCAGCGGACGTTTTCGCGATCGGTGAAGGCCTGCGAAAGCGCGATCGACGGCAAGCCGAGCAGGAGGCCCGTCATCGCCGCGCCGACGGTGCCGGAGAACATCGTCTCGACGCCGAGGTTCGCGCCGCGGTTGATGCCTGAGAGCACGAGCGTAGGCGGTGCGTCCTTCATCAGATGGCGCGCGGCCATCACGACGCAGTCGCCGGGAGTGCCTTGAACGCCGAAGCGCCGCTCGCCCTGACGGCTCACGCGTAGCGGCGAATGCAGGCTGATCGAATGCGAGGTGCCGCTCTGGTCGTGTTCGGGCGCGATGACCCAGACTTCCTCGGCGAGTTCCGCCGCGACGGCTTCGAGGACGGCGAGGCCGGGGGCGTCGATGCCGTCGTCGTTGGTGAGCAGAACACGTTGAACAATGGGTCGTGCGGACATCGCGGATCTCTCCTGTCGATCAGAGTTAGCGCTTGCTCTGATCCCGTGCAACGTAGTTGCAATCGAATTGGCCTAAGCCGACCGATTATTGCAGAGATCGCAACCTCCCGCGCCGCCACGCTTACTTCACGCCGAGCCCGCGCAAGATCGCGTTGCCGTCCTCAGTGAGACGCACGGTTTTCTCGCCGGCGTCCTGCGACAGCGTCTCGACATACCCATATTCCTGGAGCGAAGCGACATCGGGCGTCGCAGCGATGGCATTGATCGGCCCGTGCCACAAAAGCAGCAGCGTGGCGATTTCGTGATGACTGAGCAGGCGCTTGATGGCTCGGACGGGAGCCGATTTTGGCCGGAGGTTCATGAGCGAACTCCTCTATTCACATGGCGATGTGGGCGGCGGCGGCCGCGGCGTTTTCGGTGGAGTGCGGGCAATGTATCGGCCGATTCTTAGGCGAAACTTAAATCAATCCAGGCCGGTGTTTCAGCATATGTCACGACCCGCGACGCCTTCGTGTCAGAACCGATAGGCGGGATTGCGCGGGTCGAACGTCTGGTCGTCGAAGGTCTTTGGCACCACGTTCTGGAACACGATGCTTTCGAAGATATTGCCGTCGTTGTCGAACGATTCCACCGAGCGGAACCACGGCCGCTCCAGGTCGAGCCCCAGAATCTCCTTCTTCGCGTAGAACTCGGGCTGGCCGGTCGGCGTCTCGTAAGTAAACGCGACGACCCGCGCGCCTTCGATCGTCTTCACCTCGATGCGGCTCGCGCGCGTGACGCCCGCCTCGGCGAACTTCCGCCCCTCGGCGAGAAACTGCCGCGTGATGTATTCGACGCCCAGGTCTCGCACCGAATGATTCGACTGCGCCCGCGCGAGCGGCCCGTGCAGCGACGCCCACAGCGGCACGACGCCGAGCAGCCCGCCGAGATGGCCGTAGACCTGGTCGGGGCGCGTCGAATCGTCGTAGATCAGTTCCTGGCCTGCGTGCGCGCCGTCGGGCAGCCACCGCGCATAGATGCGCAGCGGCTCGCGCGTGAGGCGCACGAGCATGTGGTCGGGGCGGTCTGGCCAGACGCCGCGGATGCGCTCGCGCCGCACGAGCGTGAATTCGTAAGACGGGTAGCCGTTCGGTCCCTGCTTCAGATAGCGAGGCAGCGTGAGCGGATCGAGCGACTCGAAGAGCGCGACGAGGTCCGCGTCGCCCATGCTCGCGAGCAGGCCGCTGCGGGCGGCGCGCGAGAGCCAGCGCACCTGTTCGTCGAGCGGCAGTTTGCCCGCTTGCGACGGCGCGACGGTCGGCGGCGATGGTTTTTCAGCCGTGAGCGCCGCGCCGGCGGCGGAGGTGGCGGCGGCCGTCGGCAGCGCGTCGGTGGCGGTCTGCGCCGATGCCGCGGACGACCAGACGAAAGCGCAGGCGAGCAAAACGGCTGAGGCCAGCGATCGCCTGAGTCGCGCATCCGGCATGAAGGGAATCTCCGTGAACTAAGCCTTCGATTTGGCGATTTCCGCGTCGCGCAGTTCGCGGCGCAAGATCTTGCCGATCGTCGTCTGCGGCAACGTGTCGCGGAATTCGACGGCGGTGGGGCGCTTGTAACCCGTCAGGTGTAAACGGCTGAAAGCGATCACTTCTTCCTCGGTCAGCGATTTATCGCGCGGGACGATGAAGACCTTCACGCGCTCGCCGGTGACCGGGTCGGGCACGCCGATCGCCGCGACCGAGCGCACTTTCGGGTGCATTGCGAGGACATCCTCGATCTCGTTCGGATACACGTTGAAGCCGGACACGATGATCATGTCCTTCTTGCGGTCGATCAGGCGGATGAAGCCTCGCGCGTCCATTACGGCGATGTCGCCGGTCGCGAGCCAGCCGTTCGCATCGATGACTTTCGCCGTCTCGTCGGGGCGGTTCCAGTAGCCGTTCATCACTTGCGGGCCCTTCACGCACAGCTCACCCGGTTCGTCGATGCCGGCCCACGCGCCGTCGTCGCGGCGCATGCGCACGAGCGTAGCGGGCGCGGGCACGCCGACCGAACCGTCAAATTCCTGCTGCCGGCCGACGGCGACCGGCGTCATCGCGACGATCGGCGAGCATTCGGTGAGCCCGTAGCCCTCGACGATCGGCTGCCCGGTCACTTCGCGAAAGCGTTCCGCGACGGCCTTCTGCGTCGCCATGCCGCCCGCCATCGCGAGCCTGAGCTTCGAGAAATCGCGGCTGCGGAACTCTTCGTTGTCGAGGAACGCGCAGTAGAGCGTGTTGAGCGCGGTGATGCAGGTGAATGTCTCGTGTCGCAGGACGCGCATCATGGTTTTCGTGTCGCGCGGATTCGCGATCAGGATGTTGCGCCCACCGATGCCCACGAAAATCAGCGCGTTCACCGTCAGCGAATAGATGTGATAGAGCGGCAGCGGCGTGAGTACGGTCGCGATGTCGCCTTTCAACTGCTCCTCGGCCCAGGCCTTCGCCTGCAGCAGGTTCGCGATCACATTTCGGTGCGTAAGCATCGCGCCTTTCGCGACGCCCGTCGTGCCGCCGGTGTATTGCAGGAACGCGATGTCGCCGTGGCCGCTCCGCACCGGTTCGAGCCTGCGCCGCTTGCCTTCGGCCAGGGCGTCGAGAAGCCGTATCGTCTGGGGCAGGTCGTACGCGGGCACCACCTTCTTCACATGCCGCAGCACGAAATTGAGCGCGTGGCCCTTCAGGTTGAGGCCGTCGGAAAGCAGATCGCCGAGCGCGGTCACGATGACGTGCTTCACCTTCGTGCCCGGCAGCGCATCCTGTAGCGTCTTCGCGAAGGTTTCGAACACGACGATCGTCTGCGCGCCGCTGTCCTTCAGTTGATGCGCGAGTTCGCGCGCGGTATAGAGCGGATTGACGTTGACGACGATCGCGCCCGCGCACAGCGTGCCGAAGAGCGTGACGGGATACTGGAACGTGTTCGGCATCATCAGCGCGACGCGGTCGCCGGGCTTCACGCCGATGCCCTGCAGATACGCGGCGAACGCGTGCGCCTTCTTGCCGAGCGCCTCGAAGGTGAGTTCGGCGCCGACGCTCACATAGGCCACGCGCTCGCGGTACGTCTCGACGCATTCGTCGAAGAAATGCACGAGCGACCGATAACGCGACAAATCGATGTCATGCGGCACGCCCGGCGGATACGACGCGTACCAGATCCCGTCGGTGCTGTGCGAGTCGGACGCGCCCGGCAGGGGCGGTACGTCTAGCGGATTCATCTGCGGTCTCCCTTGACGCCGCGTTGTTGTTCGAGTCGTGATGCGCGCCTAACGTTCCGCTGACAGCGTGCGGTCAGATTACCGCGCGTTCCAGAATCGCGACGACGCCCTGGCCGCCCGCCGCGCAAATCGAGATCAGGCCGCGCGGCGGCTGGCCGTCGGCGCGGGCGGGCGCCTTCGCGAGCATCTTCGCCAGGTTGCCGACGATCCGGCCGCCGGTCGCGGCGAACGGGTGGCCTGTAGCAAGCGAGCCGCCGTTGACGTTCACCCGTGCCCGGTCGATCGAGCCGAGCGGCCCGGCGAGGCCGAGCTGCGTGCGGCAGTATTCGTCGTCTTCCCAGGCGGCGAGCGTGCACAGCACTTGCGCCGCGAAGGCTTCGTGGATTTCGTAGAAGTCGAAGCTGTCGAGTGTCAGCGGCGCGCGCGCCAGCATGCGCGGCACGGCATAGGCGGGCGCCATCAGCAGGCCTTCCTTCTTGTCGATGTAGTCGACGGCGGCGGTCTCCGAAAAGCTCAGGTACGCCAGCACGGGCAGGTTGCGCGCGGCGGCCCATTCCTCCGAGGCGAGCATCACGACCGACGCGCCGTCGGTGAGCGGCGTCGAATTGCCGGCGGTGAGCGTGCCGGCGTCGCGGTCGAAGACGGGCTTGAGCGCCGTGAGCTGGTCGAGCGTGATGTCGGGGCGCAGGTTGTTGTCGCGTGAGAGGCCCTTGTACGGCGTCATCAGGTCGTTGAACCAGCCGCGGTCGTAGGCGGCCGCGAGCTTGCGATGACTCTCGAAGGCGAGCGCGTCCTGCGCTTCGCGGGAGATTTTCCAGCGCTTCGCCATCAGCTCGCAGTGTTCGCCCATCGAAAGGCCGGTGCGCGGCTCGGCGTTGCGCGGCAGCGTCGGCTTGAAGAGCATGCCGGGGCGCAGCTTCGCGAGGGCGCCGATGCGCTGTCCGGCCGAGCGTCCGCGATTCGCCTCCAGCAGGATCTTGCGCATGCGCTCGTTCACGCCGATCGGCGCATCGGACGTCGTGTCGACGCCGCCCGCGATGCCCGCGTCGATCTGCCCGAGCGCGATCTTGTTCGCCACGAGGATCACCGTTTCGAGGCCGGTGCCGCACGCCTGCTGGACGTCGTAGGCGGGCGTTTCCTTCGCGAGCGTGGTCGAGAGGAGCGCCTCGCGCGTCAAGTTGAAGTCGCGCGAATGCTTGATGACCGCGCCCGCCGCGACTTCGCCGAGCCGCACGCCGTGCAGGTCGTAGCGGTCGATGAGCGCCTGCAGCGTGAAGCTCAGCATGTCTTGGTTCGATGCCGTCGCGTACGCCGTGTTCGAGCGCGAGAACGGAATCCGGTTGCTGCCGACGATCGCGACGCGGCGCACGGCGGGAAGGGCGGAGGCGGTCATTTCAATTCCCATTCGAACTGTCCGCGAAGATGCGGTTTGTCACCGGCCAGGTCGCGGACTTCGAAGTCGCGCTGGGTGGGCGAAGGCGCCGCGCTCCACAGCGTGGTTTCTCCGGGCAGGAAGATCGGCAGCTTGAAGTCGCCGTGAGCGCGCGCGGCGGCGAGCGTCTTCGATGGCTGGAGCGCCGCGAGCGTGCGGCCGAGCGTCCACATCCCGTGGGCGATTGCGCGCGGAAAACCGAACGCCTTGGCGCTCAAGGCGTGCAGATGGATCGGGTTGAAGTCGCCGGACGCCCTCGCGTAGTCGCGGCCGAGTTGCGCCGGAAGCTGCCAGCGGGCTTCGCGAGCCAGTAGCGGTGCGGGCGGACGCGCTTCGGCGGGCGGCGCGTTCGTCGTCTGTCCGCGCGCGGTGCGCTTCAAATAAACGCTGTCGCCATCCCAGACCGCTTCGCCGCGCCGGTAGATGCGCGTGTGCAGCGTGAACGCCTGACCCTTTTCGTGCGCGACGACCGGACCGCTTTCTACCTCGATCCGCAGATTCTGCCCGACGGACAACGCCCGCCGCAGCCAGACCGTGTTCGCCAGATGCACGAGCCCGACGGCGGGCCACGGAAACGTCGGATCGGTGAGCAGCATCAGATGCAGTGGAAACGCGAGCACGTGCGGGAAGGTGAGCGGCACGCCATGCTCGGGGATGAAGCCGCACACGCGCGCATAGCGGCCGATCTGCTCGGGATCGAGCGCGACGTCGGGCCGCACGAGCCGCAGCGCCGGCACTTCCGCCGACGCATGCGGACGCTTCAAGAGCCCCGGCAACGCGCGCCCGTAGAGCTTCGCCGGCGGCGGCAGCGCATCGACGACGATCGTGCGCGCCCGCTGGATCGGGAGAGCCTGCATCGTCAGGCTCCGATCAGACTCTGGCCGCATACGCGCACCAACTGTCCGCTGATGCCGGCCGACGCCGGATTCGCGAGCCACCCGATCGTTTCGGCGACATCGACCGGCTGGCCGCCCTGGCTCATCGAATTCATGCGGCGTCCGGCCTCGCGGATGCCGAGCGGAATGCGCGCGGTCATCTGTGTTTCGATGAAGCCCGGCGCGACTGCGTTGATCGTGATGCCGCGCGGCTGCAGCACGCGCTCCATGCTCGCGACGCGCCCGATCACGCCCGCCTTCGAGGTCGCGTAGTTCGTCTGCCCGTGGTTCCCGGCGATCCCGCTGATCGACGACACGCCGATGATCCGCCCGCCGTCGTGCAGCACGTTCTGCGCGAGCAGGGCGTCGTCGATGCGCTCCTGCGCCGAGAGGTTGATGTCGATCACGCTGTCCCAGGCGGCCTGCGTCATTTTCGCGATGGTCCGGTCGCGCGTGATGCCCGCGTTGTGCACGACGATGTCGATGCCGCCCAGCGCAAGGAGCGCCGCCGCGAGCTCGACAGGCGCTTCGGGCGCGCCGATGTCGGCGAGCAGCGCGGCGTGGACGCCACCCGAGGGCGACGCGTCCTCGATGCCGAGCATCGTCTGATCGAGCGCGTCCTTGGCGGCCGGCACGTCGAGGCCGATCGTGTGCGCGCCGAGCGCGGCCAGCACGGCGGCGATCGATGCGCCGATGCCGCGCGCCGCGCCCGTCACGAGCGCGCGCTTGCCAGTAAGAGGCTTCGACCAGTCGGAGGGCGCTGTAAAGGATGCGGCCTCGATCCGCACGACTTGCCCCGACACATAAGCCGAGCGCGGCGACAAAAAGAACCGCAACGCGCCTTCGAAGCTGGCGCCTTCGGCCACCTGCAGCAGATTCGATGTGATGCCGTGGCGAGCCTCCTTGCCGAGCGAGCGCGCCATGCCTTCGAGCGCGCGCTGCGCGGTCCACGCGCGCGGGCTCGCGCAGGTCTCGGGCGGCCGTCCGAGCACGACGATGCGCCCGCTTTTCGCCACCGAGCGGATGCCGTCGTGAAAAAAGCCGTAGAGCTTCGTGAGTTCCGTGCTGTCGGCGATGCCGGTGCCATCGAAGATCAGCGCCTCGACGCGGTCGCTCGCGTTCGCGTCGGGCGCCTGCGGCTCGAAGCGTCCGCTCATCGCGCCGTGCTCGTTGGCGAGCGGCAGCCAGCCGCGCGCGCTTTCGTGCGCGACGCCCGTCATGCCGACCGACCGCAGCACGTCGATCAGTGCATCGAAAAGCGCCGGCGACGGCCCCGCGCCGATCGCGGCCATCCCGCCGAACTCGGGCCGGTCCGCGCGATGTCGGCGCAGCACCTCGGGGCGCGGCAAGCCGATGGACCGGGCGACGCCCGCCCCGAACGATGAATTCACGAAGTCGAGATAGCGGTCTCTCATGATCTCAGGCAATTACCTCTTCCGGTTCCCGCTCGAGCGCGGCCTTGCGCTTCTGCAATGCTTCGAGCATACCGAAATCGGCGGGGAAGTCATCGACCTTCAGCACTTCGGCGCCGTATCGCGCGTAGTCGGCGAGCACCTGGCGGTCGGCGGCATCGATGAAGCCGCGCCGTTCGGCGTCGATCGCCCAGGCGTCCAGGTCGGGCAGGCTTTGCGGGATCGCCTCCAGTTCGCCCGATTTCACCGCGTGCCGCAGCTTGCGCTCGATTTCCGTGAAGCGCGGGTTCAGCGCGAGAATCAGCTCGGCGTACCCGAGCGGGTCGATGTCGGAGGTCGGCGCGTAGGAATCGGCGATCAGGCGCTCGCGGGCGTCGCCGGGCGTCTGCATCAAATCGGCGATGGAGCTTGCGAGCGTATCGCGTGGCACGCGGCGCAGCGTGCCGAACGGGAACGCGAGCATCCGCACGAAGACAGCGATCGCGCGGTTCGGATAGTTGTCGAGGACACCGTCGATCGCGGCGTGCGCCTGCTGCAGCGCATCCTCGACGCCCCAGGCGACAAGCGGCAGGTCGCGCTCGGGACGGCCGTCGTCCTCGAAGCGCTTGAGCGTCGCGGAGATCAGATAGAGCTGCGAGAGCACATCGCCGAGCCGCGCCGACAATCGCTCGCGACGCTTCAGGTCGCCGCCGAGCGCGAGCATCGAAATGTCGGCGAGCAGCGCGAACGCCGACGAGAGCCGCGTTGCCGCGCGATAGTACGGCGCGAGGCGCGGATCGGCGCGTCTGGGCCGCGGAATCAAGCGCGCGCCGCCGAGCGCGAACACGAAACTGCGCATCGCGTTCGATGCCACGAAGCTCGCGTGGCCGAAGAACGCGGCATCGAAATCGGCGAGGGCGCGGGCGGCGTCGGGCTCGCGGGTCGCAGCCATCTCCTTTAGCACGTACGGATGGCAGCGGATCGCGCCTTGTCCGAAGATGATCAGACAGCGCGTAAGAATGTTCGCCCCTTCAACGGTGATCGAGATAGGAACCTGCTGATAGGCGCGCGCGAGGAAATTTGACGGCCCCATGCAGATACCCTTGCCCGCGACGACGTCCATGCCGTCGTTGATCACCTTCCGCGCGCGTTCGGTGATGTGGTACTTCGCGATAGCGGAGATGACGGACGGCTTCTCACCGAGATCGACGGCTTGCGCGGAGAGCTTGCGGGCCGCGTCCATCACATAGAGGTTGCCGCCCATGCGCCCGAGCGCTTCCTGCACGCCCTCGAAGCGTCCGACGGCCGTGCGGAACTGCCGCCGCACCGCCGCGTAGGCGCCCGTGCCGCGCACGGCGAGCTTCGCCATCCCGACATTCGACGACGGCAGCGAGATCGCCCGGCCCGCCGCGAGGCATTCCATCAGCATGCGCCAGCCGTTGCCGACCTGCGCGCGGCCGCCGATCACCCAGTCGATCGGGACGAAGACGTCACGCCCCCAGTTCGGGCCGTTCTGGAACACCGCGTTGAGCGGCCAGTGACGCCGTCCGATGTTTACGCCAGGGTGACTCGTCGGGATCAGCGCGCAGGTGATGCCGGCTTCGTCGTCCGTGCCGAGAAGGTGGTCGGGGTCGAGCGCGCGGAAGGCCAGGCCGAGCACCGTCGCGATCGGGCCGAGCGTGATGTAGCGCTTGTTCCAAGTCACGCGAAAGCCGAGCGTCTCGCGGCCTTCATGCATGCCCCGGCAGACGATGCCGACGTCGGGAATCGCGGCGGCGTCCGACCCGGCGTAGGGGCTCGTCAGCGCGAAGCAAGGGATTTCCTCGCCGCGCGCGAGACGCGGGAGGTAGTGGTTCTTCTGCTCTTCGGTGCCGTAGTGCATCAGCAATTCGGCGGGACCGAGCGAGTTCGGCACCATCACCGAGACAGCCGCGGCGGAGCAGCGGGTCGCGAGCTTCATGATCACTTGCGAGTGAGCGTAGGCGGAGAACTCGCGGCCGCCGTACTGCTTGGGGATGATCATGCCGAGAAAGCCGTTGTCCTTGACATAAGCCCATGTCTCCGGGGAGAGGTCCTGCCAGATGGCGGTGGTGTCCCAGTCGTCGGCGAGGTCGCAGAGGCGCGTGCATTCGCTGTCGATGAAGTGCTGTTCTTCTTGCGATAGCTTGGCCGGGCCGTGGGCGAGGAGCGAGTCCCAGTGCGGACGGCCGGAGAAAAGGGCGGCGTCCCACCAGACCGTTCCGGCTTCGATGGCGTCGCGCTCGGTCGGGGACATTTGGGGGAGCATCTTGCGGAAGAGGTTCAGTGCGCGCTGGCTGAGGAGCGTGCGGCGCAGGGGTTTGATCGTCAGCACGAGGGCTGGCGCGACGAAGAGCAGGGTGAGGAGGGTTGTTGCAAGCGGGCCTGTGATGCCGGTGAGCCAGCCGGTAGCCACCCAGATGACCGTCCAGGCAAGCCATGCAAGGGCGTTCGCTTGCATGAAGACGAGCGCGCTACCCACTACGATGAACGCGACCACGAAGCCTGCTGTCATGTAGATTCCTCCTTCACAGTGTCCTCTTGTTCTACTACAGAACAGGTCAGGAGGTGCAGCAGGGTATGTTCCCGAAGTCTAGAGGCGGCCGTCGGAAAAGGAGCGCAGAAAGCAGAAAGGCTCAGGCTCGTCGCCGAGCCCTTTGAAGTCACAGATCGAGGAACGCTTTGACTGCGTATTTCGCAGCATCGAATTCTTCTTCGGTCGCTACTTCATCGTCGAATTTGAGTTCTCTTGCCTTGAAGGAAATCGATTTGATCTGGTCGACTAATGCAACGCCCAGTCTCGCGAGACTGGAGAGCGGGATTTCCGTCTCCCAGCCCCGAACGGTCGACGTGATCGGCAGGCCGACCACGCGGCCCGTCGAGTCGTTCACTTCGGCATCGGTGATGACGAGAACGGCGCGGTAACCGTCCTGTTCATTGCCGTTGCCCTGACCCACGTAAAGCCGAATGATGTCACCGGCATCCGGTATTTAGTTTTGCATGCGTCACCTTGCCTTACCGTTCATCGAAACGCGTCAGGCCATCGGGGCGGGTCTCCATCGATTGATTTGAGCGAATAGCAATGCAGCCGGGAAACCTATAGCGCACCGGCCGCAGAGGGACGCCCGTCAAGGCGGGCACGAACGAGTGTACGCCGGTGTTTAATACATCGTTTGGGGCGGGGCGGTGAACCGGAATTAACCTTGGATAATCGCGATACAAAATTAATTCATATTCAATTCGGCGATGCCAAATATGAAAGTTAATTGAATTTAAACTGACGAACAAAAACAAAAAACCCCACGAACTTACGTTCTATGGGGTTGATCGTTTGCTGCATGCTGCTGAAAGGACCTTGGTGCCCAGGAGAGGACTCGAACCTCCACGGTGTTGCCACCGCTAGGACCTGAACCTAGTGCGTCTACCAATTCCGCCACCTGGACCAAGGGGTACAGCAATCCCGCTATTGTAGCGGGTTGTGTTTCAATCCACGCGCATCACATCGATGCGCTTCACAAACAAAAGAGCCACCAAAAGGCTGCTCTTTATAGACATCTGGTGCCCAAGAGAGGACTCGAACCTCCACGGTGTTGCCACCGCCAGGACCTGAACCTGGTGCGTCTACCAATTCCGCCACCTGGGCAAGGGTGCGTGTGCAGCAAAGAACGCAATTATATCGGGCCCAATCACACTGTCAAGCATTTTGAGATTCCTGCCCGGATCCCGCCGCGAGGCAAGCGCAGCGGGCTTCGCGGCCATTCGCCTGCGCCTTGAGGCCTTGATGACGGGTGTTAGAATGATCCGCAGACATAACCCGCGCGCGGCGGCTATCGGAATGATCCGAAGTAACCGAACCAACCGGCCAGTCCGAACCGCGACGCCAGTCCAACGAGAAGAAATCATCGACAAGCCCTTGAGCAAATATCCGTATCCGATTCCGAGCCGCGAAGAAATTCTCGGCGCGTTGCGCACGAGCGAAACGCCGCTCGCCGCGAACGACATCGCCGAGGCGCTGTCGATCAAGCGCCAGGAGCGCGAAGGATTTTTCAAGCGACTGGGCGCCATGGAGCGCGACGGGCAAATCCGGCTCGACAAGCGCGGTCACTATCAGCTCACCCATCCGTCGAATTTCGTTGCGGGCCGCGTGCAAGGCCATCGCGACGGCTTCGGCTTCCTGATTCGCGATGACGGCCAGGACGATCTCTTCCTGCCCAACGGCGAAATGCAGAAGGTGATGCACAACGACCGCGTGCTCGCGCGCATCGTCGGCTATGACCGGCGCGGACGTCCGGAAGGGCACATCGTCGAGGTCACGGATCGCGCGAACAAGCGCATCATCGGCCGGCTCATCAATGAGAATGGCGCGCTCATCCTCGTGCCGGAAGATAAGCGCATCGGCCACGACATCCTCATCACGCAGAACCCGAAGAAGGCGAAGGTCGGGCAGGTGGTGTCGGTCGATCTCACCGATTTCCCGAGCCGCCATTCGCAGCCGCTCGGCCGCGTGGCCGAAGTGATCGGCGATATCGACGATCCGGGCATGGAGATCGAGATCGCGGTGCGCAAGTACGGCGTGCCGCACGAGTTCAGCGACGCCGCGCTCGCCGTCGCATCGAAGCTGCCGGACGAAGTGCGCCCGGTCGATATCCGGCATCGCGTGGATCTGCGCGACGTACCGCTCGTCACGATCGACGGCGAGGACGCCCGCGACTTCGACGACGCCGTCTATTGCGAACCGATGACAGTCGGCCGCGGCACGGGTTTTCGTTTGCTGGTGGCGATCGCGGACGTCTCGCATTACGTGCGCCCGAACGAGGCGCTCGACGTCGATGCGCTCGATCGCAGCACGTCGGTGTACTTCCCGCGCCGCGTGATTCCGATGCTGCCGGAGAAGCTGTCGAACGGGCTGTGTTCGCTGAATCCGCAGGTGGACCGCTGCGTGCTCGTGTGCGACATGGTCATCACGTCGCGCGGCGAGATCAAGGCGTATCAGTTCTATCCCGGCGTGATGCACTCGGCGGCGCGCCTGACCTACACCGAAGTCGCGGCCGTGCTGACCAACACGAAGGGCCCGGAAGCGGCCCGCCGCGCCGACCTGCTGCCGCACCTGCAGAACCTGTACGGCGTCTACAAATCGCTGCACGCGGCGCGCCAGAAGCGCGGTGCGATCGATTTCGATACGACCGAGACGTACATCGTCTGCAATGCGCAGGGCAAGATCGAGCAGATCGTGCCGCGCCATCGCAACGATGCGCATCGGCTGATCGAGGAATGCATGCTGGCCGCGAACGTCTGCGCCGCCGACTTCCTCAAGCGCCACAAGCATGCGGGGCTGTATCGCGTGCACGCGGGCCCGACGCCTGAAAAGCTCGAGAACCTGCGCGCGTTCCTGCGTGGCGTCGGCCTGACGCTGACCGGCGGCGAAAAGCCCCACGCGAGCGATTACGCCGCGCTGATGGCGCAAGTCCGCGACCGGCCCGACGCGCAGATGCTGCAATCGATGGTGCTCCGCTCGATGCAGCAGGCCGTCTACAGTCCGGACAACATCGGGCACTTCGGGCTCGCTTACGAGGCGTACGCGCACTTCACGAGCCCGATCCGCCGCTATCCCGACCTGCTTACGCACCGCGCGATCTACGCGATCCTGCAGGGCAAGAAGTATCAGCCGGACATCGGCCATCACATATCGCTCAGCACGGGCCTCACGAAAGCCGCGCGCGAAATGCAGAAATCCGACGACGAATCGCGCGGCCGTTCACGCAACAACGTCGCGATCTGGGAAGAGCTGGGCCTGCATTGCTCGTCGAACGAGCGGCGCGCCGACGAAGCCTCGCGCGATGTCGAAGCGTGGCTCAAGTGCTACTTCATGCGCGACAAGCTCGGCGAGGAATACGGCGGCATGGTGAACGGCGTGACGTCGTTCGGCATCTTCGTGCAGCTCGATTCGCTGTTCATCGAAGGGCTCGTGCACGTGACCGAACTCGGCTCCGACTACTTCCAGTACGACGAGGTCAAGAACGAGTTGCGCGGCGAGCGCACGGGCATCCGCTACCGGATGTCGGATCGCGTGCGCGTGCAGGTGAGCCGCGTCGACCTGGATTCGCGCAAGATCGATTTCCGGCTCGTGCGCGATACGCCGGTGAAGCCGCCTTCGGGACGCATCGCGCCGAACGTGCCGGAACATGTGGGCATCGGCGCGACCGCCGGACCGCGCGTGCGCTCGTTCGCCGCCGATGAAACGCCGAGCACGCGGCGTCGCGGCGGCAGCAAGCGGGGCGCATCGCCGCTCGCCGCGACCGCGAAGGATACCGGCGTCGCTAAAAAGCGCGGCGCGGCGCCGAAGGCGGCTCGCAAGAAGCGCTAGACGCCCATCGCTGGGCTGTTCCGGCGGCGCGCGTCATTCAAAAAATGCGCGGCCCGATGCGTGAAGGCGCATCGGGCCGCGTTTTGGTTTTCTCATTCAAGGTTTGCCAGTCATGTCACGTCTCAAGGTTCTTTACGGTTTTCACGCGGTGACCGCGCGCCTCAGGGCGGATGCATCGACGATCGAGGAGGTGCTGTACGACCCCACGCGCAAGGATCGCCGGATGCAGGATTTCCTGCGCTCGGCGAAGGAAGCGGGCGTGCGCCTGATCGCCGCCGATGAATCGCGTCTCTGGGGTCTCGCGGGCAACGTCGGGCATCAGGGCGTGGTCGCGCGCGCACACGACATGCCGCTTGCGCAGAACCTCGCGGAACTGCTCGACGGCGTCTCCGGCACGCCGCTTCTGCTCGTGCTCGACGGCGTCACTGATCCGCATAACCTCGGCGCGTGCCTGCGGGTTGCAGATGCGGCCGGCGCGCATGCGGTGATCGCGCCGCGCGACCGCTCGGCGGGGTTGAACGCGACGGCCGCGAAAGTCGCGAGCGGCGCGGCTGAAACCGTGCCGTACATCACCGTGACGAATCTCGCGCGCGCGATGCGCGAATTGAAGGACGCGGGCGTGTGGGTGGTCGGCACGGCGGGCGAGGCGACAACGAATCTCTATGAGACGAAGCTCGACGGGCCGATTGCGATCGTCGTCGGCGCGGAAGGCGAGGGCATGCGGCGCCTCACGCGCGAAACCTGCGACGAAATCATGAACATTCCGATGGCGGGTTCCGTCGAGAGTTTGAACGTTTCGGTAGCGAGCGGCGTGTGTCTGTTCGAAGCGGTGCGGCAGCGGTCGGTGAAGAAATAACGCGTCGATGAGGTTCATCGCCGCCGCGCTCCTCTGCGTACTTCTCTCTGCCTGCACCGTGACTCGAATCGACCGCGGCACCTACATCGCCGACACGCGTCATCACGCGACGAGCGTTGATTCGCGCGTGCGTTTCCTCGTGATGCACTACACCGAAATCGATGAAGCGGGCTCGGTCGAAGTCCTCACGGGCCCGAACGTCAGCACGCATTACGTCGTGCCGGATGCGCCGGCCATCGAGCACGGCGAGCCGGTCATTTATCAACTCGTGCCCGAAGAAATGCGCGCATGGCACGCGGGCGTCAGCGAATGGCAGGGCACGACGGAGCTGAACGCGGCGTCGATCGGTATCGAGAACGTGAATCTCGGTCCCGTCGATACCCCGCAAGGCCGCCAGTGGCAGCCGTATCCCGCAGCGCAAGTCGATGCGCTTGTGCGGCTCGCGAAGGACATCGTCACGCGTTACGCGATCCCGCCGACGCGCGTCGTCGGTCATAGCGACATCGCGCCGCAACGCAAGATCGATCCAGGTCCGCTCTTTCCGTGGCGCGCGTTATACGCGGCGGGCGTCGGCGCATGGCCGGACGATGCGGACATCGCGCGCCATCTCGCGGGCCGCGATCCGAAATCTCCCGTCGATGTGAAAGCGCTGCAGGAAAAACTCAGGCGCTACGGCTACGAAGTCGCAATAGACGGCGTCCTCGACGACAAGACGCGCAACGTCTTCAGCGCGTTCCAGATGCACTTTCGCCCGAGCGACTATGCGGGCCGGTCCGACGCCGAGAGCGATGCGATCGCCGCCGCACTGCTCGACAAATACCTGCGCTGAGCGATCCGAATGGCCGACTTCTACTTCCCGCTGCGCGCCCTGCACATGACCTGCGCGGGCTTAAGCATCGCGGGATTCTTGCTGCGCTGGCTCTGGATGCTGTGCGGCTCGCCTGCATTGCACAAACGCGTGACGAAGATCGCGCCGCACTTCATCGGTACGCTGCTCTTGCTGAGCGCGATCCTGCTCGTCTTGATCGTCGGCTTCGGGGCGAGTGCGGCGTGGCTGTCGGCGAAGATCGTGGGGCTCGTCGTGTATGTCTCGCTCGGCGCGTTCGCGCTCAAACGCGGCCGCACACAAACCGCGCGTGCCGTGTTCGGCGTCCTCGCGATCGCGACGTTCGCGTTCATCGCGTCGGTGGCGCGCTCGCACGATCTTCTGGGCTTTTTCCGCGTGTTAGCGTGACCAACGGAAATGCTCGGCAAGCTCCGTTAAAATTCCGGTTTCCCTTCTCGCAGCCCCCACTCCCATGACTCAAGACGAACTCAAGCAACTCGTCGGCCAGGCCGCAGCCGACTACGTCAACGCGACCGTGCCCGAAGGCTCGGTGATCGGCGTTGGCACCGGCTCGACGGCAAATTGTTTCATCGATGCAATCGCGCAATCGAAGGCCCGCTATCGCGGCGCGGTGTCGAGTTCGCTCGCGACCACCGCGCGGCTCGAATCGCACGGCTTCAAGGTGTTCGACCTGAACGAAATCGACTCGCTGCCGGTGTACGTCGACGGCGCCGACGAAATCGACGCCAGCGGCGCGATGATCAAGGGCGGCGGCGGGGCGCTGACACGCGAAAAGATCGTGGCGTCGGTGTCGGACGTGTTCGTCTGCATCGCCGATGCGAGCAAGCGCGTCCCGGTGATGGGCGGCTTTCCGCTGCCGATCGAAGTCGTGCCGATGGCGCGTACCGCAATCGGACGGCGCGTGACGGCACTCGGCGGCGTGCCGATCGTGCGCGTGCAGAAGGACGGCTCGCCGTTCATCACCGACAACGGCAACGAGATCATCGACGTGAAGGGGCTCCAGATCACCGATCCGCGCGCGTTCGAAGCGCAAATCAACGCGTGGCCGGGCGTCGTGACGGTCGGTCTGTTTGCCGCGCGCGGGGCGAATCTGTGCCTGCTCGGTACGGACACGGGCGTCGAGCGGATCGACTACATCCAGTCGTAAAAAACAGCCTCGGTCGACTGAAAAACGCGCGAAAGTCGGTCGCCTTTCGCGCGTTCTTTTTTTGTCCACCGGCACGGATGTGCGCGAACGTACGCAGATGTACGCTGCGAGATAGCAGCGGCATGGAAACACTTAGACAATGCGGGAAGCTGAGGTAGCATGACCGGACTACTATTCGGAACCGCCCTTGCCCAACAACGATAGCGAAGAAGCCATCGCGCGCGACGTCGAGGCAATCAGCCGCATCAGCGCGGTCCCGTCGATGCTGCGCGTCATCTGCAAGAACACGGGATTGGGGTTCGCTGCGGTCGCCCGCGTGACCGAAGGCAACTGGACGGCCTGCGCGGTGCAGGACGACATCCAGTTCGGCCTGAAAGCCGGCGGCCGGCTCGACGTCAACACGACGCTCTGCATCGAAGCCCGCGCGGCGCGCAGGCCCGTCGTGATCGATCACGCGAGCCTCGACCCCGTCTATCGCGACCATCACACGCCGCGCCTCTACAACATCGAGAGCTATATCTCGGTGCCGATCGTGCTGCCCAACGGCGAGTACTTCGGCAACCTGTGCGCGATCGATCCGCGTCCGCGCGTCGTGTCAGATCCGCGCACGGTGACGATGTTCAACCTCTTCGCCGAACTGATCGCGCTGCAGCTCGACAGCGAAGGGCGTCAGCACGCGACCGAATCGGCGCTGCTGAACGAGCGCGCGACGGCGGAACTGCGCGAGCAATTCATCGCGGTGCTCGGCCACGACCTGCGCAATCCGCTCGCCGCGGTGAGCGCGAGCGCGGAAGTGCTCCAGCGGCGCAGCAAGGAACCGGAGACGATTTCGATCGGCCGCCGTCTCCAGGTGACGACGCGCCGCATGGCGCGCCTGATCGACGACGTGATGGATTTCGCGCGCAGCAGGATGGGTTCGGGCCTCTACGTGACGCTCGCGCCCGAAGACGACCTGCGTACCGCGCTGTGCGACGTCGTCGCCGAATTGCGCGATGCGAATCCGGACCGCACGGTGCTGGACAGCATCGAGATCGGGCAGCGCGTCGTGTGCGATCGCGGACGTTTGCAGCAGCTTCTGTCGAACCTTCTCGGCAATGCGCTTGCATACGGCGCGCGCGACGAGCCGGTGAAGGTGGACGCATCAATAGAAGGCGGCTGTGTTGTGATTTCTGTGACGAACGGCGGCCAGCCGATCGACGGGAAAGACCTGCTGAAGGTGTTCGAACCTTACTGGCGTCCCGCGACCAGCAAGCCGGGCGGCGGGCTCGGCATCGGCCTCTACATCTGCTCGCAGATTGTCGAGGCGCATGGCGGCGTGCTGGACGTCACGTCGTCGGCGGAGAAGGGCACGCGGTTTGTCGCGCGGCTGCGCATCTGCGAGTGAGCGCGCCGAAGATAGGTCTGAAGAATTAGGTATCGTAATTGCTGAATGAAGGTTGGGAGATTTTAAGGCGGTGCCGATAGAGCCGTTGCGGCGCCGCCGATAGGATGCAGGCCGCGCTCGAACGTCAGCCGTTCGGCGTCAGCACCATCACCACTCTTGAGCCCACATCGATGCATACCGATCTCCGCTACGCCCTCAATAGCGCCTACGAGCGCATGAAGTTTCAGGAGCCGTCGCCGGCGGCGTTCGCCGCCAGTTACGCGCTCAGCCTTGGGATCATCATGGGCGGGGAGACGTGCAAGGGTATGTCGGTGGAGGAGGCGGCGGTGGAGCGCGCCTACGTATCGATGCTCGCGGCGCTCTATGAAATCCGGCTGGGCGTACAAGCCGTAGGCCGCGAAGTCCCACGGCGTTGACACAAAGCGAAAGGCCCGGCAACGTTCTGCGGGGCCTTTCGCATTTCAGCAGCCGCTCGATCGCTCAATAGTCGGTCTTGCAGAATCGCGCGAAGCCAAGCGCAGCGTGCGGATAGGTGCAGATAAGCAGTTGCGAAACTCCCAGTT
>NZ_FCOL02000011.1 GCF_001544515.1 Caballeronia terrestris
TCGACACCCTCAAACGCAAGAGCAAAAAGCCGCCTGAAATCCAATCGTTGAGGCGACATCTAGCTTGAAAATTTCCGGCCCGAGCCCGACGCGCAGCCCAAGCCCAACGCGCGGCCCAATCCCAACCCGCAGCCCAAGCCCAACCCGCAGCCCAAGCCCAACCCGCAGCCCAAGCCCAACGCGCAGCCCAAGCCCTTATGCGTTCCCCTCTTCCTGCGTCTGCTTCTGCGCCTGAGCCGCCATCCGCGCCGGCGCGTTGGTGGCCCCGTATCCGTCGTATGCGTTCACGCGCTGGACGATTTCGAAGAACAGCCCGTCATTGATGCTCTCGGTGTAAACGTGCAAGTAGTCGCCCGCCGGCGACCGGTCGAACAGCACGCCCGCGCTGCGCATCTTCGCGAGCAGGCCCGGATCGATATCGACGCGCGTGAGCAAGTCGTCGTAGTAGTTCGGGGAGATCGGGACGAAGCGCGTACCGCTCGCCCGCAAGCGCGCGACGCTGTCGAAGATGTCGTGCGAACTCAGCGCGATGTGATGCACGGTCACGCCGCCGCCCGCCGCGACCGTGCGCGCGGTGCGCGTGCGCTGCCCTGGCGACACGTTGAGCACGAGCCGCATGCTGCGGTCCGCGTTCGCGACGCCGCGGCTCTGCACGAGACCGAACGGATCGGCGAGTTCCAGGCTCTCGCCCGGCTCCAGGCCGAGCACCGCGCGCGAGAACAGGATCCACGTGTCGAGTTGATCGACCGCAAGCCCGAGCGCGACGTGATCGATGTGTTCGAGACCCGCGTCGGGCGCGCCGTCTTCTTCCTCGTCGAGGATGAAATCGGCTTCGTACAGACCGTTCGGCCCGAGCGCCGACGACACGAAACTGACCAGACTCCCGCCCGGAGAAACGACCGCCGGAACCTGCTGCTCGGACGTACCGACGGGACCGTCGTAGCGCTTCGACTGCATCGCGGTCGCGCGTCCGACGGCGCGCTCGGGATCGGTTGTGCGCACGGCGATCGCGCAGACGGAAAGGCCGTGAGTGTCGAAGCGCCGGCGCGCGAAAGAATTCGGCTGCGCATTGACGATCAGGTTGACGTCCCCCTGCCGATACAGCACGACCGCCTTCGACCGGTGCTTGCCCGCGCGCCGGAAGCCGAGTTGCAGCAGGAGCTTGCCGAACGCTTCCCCCGACGCTTCATCGGCGGCGAATTCGATGTACGACAGCCCCGCGATATCGGGCAAAGCCGGCGGGCTGTACAACTCGATTCGCTGCAGCACGCGCTGACGCTGATTTTCGCGCGTGTCGTCGCGTGACGCGGGGTTCTCCAGACTTTGCCGCACCTGGCTTTCGAGATAGAGCAGCGAGCGCATGGCATCGACGGCGATGCGGCGGTTCGGCGTCTCGCGAAAGACGTCGTTGAAGATTTCCAGCGACAGCGGCCCCGTGTACCCCGCGAGCAGCACCTGCTCGAGGAAGGTCGCCATGTCGAACTGGCCCTGTCCCGGAAACGAGCGGTAGTGGCGCGCCCATTGCAGCACGTCCATCGAGAGGAGCGGCGCGTCGGCCATTTGCAGGAAAAAGATCTTGTGGCCGGGAATGTCGGCGATGCCCGCCGGATCGTCCTTCAGGGAAAGCGTATGAAAGCTGTCGAGGATCAACCCGAGGTGCGGATGATCGGCGCGCCGCACTATCTCCCACGCCTGACCGTACAGATTCGTCTTGCGGCCCCACGCGAGCGCCTCGAAGCCGACGCGCAGATTGCGCGCCGCCGCGCGTGTCGCCAGATCATGCAGTTGCGCGGCCGCGAGCTCGGGGTCGTCGATGGTTAGCGGCGACGTGTTCGAACAGCACAGCACCATCGATACATCCAGCTCCTGCATCAGGTCGAACTTGCGCTCGGCGCGTTCCAGGCTGCGCTGGTACTGCGCCTCGGGCATGCCTTCGAAGTCGCGAAACGGTTGGTAGAGATCAATCGTGAGGCCGAGATCGGCGACCATCGACCGCACTTCGGCGGCCGATCCCTTGTAGTTGACGAAGTCGTTTTCGAAGAGCTCGATGCCGTCGAAACGCGCGGCCGCGATGGCCTCCAGCTTCTCGGGCAGCGTCCCGCTGAGCGACACGGTGGCAATGGTTCGGCGCATGATCGTTTTCCCGGTGTCGTGGTCGTGGCGTGCGGCTCGCATCGTGCGTGCCCGGCCGCCATTGCCAGTGTAGTCAAGGATCGCGCGCGGCGGGCCTCTTGTCCTTGGTGCTGTGCAGCATGCGGCGTGTCGTCAGCGTTTTCGAAAACTCGTGCGGTAATCGTTCGGGCTGACGCCGAGGCGCCGCACGAAAACGATCCGCATGCGATCAGCCGTGCCGAACCCGCACTCCCACGCGACGGTCTTCAGCGGCGCGTCGCTGCTTTCGAGCGCATTGCGCGCCGCGTCGACACGCGCGCGCTCGACAAATTCGTGCGGCGTCAGTCCCGCGAGCTGCACGAAGGCGCGCGCGAAGCTGCGCGCGCTCATGCCGGCGACCTGCGCGAGCCGCTCCACCGTTAGCGGCTCGCCGATGTGCTCCATCACGTGCGCCTGCACCTTCGCGACGGGCGAAGTTTCGTCGGCGGGCGCGCTGAGGTAGGGGCTGAATTGCGACTGTCCGCCGCGCCGCTGCGCGAAGACGACTAGCCGCTTTGCCACCGCGAGCGACACCTGCGCACCGTGATCCTCCGCGACGAGCGCGAGCGCCACGTCGATCCCGGCCGTCACGCCCGCCGACGTCACGAGCGGTCCGTCGCGCAGATGGATACGGTCGAGTTCGACCCGCGCGCGCGGGAACTGCTGCGCGAGCTGCGGCGCGTTCTGCCAGTGCGTCGTGACGTGCCGTCCGTCGATCAACCCCGCGTGGCCGAGCGCGAACGCGCCGGTGCAGATCGAGCCGTAACGCTCACAGCTAGCGGCGACATCGGCGAGCCAGTGCGTCAGGCGCGGCTCGGGCGCATCGACCGGCAGGCCCGGGCCACCGGCGACGAGCGCGGTGTCGTAGCGCTCGCGCGCGTCGGCGAAACTCTGGTCGGCGAAGAGGCGCGTGCCATTCGAGGTGCGCACGGCGCCCGCGTCAGACGCGACGAGGGTGATCGAATAGGCATCGTGCCCGGGGATGAAGCCGTTGGCCTCCGCAAAGACATCGACGGGGCCGGCGACGTCGAGCGCCTGCACTCCCGGAAAAATCGCAATGGCGACGGTTCGCATCGGCGGGAAAGGGAAGGTTGGAGGGGCCCGCTTCAAGGCTGGCAGAAGACGCCGTGCGCTTGGCAGGGATCGACGCATGGCTGCGATTGTCGCTTGAAGCGCGCGCCTTCACACTGAATTCATCGGCCGACCTCTCTTTCCCAGCCATCAGGAGCGACACCAAATGAGCGAAATCATCGCAGGCATCCGAATTCCCGACAGCACGATGGCGCGCGACGCGACCCAGCTCGTGCGCGATACCGAAACCGATCTGCTGTATCACCACTCGCGCCGCGTGTTTCTGTTCGGCGCGCTGGCCGGCGAACGCAAGCAGTTGAAATACGACGCGGAACTGCTGTACATCGGCGCAATGTTCCACGACATGGGCCTGATGGACGCATACAGCAGCCCGCAAGATCGCTTCGAAGTCGACGGCGCGAACGCCGCGCGTGATTTCCTCGTGCGCTACGGCATCGGCGAGAGCGAGATCGAGCAGGTGTGGGACGCGATCGCGCTGCACACGACGCCGGGCATTCCGCAATACAAGAAGCCGGTGGTCGCGCTCGTGACGGCGGGCGTCGAGATGGACGTGCTCGGTCTCGCCTACGACGAATTCACGGACGACCAGCGCCGCCTCGTCGTGGCCGCGCATCCGCGCGGGGACCGCTTCAAGGAAGGCATCATCGATGCGTTCGCGCTGGGCACGATCAAGAAGCCCGAGAGCACGTTCGGTAACGTCAAGGCCGATGTCCTCGCGCTGAAAGACCCGAGCTACAAGCGGCTTAACTTCTGCAGCATCATCCTGGGTTCGGCCTGGAACGACACGAACCACGACGCCGCGACGTGCCGCAATCCGGCGCACGCGCACGGTTGAGCGCATAGGCATGTGTGCGCCTGGTTGACGAAACCGGCGCATGCGCATCAACCCGAAAGCCCTGCCGTCGCAAACGTTAAAGTTGAGAATGATTCGCGTTTAGAGTATGTTGCGGGTTGTCTCAATATGCGGAGTGACCAATGGCAGGAGTGCTCGACTCGTCCAGGCCATCGACGGCGCTATCGTCGATGTTCGTCTCTCAACACGCGCGCCGGCGTGCCGTGCCTCATGGCGACGACGCCGTGCGCGCGCGAGAGACGTTGCTCGATGTCGCCATCGCGAACCGGCCGATGCTCGTGAATTTCGCGCGCGGTTTCGTCGGCTGTGCGAGCCGGGCGGAGGACGTGGTCCACGACGTCTTTATCCAGCTCATGGATTTGCCGGACCAGGACGCCGTGCGCCGCCCGATCTGCTACGTGACGCGCATGGTGCGCAATGCGTCGATCGATGCGTGCCGCCGCCAGAGCCTCGAAAACACCTATCACGCCGACGAGGACGACGGCCTCGACGTCCCCTCGCACGAACTCACGCCCGAAGCGAAGGTGCAGGCGCGCGACACGCTGCGCCGCGTCTTCGATGCGCTCGCGCAACTGCCGGCGCGCAGCCGGACGGCGTTCGAGATGGTGCGTCTCTCCGACGAAACGCTGCAGAGCACGGCGCGCGCGCTGAACGTGTCGCAGACGCTCGTGCACTTCATGGTCCGCGATGCCGAGAAGCATTGCGCCGACTGCCTGGACGCCGGCGACCGCAACGTCGCGTGTCCGGCGTTTTTGGGCGGCCGGGCGCGCCGCCGGCAAGACGCCGCGGCGAACCGCTCATAAGCCACGCACCCGCGCGCCGGTAAAAATCCGCGCGCGCCAAACGTCTATTCGATGAAGCCGGCGTTTTCCAGAATTGCCGCCGATCCTGAATCCAACCGACCAAGCCACCGACATGACTCAAGCTCAAAACATTTCGACCACCCCGGCGGACGACGTCGTCTACACGGTCGTCATCAACGACGAAGAGCAGTACTCGATCTGGCCGGCGTACCGCGCCGTGCCGGCCGGCTGGCGCGAAGCGGGCAAGAGCGGCGCGAAGGCCGACTGCCTCGCCTACATCGAGACCGTGTGGACCGACATGCGTCCCGCGAGCCTGCGCCGCCACATGGACGGCGTCGCGTCGTAAGCGCCGGAGAATCCTGCATGACTCAACTTTCCCTGCCGCGCCTGACGCTCGCCGACCTGCGCATCGAGCCCGGCTTGCCGACCGTCGTCTCGCCGGTCGCGGGTGCCGATCTCTCGCTCGATGAAGCGGCGCCGCTCTTGCGCGCGATCGTCAGCGACACGCTTGAACGCGCGGGCGGCGTGCTGTTCACAGGCTTTCGCGTCGAATCGATCGATGCGTTCCAGCAGTTCGCCGGCTCGTTCGGGCATCCGCTGATCGGCTACGAATTCGCGTCGACGCCGCGCAGCCAGGTCGAGGGCGCCGTCTATACGTCGACGGAATATCCGCCGCATCGCTCGATCCCGCTGCACAACGAGCAGTCGTACACGCGCGAGTGGCCGTTGCGCATCTGGTTCCACTGCGCGCTCGCCGCGCGCTCGGGCGGCGCGACGCCGATCGCCGACAGCCGCGCGATCTACCGCGCGCTCGATCCGGCGCTCGTCGCACGCTTCGCGAAGCGCGAGCTGCTCTACATACGCAACTTCGGGCAAGGGCTCGATTTGCCGTGGCAGCAGGCGTTCGGCTCGGACGATCCGCGCGAGGTCGAGCGCATCTGCGTGGCGCGCGGTATCGATTGCGAATGGCGCGACAGCGACGACGGCGAGCTTTTGCTCCGCACGCAGGAGCGGTGTCAGGCGGTCACGCGCCATCCCAAGACGGGCGACATGGTGTGGTTTAACCAGGCGAACCTCTTTCACCTGTCGGCGCTCGACGAGGACATGCAGGAAGCGCTCGTCGATGCGGTCGGTCTGGAGAACGTGCCGCGCAACGTCTACTACGGCGACGGTGAGCCGATCGAAGCCGATGCGCTCGCCGAGATTCGCGGTGTGCTGGAACAGCAGCGCATCGTATTTCCATGGCTGACGGGCGACGTGCTGATGCTCGACAACATGCTGACCGCCCATGCGCGCGATCCGTTCGAAGGGCCGCGCAAGGTCGTCGTCGCGATGGCGCAAAGCTACAGCGAGCGGACGGCGCAACGATGACGAAGACGGTTGGAGCGGCGCTGACGGCGCGCTCGCTGACGGTCGGCTACCGCGACAACGTCGTGCTCGACGGCCTCGACTTGCAGATCGGCGCGGGACGCATCACCGCGCTGTGCGGACCGAACGGCTGCGGCAAGAGCACGCTGTTGCGCACGCTCGCGGGACTGCAGCCTGCACGCTCGGGGGAAATCGAAGTGAACGGCGCGCCGATCGCCACGTTCCGGCGGCGCGCGCTCGCGCGCACGCTCACGATGCTCGCGCAGTTCAACCAGATTCCGGCAGGCCTGACCGTGCGTGAGCTCGTGGCATACGGGCGCTACGCGCATGGCGGCTGGCTGCGCGGCTTGACGCACGCTGACCACGAAGCGATCGACGAGGCGCTGGAAACGAGCGGCCTCTCCGACGACGCCACGCGCGACGTCGCCGCGCTCTCCGGCGGCGAGCGGCAGCGCGCGTGGATCGCGATGGCGCTCGCACAGCAGGCGCCGATCGTCCTGCTCGACGAGCCGACGACCTATCTCGACATCCATCATCAGCTCGACATCCTGCGCGAGTTGCGGCGTCTGAATCGCGAGCGCGGGCTGACGATCGTCTGGGTGCTGCACGACCTGAATCAGGCCGCCGCCTACAGCGACGAAATCGTGCTGATGCGCGCGGGACGCGTGATCGCGCACGGCGTGCCCGATGCGATGCTCGATCCGCCGCATCTGTTCGAGACCTTCGGCGTGCCGATGCTCAAGATCGCGCATCCGCAGACGGGCGCACCGATGTGTGTCCCGGCCTATGACCCCGTGCACCCCGTGCGCTCGAAGAAGGACATTGCCGCATGACGACGCTCGCAGCCCGCAAGCGCATGCGTCGTGCATCGTCGGCCGTAGGCGGGGCCGCGCAGGATCGCGTCGGCGTGATCGGCGCGGCGCTCGTCGCGTTGATCGTGGCGGTCGCCGCGATGCGCCTCGCGCCGGAATTGCGAGCGTGGCTCGCCGCGCCGTCCGGCACCGATGCCGCGCAACTCGCCGGCATCTTTCTCTTCGATCTCGATGCGCCGCGCGTCGTGGCGGCGCTCGTCGCAGGCGGCTGCCTCGCGGTCGCGGGGACGCTCTTTCAGGCGCTCACGCGCAATCCGCTCGCGTCGCCCGATCTGCTCGGCATCACGGGCGGCGCGCAACTGGGCCTCGTCGCCGCGATGATCGTGCCGTCGCTCGTGGGCGCGGCGTCGGTGCCGCTCCTTTTCGCATGCGGGCTCGCGGCGGCGGCGTGTGTCGCGGCGGCCGCCGGCGGCTGGCGCGCGACGCCGCTGCGGCTCGTGCTCGCCGGCAGCGTCTCGATGCTGCTCTTCTCCGCGATCACGACGCTCTTGCTTGCCTTCTTCGAGCAGACGGTGGTCGGTGCCTCGCTGTGGGCGAGCGGCAGCCTGTACCAGCCGGGCGCGGCAGGGCTCTTGACCGCGCTCGGCTGGCTCGCGGCGCCGCTCGTCGCGTTGCCTTTCGTGATCCGTCCGCTCGATCCGCTCGCCCTCGGCGACGATGCCGCCGCCGCTGCCGGCGTGCGCGTCGACGCGACGCGGCTCGCTGCGATGACCGTCGCCGTCGGCTTTGCGAGCGTCGCGGTGAGCATCGCGGGGCCGCTGTCGTATGTCGGGCTGATCGCGCCGAACTTGCTGCGCCAGATGCGCGGCGCGAAGGCGTCGAAGCTCGGCGCGCTCGTGCCGTTGGCGGCGCTGGCGGGCGGCGCGCTCGTGCTGGTAACCGACAGCGCCGTGCTCGCCCTCGACCTCGACTCGACGCTCTCGACCGGCGTCGCGATCGCTTTTCTCGGCACACCGCTGATGCTCGCATTGATCCGCAGCGGCGCCGCGTGGTCGGGCGTGCTGCACGCGGGGCCGGAGCGATCAGCGGCGGGCGGCGGCACGCGCTTCGTGCGCGCGATCGCGGCGTTGCCGTGGCCGGTCATCGCGATGATCCTGCTCGCGGCGGGCGCTGCGGTGCTGGTTTTGGGTGCGTCGTTCGGCCCGACGTGGCTCGGTCCTGAGCGCTGGCTCGCCGTGCTGCATCATCGCGACGACATCGGCCGGATGCTGCTCGATCTGCGCGTGCCGCGATTGCTCTGCGCGCTGCTTGCGGGCGCGCTGCTCGCGGCGAGCGGCGTGCTGATGCAGAGCATCGTGCGCAATCCGCTTGCCGGGCCCGAAGTGCTGGGCGTGACGCAGGGCGCCGGACTCGCGACGCTCGCCGTGCTGATGATCTGGCCGCTCGTCGGTCATTCGATTCTCGGCGCCGCCGCACTCGCGGGTGGTGGCGCGACGCTCGTGCTCACGCTGCTTTTGAACCGGAGGCATCAATATGCGCCGCTCGCGGTGGCGTTGACGGGCATCGTGATCGGGACGCTGTGGACGACACTCGCGCAATGGCTCATCACGCAGCAGAGCGTGCAGCCAGCGCGGTTCGTCGTGTGGCTGATCGGCGGCACGTATGGACGCAGTTGGGGCGAGGTCGCGATGATTTTGCCGTGGTGCGCGCTGGCGTTGCCGGTTTTTGCGCTGCTCGCGCGTCCTTTGGATCTGCTCGCGCTCGGCGACGATCAGGCCGTCGCGCTCGGCTTGCCGATCGGCGTGTTGCGGCCGCTGGTGCTGACGATCGCGACGCTTGCCGCGTGCGCGGCAGTGGCGGCGGTGGGGCCGGTGGGCTTTATCGGGCTGATGGCGCCGCATCTCGCGACTATGCTCGGGGCGCGCACGCATGGCACGCGGCTGTGGCTTGCTGCGGCGCTTGGCGCGATCGTCCTGGCGGCGGCGGATGTCGCGGCGCGCACGCTGCTCGCGCCGAGGGAAATCCCGGCGGGGGTGCTGACCGCGCTGATCGGAGCGCCGTATTTGCTGGTGCTTTTGATCGTGCAGACGCGGCGTGAGAAGCGGGGCGGACGGTGATCGGGAGGAGCGGGGAGGCTGTCGGCGCAGTGGATGGCTGTGACGCGACGCGTGTTGCTACAGCGGCCGCTGACGCAACTCAAGGCGCTGACGCAACTCAAGGCGCTGACGCAACGCAAGCCGCTAAAGCAACGCAAGCCGCTAACGCAACGCATGCCGTTAGCATCTTATGCACGCAACCCAGCACCTCCCAATGCCTTGCCTTATTCGCCCCTGATGCGCTAAAGCCATATTTAGAAAACGTTTGGCTAGGCATCCCCGATGACGACAGCGCTGCCCTTGCCGGCGAAACCATCCGCATTCCCCTATCCTCCTTGGTCGATCATCGCGCCGCATTACTCGACGCAATGACCGAACTCTACGGCGGCGACCCCGATCTGCATGCGCGCGCGCTGTTATCGCAATGGAGCAAGTACTACTTCGGCCTTGCCGCCCCGGCAGGTGTCGTCGCGGCCCGGCTGTTACGACGCAACCTCGACATGTCTCCCGCGCGCACACAACTCGTGCTGCGCGCAGGCATGCCCGCTGCACTCTACTTCGCAGAAAACGCGCTGCATCCCCCCGCCGGCGATCCCGCGCTCCGCTACGCCGGACTCCTCGATCACCTGCACGCCGTGATCGATATGCTCGCAAGCATGGCGCGCATCGCGCCGCGCGTGCTGTGGAGCAACGCGGGCAATCTGCTCGACTACGTGCTCGAGCAAACCACAACCAAGCCGCCCGACGATGACGCCGCCTGGCTCTTCGCCCCGATCGGCCCCGATGGCGAGCCTAATCCGCTGCGCATGCCGTTGCGCGACATGAAGCCGCGATCGGTTCTGCTGCCGAGCCCGTTTCGCGCGCGCCGCGTGTGCTGCGTGCGCTATGAAATTCCAGGAGAGACGCAACTGTGCGCAAGCTGCCCCTTACTACTGACGATGAGCGACGACGACCTCGCGCTTCAGGACGCAATCCACCGATGAGCGGTGCGCGTTTGCGTCACACGCTGAAGGCGACGAGCGTAGCCGTACTCGCGTGGATGACGTTCGCGAGCGGCGCGGTCGATGCGGCTCAACCGATGTGCGGCCCGCTCGCCACCAACCCGACGGTTTCCCAGTTCAGCCGCAAGATGACGGTTAAGCCGAAGCGCGTCGTCGTGCTCGAATTCATGTTCGCCGAGGATCTCGCCGCGCTCGACATGACGCCGGTCGGCCTCGTCGATCCCGAGTATTACGCGGGCTGGATCGGCTACGACAGCGCGCGCTTCGCGGGCGTCCCCGAGGTCGGTACGCGCCAGGAGCCGAGTCTCGAAGCCATTGCGTCGACGCGGCCGGATTTGATCGTCGGCGTCGGTTATCGCCATGCGCCGATCTTCGACGCGCTCGACCGCATCGCGCCGACCGTGCTGTTCCAGTTCAGCCCGGACGTGGAAAAGGGCGGCGTCGAAGAGACGCAGCTCGACTGGACGCGCACGATCTTTCGCACGATCGGCTGTCTTACGGGTCGCGAGGACGCGACGCAGGCGGTCGAAGCGAAACTCGATGCGGGTCTCGCACGCGATGCCGCGCGACTCGCAGCGGCTGGCCGAAGCGGCACGCAGTTCGCGTTGCTGCAGGAACTGGGGTTGCCGGACCGTTACTGGGCCTACACGGGCAACAGCTCGGCGGCGGGCGTGGCGCGGGCGCTGGGCGTCGAGCTGTGGCCGTCGAAGCCGACGCGCGAAGGCACGATCTATCTGACGTCGGCGGATTTTCTGAAGAAGCCGGAGGTGTCAGTGCTATTCGTGACCGCGACGGGCGCGAACGTCCCGATCGATACGAAGCTAAATTCGCCGGTGTGGCGTTTCGTGCCGGCGAAGCGGGAAGGGCGCGTGTCGCTGATCGAGCCGAATATCTGGGGTTTCGGCGGGCCGATGTCGGCGTTGCGGCTGGGGGATATGATTACTGAGAAGCTGTTGGCGCTGCCGAAGCCGTAGCGCTCAATATCTCGCGCAATCGTCGATAAGGAAAGCCACCATGCGTCCCTCCGTTGTGCTCGAACTGAAACGCAGTGCCATCCGTGAAGCCGTCAGCTGGATTCCGACAGCGAATCCGCGCGAGTTCGGTTCGACGAAAGCGACCTCGACTTGCTGGTCGACGCACTTCCCGGCGCAACTCTATTTGATCTTGGCGGCTTGCAAGAGGAGCTTGAGTCTGTTCCTGGCGTTCGCGTCGATCTGATGACGCCCGGCGATTTGCCGCTCAAGATTCGCGCAGAGGTCCTAGCGCAGGCGCAGCCCTTATAGGAAAAACGGCCGCTCTTCGAAGCGGCCGGCCTTCCATCACCCTACGGTCCCATTCCCCGCAGGCTCAGCAATCTTGAGCGCAGCCCTTGCCCCCTGCGGCTCGCTGACGATACTTCCGTTCTCCAGCTTGAGCACCCGGTCGGCCAGCGGAAAGTACCTATCATCGTGCGTAATCACGACCACGGTCTTGCCGCGCCCACGCAGCTCCGGCAGCAACTGCTCGTAAAACACCGCCTTGAACGCCGGGTCCTGATCTGCCGCCCACTCATCGAAGAGATAAAACGGCCGGTCCTCCAGATACGCGATCACGAGTGCAAGCCGCTTCCTTTGCCCCGTCGATAAAGCGCGCGTCGAGAACGCGCCGTCCACCACCTGCACCTTGTGATCGAGCGCGAGTTTGGCCACGAGCGCATTCGCGCGCGCATCGGCCTGGGCTCGCGAAGGATCGTTCGGATCGACGATTCCGAGCAGCGCATCGAACAGATGGAAGTCGTTGAAGACCGCCGTGAAACACTGCCGGTACGCCGCCCGTCCATCCGCGCCGACTGGCCGCCCATCGACCTCGATCACGCCGCCTTCCGGCTCGTAAAGCCCCGTCAGCACTTTCGCCAGCGTCGTCTTGCCGCTGCCGTTCCCGCCGACGATGAACACCAGCTCACCGGGCCTGAATGTCAGATCGACAGGTCCGATGCGGAACATGCGCTCGTCGCGCTCATGGAAATACGAGTGCGTGACGCCGCGCAGCGCAAGCGTCGAAAACGGCGTGTGCGAAGCATTCTCGGCCATCGGCGGCGTGCTCGGCGAGCCGCCGAACTCGGCCATGACCTTCTCGATGCGGTCGAGCGAGACCCGCGCCGCATTGATGGTCGGCAGGTTGTTCAGGAGGCCGTCGAGCGGCACGAGCATGAACAGGAACACGACCACGTATCCTGCCGCGGCGGAGGCATCGGCGCGCACGCCGAGCGTCGGCCAGAACGCCGCCGCGCCGAGGAACATATAGAACAGGAAGATGATCCAGCCGACCCCGACCGCATAAGCGCTGAACGCGCGCCGCCGATGATCGCGCACCTCACCGATCGCGGTGCCGAGCTGTCCGTCGACGAATTGCCGCGCGCGCGCCTGATGCAGCTTCAGTTCCTTCGCGCCCGCGAAGAGCGCGCCGAGATAGCCGAAGAGCTTGTCCTGCGACTTCCCCGCGGCTTCGAGCGCGGCGATCGCGCGCTTGTCGCCGGTGTGATAGCCGAGCGAGCCGGTCACGATCGCGGCGAGCGCGAGCACGCACACCGGCCACGACAGCCACGCCAGATAGGCGAGGCAACCAAACACGATCGAGCCGTGCATCACGATGTTGGGCAGCGCGAAGAACAGCATCGAGACGTTGGTGGCATCGTCGGTCAGCACGGACTGCACGGGCGCGGCGCCAATGCGCTCGACATCGCGCAATTCCGCCGCCGCCACGCGTCGCGCGACGTGCTCGCGCAACTGCGCCATCGTGTCCTGCGAGAGGCGCGCGAAGAGCACGCCGGAGAGCACGCGCGTCGCGAGCGCGACGACCGCGCAAAGACCGAAGCGCCACGCAAGCGACGTATCGGCGAGCGATGGCTGCGAGAGCGCGCGGTTCAGCGTCGCGACCAGCATCACGCTTGCGATGCCGTTCAGCACGCACGCGACGAGCGCAAGCGCGAACGCGCCGCGAGAACGCTTGAGCAAGGCGAGGATGAGGCGCGCGGCAGGCAACTGCTGTGCGGCGGTGTCGGGTGAGGACGGGGCGTCGTAACGCTCGTTGGCAACGGTCATCGGCAATGGGTCACAGAAAGATAAGACTCGGGCGCGGGATGCGCCTCCTGATCTTTAGACGGATGGGCACGCGAAATATTTAGCATCTTGCACCGGAGGCGGGCGGCTAGGCCCTGTGAGCGTGCCACGTCTAAGAGAAATGCACCAAAGGCGGTAAAAATTTTTTAGCGCGGTTCGTCATCCCAATGAAGCCGCAATTCCTGCGGCCCCGCGATTGGCCGAAGCGGCCAGCCCCGAAGGATTTCATGCTCATGACGAGTTTCCCGACTGCGTTGCATCTCCGACTCCGCGCGCTTGCGCGTCTCAATCCAGAAGCGCCTGCGCTTGCTTCATTCACGCGGGGAGAAAGCAGGCTCTCGCGCGGCGAGCTCGATGCTCGAGCGTCGCATCTGGCGAAGCAGCTGCGCGCGGCGGGGGTATCGACGGAGGTGCGGGTCGGCGTCTGTATCGAGCGCTCGTGCGAACTCTTCGTCGCGCTGCTCGCGGTGTTGAAGGCGGGCGGCGTGTTCGTGCCGCTCGATCCGCGTCATCCGGCCGCGCGCCTCGACTGGATCGCGAAGGATGCGGGTCTTGCGCACGGCATCGTCGATCCATCGGCGGACGATGCGATGCGTGCCCGTTTCACGCAATGCTTCGAAGTATCGCGTGAAGAGAGCACGTTTGAAGACGCTGTTGTCCATCCGCGCGCGGCGGCGTACATGATCTATACGTCCGGCTCGACGGGCACGCCGAAGGCCGTCGTAGTCGAGCATGGTCCGCTTGCAGCGCACTGCGATGCGCTCGCCGCCACGCTGCCGATTGCTTCGGACGATCGCCTGCTGCATTTCGCGTCGGTCAATTTCGATGCTGCACACGAGTGCTGGCTCGCACCGCTCGCGATGGGCGCGAGCATCGTCATCAGCGATCCGCCGCCTTTTGCGCCCGAAGCGGCGCATGCGCTGATCGTGCGCGAGAAGGTGAGCGTTGCGGCGTTCCCGCCTGCATATCTGCGTGAGTTCGCAAGCGTCGCCGAGCGTGCAGGCGTGCCTGCATCGCTGAAAGTGCTGGCGTTCGGTGGCGAGGCGCTCTCGCAGCAGGCGTTCGAACATGTGCGGCGCGTGTTTCCGGCGGTGCGTCTAATCAACGGCTATGGTCCGACCGAAGCCGTCATTTCGCCGATGCTGTGGCCTGTCGAACCCGGCGCCACGCCCGAACTTGCAGGCGACGATGCGTACGCGTCGCTGCCCATCGGACGGCCGATCGGTCTGCGCGTCGCACGTATCGACGATGGCGAGCTTCTTTTGGGTGGCGCTTGTCTCGCGCGCGGCTATCACGGCCGCGCCGCGCTGACGGCCGAACGCTTCCTGCCTGATGCGTCGGGCGACGCGGGCGCGCGCATCTACCGCACGGGCGACCTCGCTCGCGAACGCGCGGACGGCGCCTACGATTACCTCGGCCGTATCGACGATCAAGTGCAGATTCGCGGCGTGCGAGTGGAGCCGGGCGAGATCGCGGCGTGCCTGCGTGCGCATCCGTCTGTGCGAGACGCCGCCGTCCTCGCCGATACCGCCGACGGCCGCACGCAACTCACCGCGTGCATCGTCGCAAACGATGAAGCGCTCGACGATGTCGCGCTGAAAAGCCATCTCGGCGAGCGTTTGCCTGCCGCATGGCAGCCGCATCGTTACGTGCGACTCGAGCGTTTGCCGTACACGCTGAACGGCAAGCTCGATCGCGATGCGCTCAAGCGCGCGGTGGACGAGCATGCGTTTAAAGCCGACTACGCAGCGCCCGAAACCAATACCGAACACAAGCTCGCGCAAACGTGGCAGCGCATATTGAACGAACGCACGCCGATCGGTCGCGATGAGCGCTTCTTCGAACGCGGCGGCGATTCGCTTGCAGCGATGCAGTTGCAAGCCGCGATCCGTATCGAATGGCGCGTTAATCTGCGGCTCGATACGCTGTTCGACGATCCTTCGCTCGCGGAGCTTGCCACGCTGATCGATCGAAGCGACGTCGAAAGTGGTCCGCTGGAAATTGCGGCTAGAAAGAACGCCACGGCCGCACGATTCACGGATCGCGCCGCATCGTTCGCGCAGCAGCGCTTCTGGGTGCTGGCGCGAACGCGCGATGCAGGTTCGGCGTATCACATCGCTGGACATTGGGACATTCGCGGCGCGCTTGATGTTGACGCGCTGCAACGCGCGCTCGATCACGTGATTGAACGTCATGAGGCGTGGCGCACGACGCTCGTCGAAAGCGAAGACGGCATCGTCATGCAGCGCATTCATGCGGCTTTGCCGGTGCGGATCGTTCACGTCAAGCCGCGCGATGTCGAAGCGAACCAACTCGCTCAACGCCACGCAAGCGAACCGTTCGATCTATCGAAAGGCCCGCTGCCGCGCGCAACCCTCGTCACCTTCGCCGATGATTCGCATCGCCTGATGCTTGCGGCTCACCACGCGGTAATGGACGGCTGGAGTTCGCGCTGCGTCTTCGATGAACTGGCGGCCGCATACACGGCTTTCGTTGAAAAGCGCGAACCTTCGCTGCCCGCCTTGCCGATCCAGTACGCCGACTACGCCGAGTGGCAACGCGAACTCGTAGCGGGCGAAGAGGGCAAGCGGCAACTCGCGCATTGGCGCGAAGCATTGATGGCAGCGCCCGAACCGCTCGCGCTTCCGTTTGAGCGCGCCCGCCCCGCCGAGCGCGATCATCGCGGCGCGCGCGTGTCGCTGCGGCTGTCCGAAAGCGTATCGGCCGATGTGCGCGAACTCGCGCGGCGCGCGCATGCGTCGCCGTTCGCCGTTCTGCTTGCCGCGTTCGACGCATGGCTCCATCGCCTGACGGGTGCGAACGATATCGTCGTCGCGGTGCCGGTTGCGCATCGCCAGCGGCCGGAGACTGCGCGGCTCGTCGGCTTGTTCCTCAACACGCTCGCGTTGCGCGCGCGCATCGATCCGCTGGCAACGTTCGCGACGCTTGTCGATGCCGTGCGGGCCGCGTCGCTTGCTGCGTTCGCGCATCAGGACGTGCCCTTCGATCAGGTGCTCGATGCGGTCAAGCCTCCTGTGCGTCGCGGCGACGAATGGTTGCGCGTGAAGTTCGCGCAGCAGTTCGATGCCGAGCTGCATGCGCAATTGCCGAACGCATCGGCGGTGGCGACTCCCGGTCCCGATCTCGCCGCGCGCTTCGATTTCGCGCTTGATTTCACCGACGATGCAAACAACATCGAACTGACGGCGGCCCATGCGCTCGATTGCATCGACAGCGCGACAGCTGAAGCATGGCTCGCCAGTTTCGCGACGCTGCTTACGGATGCCGTGCGCGATCCGCAGCGTCCGCTCACGCTGCTCGATTGCGCCGACGCGCCCGCCTTCCACGACGCGCAGCAGGGCCGCACGCTACCGCTCGTCGCCACTGACGTGCTCGCGCTCTTCGCACAGCACGCGAGCGCGACGCCGCATCGCATCGCACTCGCCGACGCGCACGCGCAACTCACGTTCGAAGAACTCGACGATGCATCGAACCGCGTCGCGCTCGCGTTGCAACAGCGCGGCGCCCGGGCTGAGCAGGCGGTTGTCATTTGCATCGAGCGGTCGGTGCGCTTCGTGGTCGCGCTGGTCGGCGTGCTGAAGTCCGGCGCGTATGCGGTGCCGCTCGATCCCGCGATGCCTGCGGAACGCCTCGCCGCCGCCGCCGATGCATGCGGCGCGCAATGGGCGCTCGGCGCGCAGCAAAAGCTCGGCCGCGCTTCAGTGCTCGACATCGATACGCTCTCTCAAGACACGTCGCTCGCAAATGCAGCCGCGCGCCGCTTGCCGCCCGCGCCTGAGCAGGCCGCTTACCTCATCTTCACCTCTGGCTCGACGGGCACGCCGAAGGGTGTGACGATCTCGCATCGCGCGCTCGCCGACTACGTGCAAGGCATGCTCGACGAACTGGCCTTCGAGCCCGACGCATCGATGGCAATGGTCTCGACCGTGGCCGCCGACCTCGGCCACACGACGCTCTTCGGCGCGCTGTGCTCGGGGCGCACCCTGCATCTGCTGCCGGCGCAATGCGCGTTCGATCCGGACCGCTTCGCGCAGGAAATGCGCGCGCGCGAAGTCGGCGTGCTGAAGATCGTGCCGAGCCATTTGCATGCGCTCCTCGACGCGCAACATCCGGCCGATGTGCTGCCGTTGCATGCGCTCGTGACGGGCGGCGAAGCGCTGCCGTGGACGCTGGTCGAACGGATCGTATCGCTCAAACCGGGTTGCCGCGTGATCAATCACTATGGTCCGACCGAAGCGACCGTCGGCGCGCTGACGTGCGATACGGCCACGCTTTCCAAGCACTCGACGCAAGGCGTTCCGCTCGGGCGGCCGCTTCCGAATGCGTCCGCGTTGGTGCTCGATGCGCACGGCGCGTGCGTGCCGGCTGGCGGCATCGGCGAACTGTGTCTCGGCGGGCCGGGTGTTGCGCGGGGCTATCTGGGCCGCGCGGCGGCGACTGCCGAACGCTTCGTACCGCATCCGTTTGCACACGGCGAGCGCTTGTATCGAACGGGTGATCGTGTGCGGCTGCGTGCCGATCGGCGTATCGATTTTCTTGGGCGTCTCGATGATCAGGTGAAGATTCGCGGCTATCGCGTCGAGCCGGGCGAAGTGAGCGCCGCGCTCTGTGCCATCGATGGCGTGACGCATGCCGAAACGTTGGCGGTTGAACATGAAGGGCGCATGCGACTTGCGTCGTTCGTGACGGTGCGTTCCGTCGCCGAAACAGCGTTGCGCGATGCGCTCGATGCAACGTTGCCGGACTACATGGTGCCGGCCGTCCTCATCGTGCTCGATGCATTGCCGGTAACCGTTAACGGCAAGATCGACCGCGCCGCGTTGCGCGCTTTGGCTGCGGCGCCGGCGCCTGCCGTATCCGCTGGCGATGCGCCGCGCGGAAGCGCCGAGGAATCGCTCGCCGCTGTCTGGAGGGAAGTGTTGAAGGCGGAACATGTCGGCCGTGACGACAATTTCTTCGAACTCGGCGGGGACTCGATCCTCGTGCTGCAAGTGATCGCGCGCACGCGCAAGCGCGGCCTGCGCTTCACGCCGAAGCAGTTGTTCGATGGCCCGACCGTCGCGCAACTGGCGCAAGTCGCCAAGCCGGTCGATGCCGTCAAGCCGGCCACCGTAGCGCCCGCGACGCAAAACGCCACCCTCACGCCCGCGCAGCATCGGTTCTTCGCGCTCGATATTCCGCAGCGCGGCCACTGGAACCAGTCGATTGAATTCGATGCGCAGGCGCCGTTCGATCTTGATGCTTTTGCGCGCGCCTTCGATGCGCTGCTCACGCATCACGAGATATTCAGCCAGCGCTTCGAGCAGGGGACGTGGGCGCTCATCCAGGCGCCGAAAGCGTTCGACACGTTGCCGCTCGCGGCTACTTCAGCAGTAGACGAAACCGATGCCCTCGCTCAATTCGACGCCCTGCAAAGTACGCTCGATCTGACGCGCGGGCCGCTCGTCTGCGCGCTAGCCGCGGCCTTGCCCGACGGCCGTACGAAGCTGTATCTCGCGATCCATCACGTGATCGTCGATGGGGTGTCGTGGCGCTTCCTGCTCGACGATCTCGATACCGCCTACCGCGCCGCATGCGAACGTCGTAACGTGCGCCTGGCGCCTGTGGGCGTTCGCGCACAGGACTGGGCAGCGCGTCTCGCACGCGCCGCTCGCGAGACCGATTCGCCGTTCGCACAGGAAGTACCGCATTGGACCGCGCTAGCCGCCCCGCACGACGACATCGCGCTCGATCACCCGCAAGCCAGTGCGACGAACGCCGATGCCGTCGTCATCGAACAAACGCTCGGCGCCGATCTCACGCGCGCCGCGCTCACCGACGCGAATGCCGCCTATCGCACGCAGACGATCGACCTGCTGATCGCGGCGCTCGCGCAAGCGATCGGCGAGAAGACGCATCAGCCGTCATGCCGTCTCGAACTCGAAGGCCACGGCCGCGAAGCCCTCTTCGACGATATCGACGCAAGCCGCACGCTCGGCTGGCTGACGAGCCACTATCCCGTGGCGCTACCCGCAGACGGCTCGCCGGCCGCCGTGAAGGACGCGTTGCGCGCAGTGCCACACAAAGGTCTCGGCTTCGGCGTGTTGCGCCACTACGGCGACGACGCCACGCGCGCCGCACTGGCCGGCGTGCCGCGTCCGCGCGTGACGTTCAACTATCTCGGCCAGTTCGACGCCCCACGCGAAGCCGCGCTGGTGCCTCGTGTCGGCGGCGTGGGTTGCGAACGCAATCCGGCGGGTCCGCTCGGCAATGCGCTCGCGATTCACGCATGGATCGACGCGAACGATGGCGCGCGCACGTTGAAGCTGCACTGGGTCTACGGGTCTACGCAATTCGACCGCGCGACGATCGAAGAGTTGGCCGCGCGCTTTGAAGCATCGCTTGCTGCGATGACGGCAGCATGCGCCGAACGCGGCAGCGGCGCGACGCCTTCCGACTATCTGCTCGCACAAGGCAAGGGGTTGACGCAAGCCGCGCTCGACCGCTTGCCGCATGATCTGCGTACTATCGACGACATCTATCCGCTCTCGCCGATGCAGCAGGGCATCCTTTTCCACTCGCTTCTCGCACCCGAACAAGCAACGTATGTGAATCAACTGGTCGCGACGCTGGCGTCGCCGGACGTCGAGCGTTTGCGCGCCGCGTTCGCCGCCGCCGTGCCGCGCCACGACATGTTGCGCACGAGCTTCACGCCCGACGAAGCCGCGCCGATGCAGATCGTGCATCGTCAGGCGCAGATTCCGTTCCATGTCCTCGACTGGCGCGATCAACGCGAAGCCTTCGAAGCATGGCTCATCGCCGATCGAGCACGCGGCTTCGATCTGAGCGCACCGCCTTTGATGCGCGTCGCGCTGATTCGCCTGACCGACGACGAATGGCGGCTCGTCTGGACGCGCCATCACTTGCTGCTCGACGGATGGAGCACCGCGCGCCTGTTCGCGGACGTGCTCACTGACTACATCGAACCGCCGCGCCCGCAACCGTTCGCGGCGCCCGCGAAGGCGCGTTATCGCGACTTCATCGCGTGGCTCGCCGCACGCGATACGGGCGCTGAAAAAACGTTCTGGCTAGAGCGCCTCGCGCGCCTCGACGAACCGACGCTCGTCGCGCAACGCGATGCGAGCGCGCAAGCAAAGAACCGCGTCTTGCGCGCGACGCTCGACGCTGCGACGATGGCGCGCGTCATCGATACGGCGCGGCGTCTGCACGTCACGACCAACACGCTCGTGCAAGGCGCATGGGCGCTGGCGCTGCAACGCACGACGCATCAATTGTCGGTGGCATTCGGCGCGACTGTCGCGGGCCGCCCCGACGCATTGTCCGACGTCGATACCGTGCTCGGTCTTTTCATCAATACGCTTCCCGTCATCACGGCGCCGCTGGCGCAGCGCGCGGCATCGGCGTGGCTGCGCGAGTTGCAGAGCGACAACGCCGCCGCAGCCGAGCATGCGCACACGCCGCTTGCCGATATCCAGCGCTGGGCGCGGCAAGGCGGCGGCGCGCTGTTCGACACGCTTGTCGTCTTCGAGAACTATCCGGTCGACGAGGCATGGGCCGGCCGCGACGAACGTGCGTTGAAAATGCGCGACCTGCGCAACATCGAAGCAACCGATTTCGCGGTGACACTCGTGATCGAAGCGGGCGCATCGATGACGATCGACTACGGCTACGACGCCGCACGCATCGACGAAACGCGCGTCGCCGCGCTGCATCGCGCGTTCGCGGCATGCCTCGACGGCATCGTGGCGAATCCCGACGCGCCGCTCGGCACGATCTCGATCGCAACTACCGACGATCTCGCCGCGCTAGCCCGCTACAACTCGACCGCGCAGACCTGGAGCGCGGCGCAGCAATTGCCGTTGCATCGGCAATTCGAACGCGCAGCGCAGAGCACACCGGATGCGATCGCGCTCGAATTCGCGGATGCGTACGGCCAGGTCCAGCGAATGCGCTACGCCGAACTCGATGCCCACGCGAACCGCATCGCCGCCGCGCTGCTGGCGTCGGGCGTTGCACCGGACACGGCGGTCGCGCTGTGCGTCGAGCGTTCGTTCGAGATGGTCGTTGCGCTCATCGGCGTGTTGAAGGCCGGGGCCGCGTATTTGCCGATCGATCCCGACTACCCGGCCGATCGCATCGGCTATCTGCTCGATGATGCGAAGCCCGCCGTCGTGCTCACGCAAGCGCATCTGCGCGAACGTGTCGGGGCCTCGGGCGTGCGCGTGCTAATCGTCGATCAACTGATGCAGCACGGCACGACGCTCGACGCGTGCATCGAAGTGGAACGCGAACAGCTTGCGTATCTGATCTACACGTCCGGCTCGACTGGGAAGCCGAAGGGTGCGGGCAACACGCATGCGGCGCTCGCGAACCGCATCGCGTGGATGCAGGACGCGTATCGCCTCGACTCGAATGATGTCGTATTGCACAAGACGCCGTTCGGCTTCGACGTATCGGTGTGGGAGTTCGTGTGGCCGCTCGCGGTCGGCGCGAAGCTCGCGATCGCCGCGCCCGGCGATCATCGCGACCCGGCGCGTCTCGTCGCCGCGATCGAAACGCACCGCGTGAGCACGCTGCACTTCGTGCCATCGATGCTCGCGGCGTTCGTCGCCCATCTCGACCAGTTCAACGAAGCCGCGCGCTGCAAGAGCATCGAGCGGATCGTCGCAAGCGGCGAAGCGCTGGCGCCGGAACTCGTGGCGCGCGTGGCGCAACTGCTGCCGAACGCGCGTCTCTACAACCTCTACGGCCCGACCGAAGCGGCGATCGACGTGTCGCACTGGACGTGCACCGCGAGCGATGCCGACGCGCCCTCCGTTCCCATCGGTCATCCGATCGCGAACCTGCAACTGCATGTGCTCGATGCGGCGTTGCATCCAGTGCCGCAGGGGGCAATCGGCGAGTTGTATCTCGGCGGCGCGGGTCTTGCGCGCGGCTATCTCGGCCGGCCGTCGCTCACGGCCGAGCGCTTCGTGCCCGATCCGTTCACGGCTGGCGCGCGTCTCTATCGCACGGGCGATCTTGCGCGCCGCCGCGACGATGGCGCGCTCGACTACCTGGGCCGCATCGATACGCAGGTGAAGCTGCGCGGCCAGCGCATCGAGCCGGGCGAGATCGAGGCGCTCCTGCGCGCGGCGCCGGGCGTAATCGACGCGGTCGTGATCGTGCGCGACGAGCAGTTGATCGGCTACGTCGCACGCAGCGAAGTCGCACTCGATCAATCGATGCTCTTCGACGCGCTGCGCGCTCAACTGCCCGCATACATGGTGCCCGCGCAACTAATCGAACTGGATGCGCTGCCCGTCACGCCGAACGGAAAGTGCGATCGAAACGCGCTGCCCGCGACGTCGCGCGAGACGAAGACGATTGACGCCCCGCAGACCGAAACCGAACGCGAACTCGCGACGATCTGGCAACGCGTGTTGCGACTCGAAGCCATCGGCCGCAACGACGACTTCTTCGCCCTCGGCGGTCACTCGCTGCTTGCGACTCAGGCCAACGCACAGGGGAACCTGCACTGGTCGTTGATGTTGCCGCTGCGCACGCTCTTCGACGAACGCACGCTCTCGCGCGTTGCATCGACGATCGACCGGGCGCTTGCCGAACGCGGCGCGCATGCCGGACAAGACGCCGCGAGCGCGATCGACGCGCTGTTGAGCGAACTGGAAACGCTTTGAGGATCGACGGATGACGACTGCAAGACCCGATTTGCTCTCACTCGCGGCGCGCTTTGCGAAACTGCCCGACGCGCAGCGCAAGACCTTCCTGACGACGCTCGATGCAGCGGGGATCGACTTCCGCCTGCTGCCCATTCCACCGCGCGCCGAGCGTGCGGCGAGCGTGCCGGCGTCGTTTGCGCAGACGCGTCTGTGGCTCCACGCGCGCATGATCGACGAACCAGCGGCGTATCACATCACCGAGCGGCTGCGTCTCGATGGCGCGCTCGATGCGAACGCGCTGCGTCTCTCGTGCGATGCGTTGATCGCGCGCCACGAGGCGCTGCGCACGACGTTCGCGGAAGGCGCGGACGGCGTGCATCAGTCGGTGCATGCGCCGATGCGCTGCCCGTGGCACGCAGTGGATTTGAGCGGCGCGCCCGCCACCGAACGCGAAGCGCGTGCAAGCGCCATCGCTGCTGCCGATGAAGCATTGCCCTTCGATCTGACTCACGGCCCGCTGGTGCGCGTGCACCTGATCCGCCTCGACGCGACGACGCACTGGTTCTCGATCACGACGCATCACATCGTCTCGGACGGCTGGTCCGCCGATGTCGCGCTCGCGGAACTTGCATCGTTTTATCGCTCGTATGCGAGGAACGAAGCGGTGTCGTTGCCGCCGCTGCCGATCCAGTACGCCGATTACGCGCTTTGGCAGCGCCGCTGGCTCGATGCGGGCGAACGCGATCGTCAGCTCGAATTCTGGCGGGCACGGCTCGATCCGACGCGCGACGTGCTGATGTTGCCGGGCGCCGCACCGCGTCCTGCGCAGCGCAGTGCGCGCGCGTCGCGGCATCTGTTCAGGCTCGATACGCCGCTCGCGCAACGCGTGAAGGCGCTCGCCAATGCGCGCCGCGCAACGCCGTTCGCCGTGCTGCTCGCGACGCTCGACGCGCTGCTCGCGCGTGCATCGGGTGAGACGCATATCCAGGTCGGCGTGCCGTCGGCGAATCGGGAGCGGGGCGAGACGGCTGGCCTCATCGGCTTCTTCGTGAACACGCTGACGCTCGCGACGCGCGTCGATCCGAACGAGCCGTTCGCCGCGCTCGTCGATGCGACGCAGCAAGGGCTCATCGATGCGCAATCGCATCAGGACGTGCCCTTCGAACAGGTGGTCGAGGCGCTGGGCGTCGTGCGCAGCGCAAGCCATCATCCGCTCTTTCAGGTGATGGCCGCGTATGGCGCGCGGCGGCCGCTGCCGCCGCTCGCGGACGTGCGCATGACAGAGTTGCCGTCGGGCACGCCGTTCGCGAAGTTCGATCTGACGCTGAGCTTCGAGGAACGAGACGACGGTTCGATCGATGCAGGCTTCATCTACGCGCTCGATCTCTTCGAAGCTGATGCCGTCGAGCGGCTTGCGCAACGCTTCGTCGAATTGCTGTCGAATGCGCTTGATGCACCCGATGCGCTTGTCGGCGATCTGCAATGGCTGCCGCACGCGGAGCGCGCTCAGCTCGACGCGTGGAACGATAACGCGCCGAAGGAGGCCGAAGCGTTCAAGCCCGTTCACGAGCGCATCGCTGATCATGCGCGCGCGCGGCCCGATGCACGCGGCGTCGCGGATACGGACCGATCCCTCACACGCGGCGAAGTCGATGCCCGCGCGACGCGTCTTGCGCAACGGCTCGTTGCGGCGGGCGTGAGCGCGGAGATGCGCGTGGGCGTCGCGCTCGGACGCTCGGTAAATCTGCTTGTCGGCTTGATCGCGGTGCTGAAGTCGGGCGGCGCGTTCGTGCCGCTCGATCCGAGCCATCCGCGCGAACGCCTGTCGCAAATCCTCGACGATGCGCAGATCGTGCACGTCGTCACGGAGCGCGCGAGCTTGGCCACGCTGCCCGTGTCCGAGCACGCGCGCGTCTGGCTGATCGACGACGAATCTCTCTTCGACGACGACGCGACATCGAACGTCACGCTGCCCGCCGTCGCTCCGCAACAAGCGGCCTACGCGATCTATACATCGGGCTCCACAGGCAAGCCTAAGGGCGTGATCGTCGATCACGGTTCGTTTGCGCTGCATTGCGCGGCGATCGCGAAGCGCTACGGCGCGGGCGGGAAAGATGTCTTCCTGCTGTTCCAGTCGGTGAATTTCGACGGCGCCCACGAAGGCTGGTTCTCGCAGTACATGTCGGGCGCAGCAGTGGCCGTGACGGCCGATACGCTGTGGCCGCCTGCGCTCACCTGCAAGCTGATGACACGCGAAGGCGTAACGATGACCTACGTGCCGCCCGGTTGCGCGACGCAGCTCGCCGAATGGGCGCTCGCGCACGGCGCGCCGCCGACGCTGCGTTCGCTGACCGTCGGCGGGGAAGCCACGTCGCGTGAGGCGTTCGCGCTGATGCGCCGGGCGTTTCCGAACGCGCGCATCGTCAACGGCTATGGGCCGACGGAAACCGTCATCACGCCGATGCTGTGGATGTTCAACTCCGGCGACGATCCCGCGAAACTCGCCGACAGCGCCTATCTGCCGATCGGCACGCTCGTTGGCGCGCGCACGGCTCACGTGCTCGACGCGCGGCTGAATCCGCTGCCGGTCGGCGTGACGGGCGAACTGTATCTGGGCGGGGAGGGCGTGGGCGTGGCACGCGGTTATCTCGATAGGCCCGCGCTCACGGCCGAGCGCTTCTTGCCCGATCCGTTCGGCGCGCCGGGAGCGCGGTTGTATCGCACAGGCGATCTCGTGCGGCGCCGTGCCGATGGCGTGTTCGATTTCATCGGCCGCGTCGATCATCAGGTGAAGCTGCGCGGCTTGCGGATCGAGCTTGGCGAGATCGAAGCGCAACTCGCCGCCCACGACGATGTGCGCGAAGCGGTGGCGGTCGTGAACGGAAAGGGCGCGCAGGCGGCGCTCGTCGCTTACGTCGAACTGACCGATGAAGCGCGCGTGCGCGCCGCCCGCGCCGATGCCGCTGAACTCGACGCGCATCTGCGCCACACGCTGCCCGACTACATGGTGCCCGCGCATATCGTCGTGCTCGACGCGCTGCCGCGCAATGCGAACAGCAAGGTCGATCGCGCGGCGCTGCCCGAGCCGAAGCGTCGCGAGCGGGCTTACGAGGCGCCCAAAGCCGGCACCGAAGCGGCGCTTGCCGCGATCTGGCGTGAGATGCTGGGCGCGGAGCGGATCGGTCGAGCGGATCATTTCTTCGAACTCGGCGGGCATTCGCTCGCAGCGGTGCGCGTGGCGACGCGTGTCGCGGAGCGGCTCGCGCGCGACGTGCCGGTGCGCACGCTTTTCGAGGCGCCAATTCTCTCGCAGTATGCGCAGCGTGTGACGCGTGCACGAGTGGCCGAAGGTGCGACTGGTGTCGCGATGCCTGCTGTGGTGGCCGATGCGCAAGGCGTGCTGCCACTATCGGCCGCGCAGCTCGGCTTGTGGTTCCTGTGGCGCGCGCAGCCGCGAAGCGCTGCGTACAACATTCCCGTCGCGTTGCGGCTGCGCGGTCCACTCGCCATCGACGCGTTGCGCGAAGCGTTCGCGCAAGCCGCCGCGCGTCATCCGGCGCTGCGCACGCGCATCGTCGAACGCGACGGCGCGTTGCCCGGCCAACGCATCGACACGGCATGTGAAGTTGAATTGCCCGTGATCGATCTGACGAACGATGCGCAACGCGTCGCGCGCGCCACCGCGCTGACCGACGAAGACGCGCTCACGCCGTTCGATCTGCTCGACGCGAAGTCGCTCTGGCGCGCGCGCCTCCTGCGTCTCGCCGACGACGATCACGTGCTGTCGCTCGTCGTGCATCACATCGTGTCGGATGGGCATTCGATCGATCTCTGGCTCGAAGATATCCGCAGCGCTTACGCCGCACTCAAAGCCAGCGCATCGCTTGCGCCAGTGGTCACGCAAGCGTGGCCCGCGCTGCCCGCGTCCGCGCCTCCGTCGCGCCTCGCCTTCTGGCGCGATGCACTCGACGGCGCTCCGTCGGACCTGTTGCCTGCGCCCGCATCGGGCCGCGCGAGCGATCCTCAGTGGTCTGCGAGCCGCATCGCGTTCGAGTTCGACGATGCGCTCGTGCGCCGTGCCCGCTCGATGTCGCTCGACGCCCACGCGACGCTGCCAATGCTCCTGCACGCCGCGCTGAACGTCGCGTTCTATCGCGTGACGGGCGCGCTGGATCAACCCGTCGGCGTGCTCGCCTCGACACGCGAGCTGACCGGCGACGCAGCACGTCACGCACTCGGGCTCTTCATCAACGCGGTGGTCGTGCGCACGCGGCTCACCCGCGACGATTCGCCCGCGACGATCCTGAACACCGTGCGCGACACGGCGCTCGCCTCCTACGCCCACGCGGACACGCCGTTCGCGGACGTGGTCGCCGCGTTGAGCGCGCCGCGCGCAGGCCTCGGCAATCCGCTGTTCCAGGTGATGTTCAACTACCTGCGCCCGGCAGGCGCGGCGAATCGCGACTGGGCCGGCCTCGCGCTCGACGAGTTCAACGACGTGCGTCATCGCGTCGTCTTCGAACTGGAACTGGATATCGTCGAGCATCCGGACGGCCGCGTGACGGGCGCGTTTTCTTACGCGAACGAACTCGTCGATGCGGCGTTCGTCGAGGCGTTGTCGAGCGACTATCTCGCAGCCGTACAGCAGTTCGTCGATGCACCGCATGACGCGCTCGGCGAAGCACATGCGCTTTTTGCCTGCACGCCGTATGTCGAAGCAGCGCCGCAACCGCTGCTCGATACGGCCGCCCGTGCGAAAGCACGACGCGCAGCACAAGCACTCGAACGCGTGTGGCGCGATCTCTTCGACGGCCAGTCCCTCTCGCATGACGACGACCTCTTCGAAGCAGGCGCCACCTCGTTCGACGTCGTGCGTTTCGTCGATGCCGCGCAGCGCGCTGGCTTTGCCATCGAAATCTCCGATGTCTTCGCCACGCCGAACTTCGCGGGACTCGGCAGGCATGTCGTGCGCGAAGCACTAGTCCCGGCCGGAGCGGAACACGCGCCGGCCATCAATCAATAAGAACCGAGTGAGAGCAGAGACATGCACAAGGAAACAGTTTTCGATCTGATCGGCATCGGCTTCGGTCCGTCCAATCTTTCGCTGGCGGTGCGTCTTGCGGAAGAGGCGCGGACCTCGAAGCTCGCGCATTGTTTCGTCGAGCGGCAGCCCGAGTTCGGCTGGCATCGCGGGATGCTGCTCGACGACTGCCGGATGCAGATTTCCTTCCTGAAGGACCTCGTCACGCAGCGCGATCCTAAGAGCCGCTTCACGTTCATCAACTACCTGTTCGAGCGCGGACGCCTCAACGAATTCGTCAACCTGAGGAGCTTCTATCCGACGCGGCTCGAGTTTCACGACTACCTGCGCTGGGTCGCCGACGCGTTCGATCAGCGCGTGCATTATGGGCAAACCGTCACGTCGATCGAACCGGTGTTCGCATCGAAGGGCAGCAGCGAGGTCGATGCGTTGCGCGTGTTCTCACGCGATGACGAAGGCAATGAGCGGCAACGTGTGACGCGCTCGCTTTCGGTCGGCGTTGGCGGAACAGCGCAGGTGCCGGAGGCGTTCGCCGCGCTCGGGCCGCACAACGTTATCCATTCGTCGGCTTATCTGACGTCGATCGATCGCGTCGTTGGAACAGGTGACCGTGCGCCGAAAAAGCGCGTCGCGGTGATCGGCGCGGGGCAGAGCGCGGCGGAAGTCTTCGTCGATCTGGGGCGCCGGTTCCCGCATGTCGATGCGAGCCTCGTGATTCGTTCGAACGCGCTCAAGCCCGCCGACGATACGCCGTTCGTCAACGAAATCTTCAGCCCCGCTTATACCGACGTCGTCTACGCGCAGTCGAAGGACGGCCGCCGCTCGCTGATCGAGCGCTTTCGCGACACCAATTACGCGGTGGTGGACCGCCCGCTCATCGAGCAGATCTACGAGATGCTGTATCTGCAGAACGTGGCGGACAACGCGCGGCATCGGCTGCTCGCGAATACCGCGATCGAAGCGGCCGTGCGTGCTGCGAACGGCCAGATCGAACTCACGATGCGCGACGGCCTGAACGGCAACGCGCGCGCCGAACGCTTCGATGCGCTCGTGCTTGCGACGGGCTATCGACGCGACACGCATCTCGCGCTCCTCGACGGCCTGGCTCCGCATCTCGGCGATGCGCTGAACGAGGGCGATGTCGCTCGCGACTATCGGCTCGCGACGCCTGATCACTTCAAGCCGCGCATCTATCTGCAAGGCTGCTGCGAAGACAGCCACGGTCTCTCCGATACGTTGCTCTCTGTGCTCGCGCTGCGCTCGGACGAGATCGCGGCATCCCTTGCCGAGCATGCATCGACGGATCATCCGACGAACACCAATCAAACGCGCAACAAGGATGGTGCGCACATGGCATTCGCCATCTGAAACAAAAATGAAATCGCATCACGGGGGAAAGGAAAGATGGAGTGGGCAATACGAACGCGTCGAAGCTTGATCGCCGCGGCGGTGAGCTTCGCGTTTTGCGCAGCAGCGCATGCGCAAAGCACAGGCAACACGGAACAGGACGTTGCAGTAGCGAACACGCTGCCCGCGGTGAAGGTCAGCGCATCGTCGGAAGGCGAGGGTACGGTTGGTCTCGTCGCGCGCCGCAGCAGGACCGGCACGAAGACCGATACGCCAATCGATGAAATTCCGCAGACGATCAACGTCGTCACGTCCGCGCAGATCGAGGAGACGGGCGCGACGAGCATCAACGAAGCGCTGCGCTACGTGCCGGGCTTTTCGTCGTATGGCGCGGACGTTCGCTCCGACTGGTACTCGGCGCTACGCGGCTTCACGCCGGCTGTTTTCGTCGATGGATTGCAGGTGCCCAATACGCTGAACCTCTCGAGCTGGCGCGTCGATCCGTACATGATCGACAGCATCACGATCCTGCGCGGCCCGACCTCCGTGTTGTACGGACAAGGCGATCCGGGCGCGATCATCGATGTGCAGAGCAAGCTCGCCAATGGCGAGCGAATCCGCGAGGTCGGCATGCAGCTTGGTAACTATGCACGCAAGCAAGTGCAGTTCGATATCGGCGATACGATCGACAAGGACGGCACGTTCTCCTATCGCGTGCTCGCGGTCGGGCGCGATGGCAATTCGCTGACCGGACCGCATGCGGAGCAGCGCTTTTCGATCGCGCCTTCGGTCACGTGGCAGCCGAACGCGAGCACGTCGTTGACCGTTGCCGCGAGCTATCTGCAGGATTGGGGCGATGCGTCGAACAACTTCCTGCCGGCGGAGGGCACGGTGCTGCCGAATCCGAACGGCAGGATCTCCGAGAATCTCTACACGGGCGACCCGACGTATTCGTACTATCGCAAGAAGCAGTGGTCGGTCGGCTACCAGTTCGAGCACAAGTTCGATCCGGTGTGGACGTTTCGCCAGAACACGCGCTGGATGCATCTCTCGCTCGATAACGGCGCGGTGTGGGGCGGCGGTCTCGATGCGAGCGATTCGACGCAGCAGACGCTCTCGCGCTATGCCGGGCTCTTCCAGCCGAACTACAGCCGCTTCGACATCGACAACCAGGCGCAGGCGCGCTTCGGCACGGGACCGATCGAACATACCGTGCTGCTCGGCTTCGAATACAACCGCCAGAACTCGACCGACAGCGAATGGCTCGCGCTCGGGCCGAGCCTCAACATGTACAACCCGGTCTACACGCCGGTATCGACCGCGATCTTCGGCGGCCCCGATTCGTTCGGCCAGACCAATACGCGCACGACGCTCGATTCGTTCGGTCTCTACGCGCAGGATCAGATCAAGTGGCAGCGCTGGGTGCTGACGGTCGGCGGCCGCGAGGACTGGACCGATACGAAGCTCAACGACGTCGTCGGCGGTACGCAGACGAAGCAGAACGACAGCGCGTTCACGGGCCGCGTCGGGCTGACTTACCTCGGCGACTACGGGCTCTCACCGTACATCAGCTATTCGACGTCGTTCAATCCGATCATCGGCGTGAAGATGGCCGACGGCGGTTTGCCTTCGCCGACTAAAGGCCGGCAGATTGAAGCGGGCCTGCGCTGGCAGCCGGCGGGCAAGAACCTGATGCTGAACGCGGCCGTCTATCAGATCAACCAGACGAACGTCCTCACGCCCGATCCCACCGATCCCACCAGCACGTTCTCCGTGCAGACGGGCGAAGTGCGTTCGCGCGGCATCGAATTGAGCGCGGTCGGCAACGTGACGCGCGATCTGTCGGTGATCGCAGCCTACGTGTATCAGGACGTGAAGAACATCGACGCGAACGACGACACGCTCGGCAAGTGGCCGGTGTCGATTCCGCTGCCGCGTCAGATGGCCTCGCTCTGGGCCGACTATACGTGGCACGCGGGCCCGCTCGAAGGCTTCGGTGTCGGGGCGGGTATCCGCTATCAAAGCGGCCTCGCGGGTGCCGCCGACAACTCACTCTACGTGCCGAGCTACACCGTGTACGACGCGGCCGTTCACTATGACAATCGCCATTGGCGCTTCGCGGTGAACGCTTCGAACATTTTCAATCGCACGTTCGTGAGCGGCTGCCAGTCGTCATCGGCGTGCTTCTACGGCAATCCGCGCACGGTGATCGCGAGCGCCCGCTACAACTGGTGATCCATGTCCAAGAAGAAACTCGTTTATATCCTGTCGCTGCGCAATGCCGCAGCCGATCGCGCCGGGCAGCAGATCGAATACAAGGGTGGCCTGCGCTACATGAAGTCGCCGCTCGAATATCTCGTCGGGCGGCTCAACGAAACGGAACTCGGCGATCTCTACTCGCTCGACGGCGTCATCTATGACGATGATGAAGGATCGCCCGTCGATCAGGAAAAGCTCATGCATTACGGCTTTTCGTGCACGCCGGGCAAGCAGTGGATCTATCCGTCGAACCTGAAGGTGCAGGGCAAGTCCGTGAACAGCCTGCTGCATGCGATTCCTTCGGCTTACCGGCGCTTGCCGCTCAATGCGCCGGAGCGTGTTGCGCAGAAAAGCGCTTTCGAGCGGCAACTGCTCGACAAGCTGATCGAACTCGAAGCCGATTTCGTCGTGCTCGACGGATTGCTCGTGATCCTCGATGAACTCATGCGGCCCGGTGCGCTCTTTCATCGGCGGATTGCGAACATCCATCCGGGCGTGACGCGCCTCGGTTCGCGCTACGAGCGACGCGGCGCCTATGCGACGCTCGATGCGTTATATGGCGCGCGCGGCGAGAAGGTCATCGACTGGTTCACGCGTGAGACGCGGACCGTGCCACCGGTCGATAAAACCGGCGCGTCGTTTCATTACGTCGATAACGGCATCGATTCGGGCGAAGTGATCTTCGACCTGCTCGAAACCGACATCGACCCGAACGACACGATCCTCGAACTGCGCTGGAACAACTTCAACAAGAGCCTCTTTCCCGCGCTCGAAGGCGGCCTCGCGACGATGGCCGAGAGTTTTGCGAAGGAGGTGATCTGAACATGGCGTCTTCAACGCGTCGTGTGATTTCGAGCCACGACGCACACCACCCAGTCAAATGCCGGAGACATGACGATGAACGTACGTTTTCATCCTGAGGCGACGGCCGGTTTGACCGCCGCTATCGATACACCGATTGACCGCACGCTCTTTGCGTGGCGATTAGATCTTGCGCCTGAAGCGCTCTTGCCCGCGCTCGGCGAACTCTTCTGCCCCGAAGCGGACCGCCAGAGCGCGACGCTTGCTTTGCCACTTTCAGAAGCGATATCGACCAATGCCTTCGTCGAGCGAGCGATTGCGGAAGGCGTGGTCGACCAAGCGCTTCATCGCGACGGCCAGTTGCTGCTTACGACTTCGCGCCGTACCTTCTGGCAGCAGCAGCGTCCCTGGCTCAAGGCGAGCGCATCGGGCGACATGCCGCTTAGCTACACGGAGACCAACGGGCGGCGCCATCCGGTGCGTCCTATTAACGCGGAAGGCACGATCTACGAGCGCCACGTTCCGCAGATCGACATGACTTTTAGCTTGCGCACCGCTGACCCGGAGGCCGATGCCGATGTTTTCAGCGCATGGATGAACCTCGATCGCGTGGCGCACTTCTGGGACCAGAGGGGCACGCGCACCGAGCATGCGGCGTATCTCGCGGAACGTCGCGCCGACCCGCACATGCATCCGATGATCGGCTACTTCGACGACAAGCCCTTCGGCTACTTCGAGTTCTACTGGGCGCAGGAAGACCGCCTTGGTCCGTTCTACGACGCGGGCGATTTCGACCGCGGCCTGCATCTTTTGATCGGCGATCCGCAGTTTCAAAGCGCGGGCAAATTGAGGGCGTGGTGGAGCGGCGTGCTGCACTACATGTTCATCGACGAACCGCGCACGCAGCGGCTCGTGGGCGAACCGCGCGTCGATCACGTGCGGCACATCGCATACATGCACCGGATGGGGTTCTACACGCTCAAGGAATTCGACTTCCCGCACAAGCGCGCGGCGCTGACCGTCATCGAGCGCGAGAAGTTTTTCAGCGACTTCAAGTTCTGAACGCAGCCGCCGACCATGCGAGGCAAGCCGCGTAACCCGGCGGCATGGAAAGCGGCGTGGTGGCGATGCCTTGCACGTCGTCGCGACGAGGCCACACGGAGAAGTGCTGCAGGCCCTTCGTGATGCCCACGCCGAGCGCTTTCAATATCGCTTCCTTCGTGACCCAGATGTCGTAGAAGGCGTCCGTTTGCGCTTGGAGATCGAGTTGCCCGACGGCATCGCGCTCGTGCGGACTGAGCGCGATCTCCGCTACCGTGCGCCAGTCGAATTGCGTCGCACGCTCTTCGATATCCACCCCGACGCGTCTTCGCACTGACAACGCGATCAGCCCATGATTGCCCGAATGCGAGACGTTGAAATCGATGGCGTGCGTGTTCTCATCCGCTAGCGATGGACGTCCCGCCTTGTCGCTGACGAACCGCACGTCTTTAGCCGCGATGCCGAGCCGTTCCGCCAGCAACCCGCGCAATGCCGCGCGAACCATCGCGAACCGCAGCGCATCCATGCTGCGATGAAAGGCGTTGGCGCGCGTGCGTTCGTCATCGGAGAGCGAAGCAAACATCGGATCGTCTAATCGCGCGCCAAATGCGATATCGATGCGCCAAAGCGAAACATCGGCTGGACACTCCGGCGGTAAGGGAACAACGACTAACGGGATCATGAATTCCGACGCGTGCAAAATAAGTCCATGGGATTATGCCAGCGACGCATAAATCATCGAAAGCGAGGAGAGCATGGCAAGCACATGGCAATTCCAGATCAGGATCGCGGTTTCGGCGAAATTCGCGGAGGCGTTGCGCGAGGGTAGCGCCGATCCCGCACTCGACCCGCTTCACGACATCTTGCGCGCGCATAACGCCACGCTGAAGTCCCAGTTCGACGCATTCATGGACTACGTGACCGAAGCGGAAAGAACGGACCCCGACAACTATCCGCTTTATGAGTGGACGCGCGCGTCGGTCGATAGTCCGGAGAAGAAGGCGAAGTATCTAAGGGTCTTTACCGTGTACGTGGACGGTGAAGAGATCTACCGCGAAGAAACGGCCAATCAATTGCACGCGGAATTGACGGCTCTTGCCGGTCCGGACGGCATCGAACGCGTCATGAAGTTCGATACGAATCCGGCGAACAATCCGCAGCCGCCTCGGCAATAATTCCTGCATAAATCCATTTGGGTAATTATTGCCAATTAGCCTTGACGATCGGCAATCGCCGCCGCTAAAGCACCCCACGCAAACGTTTTGCGTGTCGAATAGATTTCATGCCTTCTCCAACCGCTATATCATGTTGCCGGTTTAGGAAACCAAGAACACAAAACTGGAGAAGCACTTGAGCGAACCTCACGGCCTCGCCGATATCGTCGGCAAGCACGAAGCGAACATTCTGACTGACTGGATCAACGAACAACTCGCGACGGCGCGCCAGGGCGTGATTTCCGAAGCCGAGCTCAAGGAATCGTCGCGCGCTTTCCTCGCACAATTTGCGCGGGCTGTTGCCAACGACTACGATGCGGACCTTTCAGGCCAGGCTTGGGACAGCGTGCGCCTGCACCTCGAAGCGCTCTCGCGCGAACGCGTGATTCAGGGTTTCACCTCCTCGGAAACGGCCGTCTTTATCTTCTCGCTGAAAAAGCCGCTGTTCGACGCACTGCGCGACGCATTCAAAGCAAGCCCCGAACGTCTCGCGGAAGAATTCTGGAAACTGAGCCAGGTGCTCGACAAGCTCGGCCTTGTCACCGTCGATTCGTATCAACGTGAACGTCAGCAAGTGATCGAACGCCAGCAGCAGGAGTTGCTCGACTTAACGACGCCCGTCGTCAAACTGTGGGATTCGATCGTCGCATTGCCGCTCATCGGCACCCTCGACAGCGAACGCACGCAGGTCGTCATGGAAGGTCTGCTCAACGCGATCGTCGAGAACGAAGCGGCGATCGCGATCATCGACATCACCGGGGTGCCGACCGTCGACACGCTCGTGGCACAGCATCTGCTGAAGACCGTGGCGGCCGCGCGGCTGATGGGCGCGGAATGCATCATCAGCGGCATTCGTCCGCAGATTGCGCAAACCATCGTCCATCTTGGCGTCGATCTCGGCGACGTGGTGACAAAAGCGACGCTTGCGGAGGCGCTGAAGATCGCGCTGCGCCGTGTCAACCTTACCGTTACCAAGCTGGGCGCGGTCAAATCGGGCGATTGAAGATGGAGCAGATTCCGGTTCTCAAGCTGGGCGAGTTTCTTCTGGTGTCGATCCAGATCGAATTGCATGACGAACTCGTGCTGGGTCTCCAGGAAGACCTTACAACGCGTATCTCGGAGACCCGGGCCCGCGGCGTGCTGATCGATATTTCAGCGCTGGAGATCGTCGATTCGTTCATCGGCCGCACGCTCGGGCATATCGCGGCGATGGCGCGCGTGCTCGATGCGGAGACGGTGCTCGTCGGCATGCGTCCCGCGGTTGCGATCACGCTCGTGGAACTCGGCATGACGCTCAAGGGAATTCGAACCGCGCTCGACGTCGACAAGGGCATGGCCATGCTGAAGGCCTCGGCGGACGCGGGAGAATCTTCATCGTCACGCTAAATCAGGTCGTCCTGGAAATTCGCACGCCCGGCGAGGTCAACCTTGCGCGCAAAGCGGTGCAGGACTGGGCAATGCGGCTTTCGTTCGGCACGCTCGAGCGGACCAAGTTCGTCACGGCCGCAAGCGAACTCGCACGCAATACGATCGTGCACGGCCAGGGGGGAACGCTCACGCTCATCGAGCTGGAGAAGGACGGCAGGCAAGGCATTCAACTGATTTTCGAGGACAAGGGTCCGGGTATTCCCAACATCGAGAAGGCGCTGGAGGACGGCTACAGCACGGCCAAGAGCATGGGCCTCGGCTTGGGCGGCGCGCGGCGGCTCGTCAATGAATTCGAAATTACTTCGGCAGTAGGCAGCGGGACTCGCGTGAGCATCGTGCAATGGAAGCGACGATAAATCTTTCGGACCAGAGCGGCGTCGCGCACGCGCGGCGCTCGGTCGTCGCGCTCGCGCGGTCACTCGAACTTACCGAACGTGTCCAGGCCGACGCGTCACTTGTCGTGAGCGAAGCGGCCACTAACATCCTCAAGTATGCGAGAAGCGGCACGATCCACATCGCGCCTTATGCGGATTGCACGGGCAGCGGGCTGGAGATCGTGGCAGTGGACCGGGGGCCGGGCATCGTCAATGTCGAGGCTGCGCGCACGGATGGTTTTTCCACTGGTGGCAGTCTCGGTGCGGGACTCGGCACCATCGAGCGGCAGTCTGCGCTCTTCGATTTCTATTCGATCGCGGGCGGTGGCACCGTGCTGCTCGCGCGCATCGGGAGCAAGGGCGCAAGCGCCGCGAAGCCGTGCGCATGGACCATCGGTGCGAAATCGACGCCGAAGCTCGGCCAGCAGATTTGCGGCGACGCCTGGAGCGCGCTCGAAGACGACGGCATCCTGTGGCTCACGCTGCTCGACGGGCTCGGCCACGGACCGCTCGCGAGCGAGGCATCGCGCCGCGCGGTGGACGTGTTCCGCCAGCGCAATCGCGACGACACGCCCGCCGACGTCCTGCGCGCGGCGCACGAAGCGATGCGCTCGACACGCGGCGCCGTGATGGCCGCAGCGAAGTTCGATCCGAAGGCGAAATCGATGAAGTATGCGGGCGTCGGCAACATCGTCGCGATCGTGAACACGGGCGAGGTCAACCAGCATCTCGTCTCGACCGATGGCACCGTCGGCTACAACATGCGGCTCGTGCGCGAGAGCACGGTGGACTGGAACGTGCGCAGCGTGTTCATCGCGACGACGGACGGCCTGTCCACGCGCTGGAACCTGAATCGCCACCCGGACCTGCTGCGACATCATCCGGTCGTCATCGCGCATGTGCTGCACCGCGACTTCGCGCGCGACAACGACGACGCGTCGATCGTCGTCGTCAAGGCGGCCTGACATGCTGCATCGAATCCTCTCCACGCCGATCGCGAGCAACCTGAGTCTTGTCGCAACGCGCGATCGCGCGCGGCAGATCGGCGAGCTGTTCGGCCTCGACGATCTGCAACGCACGCGCTTCGTCACGGCAGTCTCCGAAATCGCGCGCAATGCCGTGCAATTCGCGGGTGGCGGCACGCTGACGTTCCTCGTCGGCGATTCGGCGGAGCACGCGAATTCGCAGTGCATCGTGGCGCAGATCGCCGACAAGGGGCCGGGTATCGCGAGGCTCGATCAGATTTTGAGCGGCGTGCATCATGAAGGCACGCCGGGCATGGGCTTGCCCGGCAGCCGCCGCATGGCCGATGCGTTCAACGTCGATACCGAACCGGGCCGCGGCACGACCGTCACGATTGAGATGCTGCTGCCGCGCGACAAGCCGCGCCTGACGCTCGACAAGCTGAGCGTGCTCGTCGATCAACTGACGCGCCGCAAGGCGCAGACGCCCGTCGAGGAACTGGAGCAGCAGAATCGCGAAATGCTGCTGACGCTCGGCGAATTGCGGCGCAAGCAGACCGAGCTCGAAGAAGCGGACGTGCGCAAGAACGAGTTCCTCGCGATGCTCGCGCACGAGTTGCGCAATCCGCTCGCGGCGATCAGCCTCGCGCTCGAAGTGGCCGGACGCGGTAAACCGGCAACGGGCGAACAGGCCGATACGTTCGCGCTGATCGGACGGCAGACGGCGCAGTTGTCGCGCATGGTCAACGACCTGCTCGACGTATCGCGGCTCACGCGCGGCAAGGTCGATCTGCATACGGAAGTCGCGCGCATCGACGATCTCATCACCGGTGCGCTGGAGATGACCGCCGCCGAAGTCACGCGGCGCGCGCACCGGATCAGGACGGTTTATCCGCAAGAGGCCGTGCTGGTACGCGGCGACGTCGCGCGGCTTAAGCAGGTGTTCAGCAATATTCTGCACAATGCGGCGCGCTATACGTCGGAGCCGGATGAGATCGTCGTGAAGGTCGAGGCCTCGGAGCAGGAGGTGGTCATAGAGGTGACGGATCACGGCATTGGCATCGAGCCTGCGATGCTGCCGCGCGTTTTCGATCTCTTTGCGCAGGCATCGACCGCGATCGGCCGGCAGGATGCGGGGCTCGGCATCGGTCTTACCGTTGTGAAGCGCCTCGTGCAGGATCACGGTGGATCGGCGGATGTTCAGAGCTCGGGAGTCGGGCGCGGGACGACGTTTGTGGTCAAACTGCCGCGTGTGTACGAGCCGCTGCCCGACGATGTCATCAACATGGTCATGGCGCCGCAGCAGCGCGCGCAACGCATCCTGATCGTCGATGACAACCGCGACGCTGCTGAAGCGCTCGAAGCATTATTGACGATGAGCGGCCACGAGTGCGAGGTCGCTTACGATGGAGCATCGGCGCTCGATGCGGCGGACGCATTCATGCCGACGGTGGCGGTCATCGATATCGGTTTGCCCGACATAACCGGCTTCGAAGTTGCGCGCGGTCTACGCGAGAAGGCGCTCGGGCGCGCGCTCTTTCTCGTGGCGCTGAGCGGCTACACCACGCCCGATTTTCGCGAAAACGCCGACGACGCGGGCTTCGATCACTACTTCGCGAAGCCCATGCCGATCGACGATCTCTACGCCTGCCTAGCTGCCTTTCCTGCGCACTAGCTTAACGCGCTGCAAGCATCCCGATCACGAGTCCGGCGAGCGCCGCCATCGTGATCGCTTTCCATGGGTTGTCGTGCACGAAGTCGTCGGTGGTATCGGCGGCCATGCGGTATTTGAGCTTCAGGTTGTCCTGCGCCTCCGAGAGTTTTCCCTGCACCAGCCGCAACTTGCGTGCGGCTTCGAACTTCGTGGCGGCTGCGGCGGACGAGCCGTCCGTATCGTCCGAAGGACGCGACGTCGCGCGGATCGAAGGCTTCACGCCTTGCGCTGAAGTACCACCATTGGATGAATTTGAGGTGTCGTCACTCATTGCTTGCTCCTTGTTTGTGTGGGGCCGGAATATGCTCAAAGTCGATGGTGGGTCGCAATAACCGTGCCGCGCGTGCTCATGACGCTTCGCCGTCGGCCGACTCCGGGATGCGCTCGACGTCCTGCTTCCAGACCGTGGCCTCCGAATCGCTCGGTGCGCGCCAGTCGCCGCGCGGCGAGAGCGATCCGCCCGAGCCAACCTTCGGCGCGTTCGGAATGCAGGACCGTTTAAACTGGCTCGTCCTGAAGAAGCGATCGACGAAGATCGAGAGATTGCGCTTGATGTCCGCGAGCGCGTACTGGTTGCGCATGACGTGGGCCTCTTCGGGCCACGCGCCTTGCTCCTTGTCCTTCCACGCCGAATGCGCGAGGAACGCGACCTTCGACGGCGTGAAGCCGAACCGCAGAATGTAGTAGAGGCTGAAGTCCTGCAATTCATACGGCCCGATCACGCTCTCGGTCTTCTGTTCGAGCACGCCGCTCGACTTGCCCGGCACGAGTTCGGGACTGATGTCGGTATCGAGGACTTGCTCGAGCACCTCCGTTCCTGAAGTGCCGATCTGTCCCGACTCCGCGACCCAGCGCACGAGATGCGTGATCAGCGTCTTCGGCACGCTCGCGTTCACACTGTAATGCGACATGTGATCGCCGACGCCGTAGGTGCACCAGCCGAGCGCGAGTTCGCTCAGGTCGCCGGTGCCGATCACGATCGCGTTGTTGAAGTTCGCGAGACGAAAGAGGTGATTGGTGCGTTCCCCCGCCTGTACGTTTTCGAACGTGATGTCGTACTGCTCCGTGCCTTCGCCGTACGGATGCCCCAGGTCCTTCAGCATCTGCAGGCAACTGGGGCGAATGTCGATCTCCTCGGCCGAGCAGCCGACCACCTTCATCAGATCCTTCGCCTGCTGCAGCGTGCGGTGGCTCGTCGCGAAACCCGGCATCGTATAGCCGAGAATGTTCGAGCGCGGCAGGCCGAGGCGGTCCATCGCCTTTGCGCAGACAAGCAGTGCATGCGTCGAATCGAGGCCGCCCGAAACGCCGATCACAACCTTCGATATCTTCGATGCCCCGAGCCGCTGGATCAGCGCCTGCACTTGAATGTTGTAAACCTCGCTGCATCGTTCGTCGCGGCGGCGCGAATCGGCGGGAACGTACGGGAAGCGCTCGACCGCGCGTTCGAGCGGCAGATGCTCATCCTCGGGGATCGTGAACGGCACCTGCACCACGCTGAATTTCGCGACCTCATCGCGATGCCGGTGCGCGGTCTGGCCGAACGTCGTCTGTTTCATGCGTTCGCGCGAGAGGCGTTCTAGATCGATGTCTGCACATAACACGTGCGACTCGTTCAGGAAGCGGTCGGACTCCGCCAGCAGCGAGCCGTTTTCGTAGATCAGCGCCTGGCCGTCCCACGCGAGATCGGTGGTGGACTCGCCGCGGCCGGCGGACGTGTACAGGTATGCCGCGAGGCAGCGCGCGGATTGCTGCCCGACGAGCTGATGCCGATACCCCGACTTGCCCACGACGATATTCGACGCCGACAGGTTGACGAGCACCGTCGCGCCCGCGAGCGCGGCGAACGACGAGGGCGGGATCGGCACCCATACGTCCTCGCAAATCTCGACGTGAAAGCGAAAGAACGGGATGCCGGGAACGTCGAAGAGAAGATGCGCGCCGAACGGCACTTGCTGGCCACAGACATCGACCTGCGTGACCGATGCGCTATCGGCCGGATTGAACTGACGCGCCTCGTAGAACTCGCCGTAGTTCGGCAGATAGCTCTTGGGCACGATGCCGAGGATGCGTCCGCCTGACACGATCGCTGCGCAGTTGAAGAGCTTGTGCTCGACGCGGAGCGGCAGCCCGACGATCAGTACGAGCGGCAAGCGCTCCGATGCCGCTGCGACTTGAGCAAGCGCTTCTTCGCATGCGTCGAGCAGGGCGCGTTGATGGAAGAGGTCGTCGCAGGTGTAGGCGGAGAGGCCCAGCTCGGGGAACGCGACGAGCGCGGCGCGGCGCGCGGCGGCTTGTTTCGCGACCTCGATCGTCTGCGCTGCGTTGAACGCGGGATCGGCGACGCGGCAGTTCGGCACCGCGACGGCGACCCGCGCGAAATCGTGGCTGTAGAGGTTGAAGAAAGACTTGGCCATTCTGAACAATCCCTCGGTACGGGTGACGCAGCGTTGGTAGACGCTTGCGCTGATCTGGAGGGATTTTAGCAGCGGGCGCATGGGCGCGATGCCCGCGCTTTCTGTGCGCGGGCGCGCGATGCGAGATTAGCGGTCGGCGCTGAAGCCAAGCAGCGCGACGGTCGCTGGGTGATGAGCAAGCTCGCCATGAGCCGCTCGATGCCGATAAGCATCGGCGCGACCGCGCCTCAACTGACGACGCCTGAACGCGCTCAATGCATCGCGACGAGCGTCGTGCGCGCGACCTTGTCGACGGTGAGACGTATCGCGTCGATCAGCGCGCGCGCCGCCGGCGACGGCGTGCCGCCCGCGCGCACGATCAGGCCGATATCGCGTTGAGTATTCTGCATTTCGATGTCGAGCACCGCGAGCTGTCCCGACTCGCACTCATAGAAGAGTTGCTGCGCGGAGAGCGCCGCGAGCATGTCGGTCTGCATCAGCACGCCACGGATGACAGCGAGATCGGCGGTTTCCACGGTCGGCATCGGCGGCTTCAGGCGTGCCCGCCGGAAAAGCGCTTCGAACATGCCGCGCGCGGGAGCGTGGCTGCGCGGCAGAATCCATTGAGCAGACGATAGCTGCTTCAGCGACAGCCCGCTCGTGCCCACGAGCGGATGATCGCGACGCGCCAGTACGACCAGGTCCTCCGACATGAGCCGCTCGTTGGCGAGGCCGCTTGCGGCATCGTTTGCGCGCAGGGCGCCGAGCACGAAATCGATATCGCCGGAACGCAGGCCCGCGACGAGCAAGTCGTATGCGCTTTCATCGGTCACGACGCGCACGCCCGGATACTTCGCCGCCACGCGCGCAATCGCTTCCGGCAGGATCCGAGTGCGGCCGAGTGGCAGCGCGCCGACGGTCACGTAGCCCTGGATGCTGCCGTGCAACGCGGCGATGTCGTCGGGAATATGGCGCAGTTCGTTCAACGCGCGGCGCACGTGCAGCACGAACGTCTCGCCCTCGCTCGTCAGCAGCAGCCCGCGCGGACTACGATAGAAAAGTTGCATCCCGGCGCCGCTCTCCATGATCCGAATCGCGCTGCTCACCGCCGGCTGGCTGATGCCGAGCGTCTGCGCGGCGCTCGGCATGTGCCGGTGCCGTGCAAGCGTCGAGAACAATTGCAATCGACGGGTGTTGAGCAAGTAGGCGGGCAACGCGTTATCCGTCACCGAACGCCTCCGCGATTGACGCGCGGCGCACCATTTGGCGAGCTCTTCCAGCTCGGCGAAGATTCGTTCGCAACGCTGCAGCACCGCGCGGCCGGCGGGCGTCGGCAACATGCCCGATGGACGGCGCTCGAAAAGAGGCTCACCGACCGCCGTTTCCAGTTCCTGCAGCGAACGCGTGACGGCGGATTGCGCCCTGAACAATGCCGCCGCCGCGCGCGTTGCGCTGCCGGTCTGGCCGACCAGCCGAAAGGCGCGCAAGTAAGCGAGGTTGAGCAGTTCAGGGTTGTCCATTGCGTGCCTTGATACCTGGAATTTGCGATCGAGTATAGCGGGGCGGATGGCCCTGCAACAGAGCGCACGCAGCCATCTATTTGGTTTATCGCGTTGCATGAGAAACACGCGTGCAGCATGCGCGCGGGCAATGGCAGCTCTTTCGATTTTTAAAGCACGCCCGATTGGTTTCATGCGTCGTTCGACAGGCGCATTATTCTTCAGCGCACTGGATTAACTCGGGCACCAATCAAAAGCCTTGAATTAACCCTTAATAAGGGCCTTTTCCCCAATTTGTAAACAAAACACTCGCGGGCATAATGCGTTAAATTCAGTAATCGGTAAGCGGGCAATGGAGTTCATGTCGTTTTTACCGAATTGAATTGGGCATTACGGCTGAGTCTCGCGCGCATGACATTAATGTTTCGATGCCGCGCTGCGATCGGTGCGTCCCCCTCACTCGAACACGCTGATCCAGCGTCCGGGCCCATGATGTGGCCCGCTTTAGGTATGGAATATGAAACCGGCTAAAAATTCCTTGTGGTCTCGATCTGCGCGGTATATCAAACTCGGCCTGGCAACCGCTGCCATCGCCGGACTCGTGAGTGTTCTGCTCTTGCGTCACGAGCAAAAGACCGGACTGACGCCCGCACTAAACGGCGTCGCGAGCCAGATGCGCGATGACACCGCCGCGTGGACCCGCGAAGAGCGCGACGCCTCAGAGATGCTGCGCGATATTCGCGCGCACGACGTGACGGCGATCGGCGTTAGCCCGAGCGCGATTCTCGTGTCGACGAAGAAAGGCGCGAAGTACTTCGTCACCGACCACAACTCGTCGTTTTCGAATGCGCTCCTGCTGAGCGAAATGAAGACCGACGCGCAATCGCCGTATCAGCTCGTCTGGCTGCCAGATGCGAACATCCGTTCGGATTCGGCGCGTCTGATGGATGCGTTCGACAAAACGCGCGACGCCCTTAGCCTTCTGCTGCCGCTGTTGCTGATCGGAGGAATGGTCTGGTTCATGCGCCGTGAAATGACGGGCGGCGCGCAGCTGCTCGGCAGGGCGCCCGAACTCACGTTCGACGACGTGATCGGCGCAGGCGAAGCGAAGGCCGCGCTTTCGGACATCCAGGCGTACCTCACCGACCCGAAGCAATTCAGCGGCATGGGCCTGCGCGCGCCGTGCGGCATCTTGATGGTCGGCGGCCCGGGCGTCGGCAAGACACGTCTCGCGCAGGCGCTCGCGGGCGAGTGCGGCGCGAACTTCATCTCGATCACCGGAAGCTACTTCAGCGCGAAGTATTACGGCGTCGGCATCCAGAAGGTCAAGCATCTGTTCGAAATGGCGCGCAAGAACGCGCCGACCGTCATCTTCATCGATGAAGCCGACGGCCTCGCGAAGCGCACCGACACAGGCGGCGGTCCCGCGGAATCGGAGAGCAACCGGATCATCAACCAGTTGCTCGCGGAGATGGACGGCTTCGAATCGAACGAGGGCGTGATCATCGTCGCCGCGACGAATCACCCGGACAATCTCGACGAAGCGCTGCGTCGTCCGGGCCGCTTCGATCGCACGGTGCAGGTTCGCCTGCCCGACCTCGAAGACCGCGCGGAGATCTTCCGCTTCTATGCGGACAGGCTCACGACGAAATCCGACGACATCGATTTCCGGCAACTCGCGCGCCTCTCGACGGGACTTTCGCCCGCCACGCTCGCGATGGTCGTCAATCAGGCGGGGCTCGTTGCGCGCAAGGCGGGCGAGAGCGTGGTCGAGTCGAAGCACTTCGTCGAAGCGATCAAGATCGCGCGCATCGGTGATGTGAGCGGCGCGGAGCGTGCGCTCAACGAAGAGGAACGCAAGCGCATCGCGGTTCATGAAGCGGGCCACGGACTCGTCGCCGCTTTGCTCGGCACGGGCGTGCTGGAAGAAGTGACGATCCTGCCGCGCGGCGGCGCATTGGGCGTCGCGCTCATCACGAAGATGCAGGACAAGCACCTGTATCGCGAGACCGAAATGCGCAACGAGATTCAGGTGCTGCTCGGCGGACGGAACGCGGAATTGCTGACGTTCTCGGAAGCATCGAGCGGCGCCGCGCAGGACTTGCAGGAAGCATCGCGAATCGGCCTCGACATGGTGTCGAAGTTCGGCTTCAATGCGGACGGCAATCTCTTCAGCCTCGCCGCGTTGCCGCAGCAGTACGCGGGCTTGCAGATGAAGGCGTCGATCGAGCACGCGAACATTCTGCTCAAGGAACTGAACGAAGCCTGTTACACACTGTTGCGCGACAACGAGCCAGTGTTGCAGGCGATCGCCGGGGAACTGCTCGAATCGGAGACGGTGCCGGGCTCGACCGTGTATCGGCTGATCGAGGAGCACCGGGCGCGCAAGGACGGTTTGCATCTTGCCGAGGAGAGAGAAGCCGCTTGATTGGCATCGTCCTTGCGTCCGTCAGTCTGTTCGGTGCAACTCTTCTAAGGAGTTTGATCCATGAGTATCGACCTGACGTTCCGCGCAGGCGAAGCAACCGTCATGGCGGCCGAAGGCCAGGCGACCGACGCGATGCCCGAGATCCTGATCGGGCGCGTCGACGGCCCGGTCGGTCATGCGTTCGCGAACATGATGGCGCAAAGCAAGGGCCACACGGCGATGTTCGCGATCCGCGCCTGCAACCAGATGGTGCGGCCCGCCACGATGATCGTCCCGAAGGTCACGCTGAAGGACATGGCGACCATCGACCTGTTCGGCGGCGTCGTGCAATCCGCGACGGCCGATGCGATCGTCGATTGCCTGATCGAAGGCATCTTGCCGAAAGATCAGGCGAACGATCTGTGCATCATCAGTCTCGTCTGGATCGATCCGCGTTGCGTGAGCGATCCGAACCTCGACAAGAAGGACATGTACCGCACGAACTACGAAGCGACGAAGCTCGCGATCCAGCGTGCGATGAACAACGAGCCGAGCGTGGAGACGCTGATCGCGAATCGCCACACCATCAAGCACGATATGGACGACTGGAGCTGAACGTCCGCGTCGGCGATTCACCAAATAGCAAAGCCCCGCCCGGCGAAGCCGGAGCGGGGCAGTGCGTCTTACACTTGCTGCCTACAACATCGATGAACATTGCGTTACGGCTACAGCGGAACAGATGTGCTGCGTTACGTCGCTGCTGACATCGGATACGGCGCGGTTCGAATCGCACGTCACTGCTTTACGGTACAGGGTTAGGGTAAGTCCGTTTGCTCAGTCGACCTGGAGGCTTGCCGCGCGCGGTGCGTTGTTCTGCACCACGGAAACCAGTTTATCTCCGCGACCTTGATTTCAATTGGCCGATGAGCCGCCGACTTAACCCACAATTCGCGCAATCGCCGTTACGACGCTTCAATCCGAATGCAGCATGGCGACGATCGCATCGGTGATACCCGTCTGCGCATAAGACGCGCGCTGGATCATGCCGACCGTACGCGTGATCGGCGGATACACGATCGGAATTAGCCGTAGCGACGGATCGGCTTCCCAGTCGCCGCGATGCAGCTTTGGCAGCACCGTCACGCCGACGTTCTTGCGCACGAGCGCCACGATCGTCTCGATGGAATTCAGCTCCAGATATTCCTTCACCTGAAGACCGAGCGTCTGCAACGCCTGATCGACGACGAGCCCCGTGCGCACGCGCCGGTCGAAGCGCAGGAAGCCGTGCGCGAGCAGGATGCGTTGCGCATCGGTATCGGTGACTTCGCGGTTCACGACGAGCATTAGCGGCTCGGTATAGAGCGGCGTCCACGTGAGGCCCTCGGGCAGCGTATCGTCCGGGCGCGCGACGACTGCCGCGATGTCCACTTCTCCTTCTTCGACCATGACCGTCAGTTCGTCGGAGCGCGCCGAGAGCAGCCGCACGTCGAGCAACGGATGCGCGGTCTTCAGCCCCGCGACGCACAGCGACAACGCGCCGATCACCGACACGACCGCACCGATCGTCACCGGCCCCTGCATCGCCCTGGCGGGCTTCGCTTCGAGTTCGGCCATCAAGTCGAGGATCAGTTCGACCTTCGGCGCGATCTCGCGGCCCTGCTGCGTCAGTGTGATCTGGCGGCCGCTGCGATCGAATAAATCACGCTTGAGCGCCTCTTCGAAGCCGCGCATCTGCAAGCTCACGGCGGCCTGCGTCAACGCGATCTTGTCCGCGGCGGCGGCGAACGAGCCGGTCCGCGCGACCAGGCGAAAAGTCTTGAGCATGCGGATCGTAAGCATCGAAACTTAAAAATAACTTGAATGAGGTTAAGAAAGTTTAATATTTTCTGATGTGCCGTGTTGGACATAATTGCGTAACGACTTTTCCCGGACATCGATGTGCGCTGGAGCAGCCAACCATGAACAAGCCTTTCGAGCGCCGGCCGGTGCTGGAAGTCACGGGCTTCTCCCTCAAGTTTTCCCGCGATCCGAAGGCGCCGAATCTCGTCGATGACGTCTCGCTCTCGGTGAACGCCGGAGAAACGCTGTGCGTGGTGGGCGAATCGGGCTGCGGCAAGAGCGTGACGTCGCTCGCACTGATGGGCCTCTTGCCGAGCCCGCCCGCGAACGTCGTAGCGGGCACGGCGATGTTCGACGGCCGCGATCTCTTCGCGATGCCCGAGCGCGAACTCGCGGACGTGCGCGGCAACCGCATGTCGATGATCTTCCAGGAGCCGATGACGTCGCTCAATCCAGCGTTCACCGTCGGACACCAGATTGCGGAATGCGTCGAGCGGCATCGTGGATTGAAGCGCGCCGAGGCGCGTGCCGAAGCGCTCGCGATGCTACGACTCGTGCGCATCCCCGCGCCCGAAACCCGGCTCGACGCGTATCCGCATGAGCTTTCCGGCGGCATGCGCCAGCGCGTGATGATCGCGATGGCGCTTGCCAATCGCCCGCAATTGTTGATCGCCGACGAACCCACCACCGCGCTCGACGTCACCATCCAGGCGCAGGTGCTCTCGCTCGTGCGCAACCTGCAGGCCGAAACCGGCACCGCGATGATCCTGATCACGCACGACCTGGGCGTGGTCGCCGAAGTGGCGGATCACGTCGCGGTGATGTATGCGGGGCGCATCGTCGAGTACGGGCCGGTGGCCGAAATCTTCGATGATCCGCAGCATCCATACACGATCGGCCTGATGGGCGCGATTCCTTCCGTCGGCAAGCGCGAGGGGCAGCTCGCGACGATTCGCGGCTCGGTGCCATCGCCCGAGCGCATGCCGAAAGGCTGCCGCTTCGCGCCGCGCTGTCCGTTTGTCGAAGCGCGCTGTATCGACGAGACGCCGCCCGACAAGCGCGTGAACGATGCGCATCGCGTGGCGTGCTGGGTCGCGCCGGTGGAGACTGCGCACGCGATGCAAGCGCGCGAGGTGGCTGCATGAGCGCGATCCTCGAAGCTCGCGGTCTCACCAAACACTTCGGCGGCACGCGCCATCTCTTTTCGCGCGCGCCGACGGTGTACGCGGTGAACGGCGTGTCGTTCGCGGTGGAGCAGGGCGAGACGTTTGCGATCGTCGGCGAATCGGGCTGCGGCAAGTCCACGCTCGGGCGTCTGCTGCTGCGTCTCATCGATGCCACCGAAGGCCAGGTCATCTATCAGGGCAAGGACATCACGCATCTGGGCGCGGGCGCGATGCGTCAGTTGCGCCGCGAATTGCAGATCATCTTTCAGGACCCGTTCGCATCGCTCAATCCGGGCATGACGGTGGGGCGCATCATCGGCGAGCCGGTCGAATTGCACGGCCTCGCGCACGGCAAGGCGCGCGCGGAACGCGTCGCGCAACTGCTCCGCACGGTCGGCCTGCAGCCCGAATACGCGGACCGCTATCCGCACGAATTTTCCGGCGGCCAGCGCCAGCGCATCGGCATTGCGCGCGCGCTGGCGGGCGAGCCGCGTTTGATCGTCGGCGATGAGCCGGTCTCCGCGCTCGACGTCTCGGTGCAGGCGCAAGTGATCAACCTGCTCGAAAAGCTGAAGCAGGACCTCGGCCTCACGCTCGTCATGGTCGCGCACGATCTGGCGGTGATCCGCCACATGAGCGACCGCGTCGCGGTGATGTATCTCGGCGAGATCGTCGAACTGGCGGACGTCGATGCGCTCTTCGACACGCCGCTGCATCCCTATACGCAGGCGCTCCTGCAGGCGATTCCCGCGAGCAGCCCGCGTCAGCGGCGCGAGCGCGTGGCGCTCACGGGCGACCTGCCGAGCCCGACCGCGCCGCCGCCCGGCTGCCGCTTCCATCCGCGCTGCCCGCATGCGAAACCGCTGTGCCGCGAAGCGGCGCCACGTAGCGAGACGGTGGACGGCGGCCGGCTCGTCGCGTGTCATTTCTGGCGCGAGATACAGAACGCGGGCGGCGGCGCCCCGCTCCAGTCGAGCGTGAGCGCGAAGCTCGCCGAGCGCCTTGCCGTCTATCGCGAGCGTCAGGCCGCGACCGACGCCACGTAGATCATCATTCCAACTCGAAGGAAAGACCGCATGCGTAACATTCTTGTAGCCGGGCTACTTGCTGTCGGCGTCGTCGGTTCAGGCGGCGCGATGGCGCAATCGACGATCCGCATCGGCCTGCAGGACGACATCGGCACGCTCGATCCGGCGCGTAGCAGCCAGGTGGTTGATCGCATGGTGCTGAATTCGCTGTGCAGCTCGCTCGTCGATATTTCGCCGGACCTCAAGATCGTGCCGATGCTCGCGACCTCGTGGAGCACGAGCGCCGATGGCAAGACGCTGACGTTCAAACTGCGCCAGGGCGTGAAGTTCCAGAACGACGAACCGTTCAACGCGGCGGCGGTGAAGGCGAATATCGACCGCTCGCGCTCGCTGCCGGCGAGCAATCGCAAGAGCGAACTGGCGTCGGTGGATCATGTCGACGTGGTCGATGACAGCACCGTCAATCTCGTGCTGAAGGCGCCCGATTCGGCGCTGCTCGCGACGCTCACCGACCGCGCCGGCATGATGCTCGCGCCGAAGTCGCTCGCGGACGATGCGGGCGTCGCTACGCATCCGGTGTGCTCGGGGCCGTACAGGTTCGTGCAGCGCGTACAGAACGACCGTGTCGTGCTGGAGAAATTCGCGGGCTACTGGGACGCCGACAAATACCCGATCCAGAAGGTGATCTATCAGCCGGTGCCGGACAGCACGGTGCGACTCGCGAACGTGCGCTCGGGCTCGCTCGACATGCTCGAACGCCTCGCGCCATCGGACGTGAACGCGGTGAAGAACGACCGCAACCTCAACTTCGTCTCGATCCCGGGCCTCGGCTTCTACGACCTCACGTTCAACATCTCGAACAGCGCGCGTGCCCCGAAGGCGCTCAAGGACAAGCGCGTGCGCGAGGCGTTCGAACTCGCAATCGACCGCGACGCGATCAACCAGGTGATCGGCGGCGGCATCTTCGCGCCGGCGAACCAGGCTCTGCCGGCATCGAGCCCGTACTACGTGAAGTCGATCACGACCACGAAGCGCGATGTCGCGAAGGCGAAGGCGCTGCTCAAGGCGGCGGGCTACGACAAGGTCGACGTGGAGCTGACGTTCGGCAACAACACGGTATCGAACCAGATGGCGCAGATGCTGCAGGCGATGCTCTCGGAAGCCGGCATCAACCTGAAACTGCGCCCGACCGACTACGCCGCAGCGCTCAACGCCGCGCACAAGGGCGACTTCGAGCTGCTCTATCTCGGCTGGTCGGGCCGTATCGATCCGGATGGCAACCTGCATCAGTTCGTGAGCTGCAAGGGCAACCTGAACTACGGCCTCTATTGCAACCCGGAAGTGGATCGCCTGCTCGGCGACGCGCGCGTGAAATCGACGGTCGCGGAACGCAAGCCGCTCTACGATGCCGCCTCGAAAATCCTCGCCGACGAAGCCCCGATCGTCTATCTCTACGTGCAGCCGTGGCCGTACGTGCTCTCGAAGAAAGTGCAGGGCTTCACGCCTTACCCGGACGGGCTGATCCGCCTGCGGGGCGTCACGGTCAAGGGGTAACCGACATGTTGCGCATCATCGCCAACCGCGTGCTGGTCGCGATTCCGACACTGATCCTCGTGTCGATGATGATCTTCGGCTTGCAGAAGATGCTGCCCGGCGACCCGGTCCTCGCGATGGCGGGCGAGGACCAGAACCCGCAAGTGATCGCGATGCTGCGCGCGAAGTATCACCTCGACGAACCCGTTCCCGCGCAATACGCGCTGTGGATCAAGGACCTTCTGCGCGGCGACCTCGGCGCGTCGATCCGAACCGATGTCCCGGTCACGACGCTGATCGCGCAGAAGCTCCCCGTCACGCTGCAACTCGCGGTCATGGGCATGATTCTCGCGATTGGCATCGGGCTACCGCTGGGCGTGCTTTCGGCGGCGAACAAGGGGCGCGCGCTCGACTACGGCGCGAATATTCTCGCGCTATCGGGCATGTCGATACCGAACTTCTGGCTCGGCATCATCCTGATCTTCGTCGTGTCGGTGCGCTGGCATCTGCTGCCGTCGTCGGGCTATGTATCGCCATCGGACGATTTCTGGATGAGCATCAAGACCATGCTGATGCCTGCGTTCGTGCTGGGCGCCGCGCTCGGCGCGCAACTGATGCGCCACACGCGCAGCGCGATGCTGAGCGTGCTGCGCACCGACTACATCCGCACGGCGCGCGCGAAGGGGCTGTTGCGCGGCACGGTCGTCGTCAAGCATGCGTTTCGCAACGCGCTGATTCCGATCGTCACCGTGCTCGCGCTTCTGTTCGGCGAACTGCTGGCGGGCGCCGTGCTGACCGAGCAGGTCTTCACGATTCCGGGCTTCGGCAAGCTGATCGTCGATGCCGTGTTCAATCGCGATTACGCGGTCGTGCAGGGCGTGGTGCTCGTGACGGCGGTGAGCTTCATCGTCGTGAACCTGTTTGCCGACGTGCTCTATATCCTGCTCAATCCAAGGCTGAGAAGAAGCTGATGGCCACGCTCCCCGTTACCGATACCGTCGACAAGCTGCCGCGCAGGCGGCATCGCGGCGTCGCGAAGTTCATGAAGAATCGCGCCGCCGTCGCGGGCGCGCTGATCGTCGTGTTCGTCGTGGTGATCGCGCTCTTGGCGCCGTGGCTCGCGCCCTACGATCCGATCCAGGCGAGCTTCATGACCGTGCGCAAGGCGCCTGATGCCGCGCACTGGTTCGGCACCGACGAACTCGGCCGCGACGTGCTGAGCCGCATGATCTGGGGCGCGCGCGCCTCGTTGCTGGCGGGCGTGGTGTCGGTCGGCATCGCGGTGGTGGTCGGCGTGCCGCTCGGGCTCTTGGCGGGCTACTTCGGCAGGCTCGTCGACGGCGTGATCTCGCGTATCGCCGATGCCTTGCTGTCGATCCCGTTCCTGATCCTCGCGATCGCGCTCGCCGCGTTTCTCGGGCCGAGCCTGACCAACGCGATGATCGCGATCGGCGTCTCGGCGATGCCGCGCTTCGTGCGCCTTACGCGCGGCCAGGCGCTGAGCGTGAAGGCGGAGGACTACGTGGAAGGCGCGCGCGCGATCGGCCTCGGCGACTTCCGGATCATCGTGCGCTATATCCTGCCGAACGTGCTGCCGCCGATCATCGTACAGGCGAGCCTCACCGTCGCGATGGCGATCATCGCGGAGGCGAGCCTCTCGTTTCTCGGCCTGGGGCAACTGCCGCCGGCGCCTTCGTGGGGTTCGATGCTGAACACCGCAAAGGACTTCGTCGACCAGGCGCCCTGGATGTCGATTTTTCCCGGCATCGCCATCTTTCTGGCGGTGCTCGGCTTCAACCTGCTGGGCGACGGACTGCGCGACGCCCTCGATCCCCGCGAACTCTGATCGCCCAATGACTTCATTCAACTGGCAGAACCCTTATCCGACACCGCGCATGCCGGTGTTCGCCCGCAACATCGTGTCGACGTCGCATCCGCTCGCGGCGCAGGCCGGCTTGCGCATGTTGTGGCAAGGCGGCAATGCCGTCGATGCCGCGATCGCCGCCGCCGCCGCGCTCACAGTCGTGGAGCCGGTCTCGTGCGGTCTCGGCGGCGACGCGTTCGCGCTCGTGTGGGACGGTGCGAAGCTGCACGGCCTGAACGCGTCGGGCGTGGCGCCGGCGGCCTGGAACGTCGATTACTTCAGGCGCAAGTACGGCGAGGACAGCGGCGGCGTCGCGATCCAGCCGAAGCGCGGCTGGGACACGGTGACGGTGCCGGGAGTGATCGCCGGATGGGAGGCGCTGCACGCCAAGTTCGGCTCGCTGCCGTTCGGAGATTTGATGCAGCCCGCGATCGAGATCGCCGAGCGCGGGCATGCGGTCGCGAACATCGTCGCGCACAAGTGGGCGGCGGCAGTGCCGGAACTGAAGGACCTGCCGGGTTACGCCGATGTCTTCATGCCGCGCGGCCGTGCGCCGCAGGTGAGCGAACTGATGCGCTTCCCCGGTCACGCGAAGACGCTGCGCATGCTCGCGGAAGCGGGCCCTCGCGCGTACTACGAAGGCGAGACGGCCGAAAAGATCGCGGCGTTCGCGAAGCAGCACGGCGGCGCGATGACGGCCGACGATTTACGCGGCTACCGTGCCGACTGGGTCGAGCCGATCGCGAAGGACTATCGCGGTTACACGGTGCATGAGATTCCGCCGAACGGGCAGGGGATCGCGGCGCTGATCGCGCTCGGCATCCTCGACAAGTTCGACGTCAAGTCGCTGACGGTGGACAACATCGAATCGCAGCATTTGCAGATCGAAGCGATGAAGCTCGCGTTCGCGGACCTCTACCAGTACGTGGCCGATCCGCGCTCGATGGAGGTCACGCCCGAGCAGATGCTCGACGACGCCTATCTCACCGAGCGCGCGAAGCTGATCGACCCGAACCGCGCGCGGCATTTCGACTTCGGCATGCCGAAGGCGGGCGGGACGATCTACATGTCGGTCGCCGACGAACGCGGCATGATGGTGAGCTTCATCCAGTCGAACTACATGGGCTTCGGCTCGGGCGTGGTCGTGCCGGATACGGGCATCTCGCTGCAGAATCGCGGCTGCGGATTTTCGATGGACCCGAAGTCAGCAAACGTCGTGGAAGGCGGCAAGCGGCCGTTCCATACGATCATTCCGGCGTTCCTCACGCAGGAGGTGAACGGCGCGCGCGAGGCGGTGATGAGCTTCGGCGTGATGGGCGGCGACATGCAGCCGCAAGGACACGTGCAGTCGATCGTGCGGATGCTCGACTACGGCCAGCAGCCTCAGGCCGCGTGCGACGCGCCGCGCTGGAAGGTGAACCGCGACTTCACGATCGACATCGAATCGACGTTGAGCAGGACGACGGCGACGGCGCTGGAATCGATGGGGCACACGATCAAGTCCATCGACGATCCTTATATGGACTTCGGCTCCGGCCAGTACATCTGGAAGCTCGATCGCAACGAGCCGGAGCGCGGGTATGTCGCGGCTAGTGATAGCCGGCGTGATGGGTTGGCGGCGGGGTTTTAGTCTGCGAAAGTCAGGCGGCGATAGCCCTCACACCGGATTCGCCGCCACGAAATTCCTGAACGCAGCGTAGGCGGCATTGCGCGTCGCACCGTCGGCCTGAATCAAGCCGTAGCTGGCATCGATCACGTCGTACATCATCACCGATTCAATGTTGTACTTGTCCTTGATCGAGCGATACTGCGTGAGCGCCTTCGTCACGTAATCGGCCGCCGACTGCTGCGTATCCGCGTTGCCCGACCAGCCCCACTCGGTCAGCCAGATCGGCACGTTGAACGAGTCCTTCAATACCTGCAGCACGTCCACGCACGCGCGGTTGCGTCCGCCGCACTGGATGTCGCCCGAGCTCTTGTACCAGTGGTAGCTCGTGAACTCCCAGCGCAGCGTGGCGGCGCCCGCGACGCCTTGTGCGCTGCCGTCGGGCGAGATGCCGTTCCACAGCATCTGCAGCGCGCGATACGCCATCGGAATGCCGACGTTCACGCCGCACTGGATCGTCGGATCAATCGCTTTCACGCCGTCGATCATGCCGCGCAGCACGCCGCGAAACGACGGCCAGCACGCGGGGTTCCAGTCGGTGGACAGACTGCCGTCGCCGCCGATCTTGAGGGCCACGTCGAGCTCGTTGCCGCATTCGATGTACTTGACCAGCCCCTTCAACGGCTTCGTGCAGTTCACGCCGAGATCGTAGCCGAGCGTGTACGCTGCCGATTCCGAGCTGTTGCAGTCCCATCCCGCCGAGATCGGGTTGAGCACTGGCAGGATCGATACGCCGCTGCCCGCGAACGGTCCGGTCAAAGCGTCGGCGAGCGTTTTCGACATGCCCTTGTCGGCGGTGTCGCAGCGGTAGCTGGTCACGCCGAGGTCCTTGAGGATCGCGAGTTGATCGGCGGCCGACATCGTCTTGTAGATGCCGTTGCCCCACGCCATGTGGCCGTTCATGCCGTAGAAGAGGCTGTCGGTGGATGCGGCGGCTTGTTGCGGGACCGTTACCGCAGGCTGCGGTGCGGCGTTCGCCTTGCCGACGCTGTCGACCTGTGCCGCGCTGCCGCCGCCTCCACCGCCGCCGCAGGCCGCGAGCATCGCGCCGCCTGCTGAGGCCAGCATCATCGAGAGGAATTTTCTGCGTGAATCGGGTGTGCTGACGGGCATGTTCGCGGAGGTTGGGGCTGCAATAACCTCCGTTTACGGCTAAAAGGGCCGCGTTCTTGAATCGCGTTTCGTTTCACAGCCGTGCCGGGGCATGGGCCTTGCTGCGAAACCAGGCAAATTCACGAGAGAGGAGCATCTGATGGAAAAGCGCGGCTCGAAGCATTCAAGCAACGACGCGGTCGGCCTGATCGAGCAACAGCTAAAGGTGCTCGCGATGGCGCTCGATGCCGGCGCGCAGTCGCCACCATTGAGGGGCGTGGAGTTGAAGCGCAGGCACGAGCCGGCGCTGGTCATCGCATCGGATTCCGAGCTTCTTCCACACGCGACGATGCAACGCGTGCTCGTGTCGAACGCATTGCTCGCGATAGGCGATTTTCTGTCGGATCATCACATCGACGAATCGCGTGCGCCCGAGATTCAGTTCCTCGCCCGCGTGCGCGATGCGATCCGACGCGGCAACGTGATCACCGTGCATTCCGGCGAGCCATTCCCGGAAGCGACTTTCGGTGGCCTGAAAATCGACGCGTCCGACAACGGCAAGCCGCTCTTTCGCGATGAAGACGCGAGCGAAGGGCTGCTGTGCATCGGCGATGCGGTCGCGCTGATGCAGCGTGTCGCCGAGCATCTGCGCGGCATGCGGCATCTCTACAGCGCGGGCGATGCGGGCTGAGCGGCGGCGCGACCTGTAAGATCGGGTCTTCCTGAATAATCCTGAGGTCGAGCAGTGAATATCGAAGCCATCATTTTCGATAGCGACGGCACGCTCGTCGATAGCGAGACGCTGTCGGCGCGGGTCATCGCGGGCATCCTCGGCGACTCTGGCGCGCGGGTGTCGGACGAGCAGGTCCTCGAGCGGTTTCGCGGATGCCGCTTCGCCCAGTTCGCGCAGTCGCTTCTCGAAGACTTCCCGGTGATGGACATCGACCGCTTCACGCTCGAATTCCGCATGCGTTCGACGGAGGTCTTCGCGCGCGAACTCAAGCCGATGCGCGGCGCTCTGGAACTGGTGAGCGGGCTTGCGATGGAGAAATGCGTGGCGTCGAACGGGCCGCGCGACAAGATCGAAATGTGCCTCGGCGTCACGGGGCTTCTGCCGTACTTCGAGGACCGCATCGCAAGCGCGTACGAGGTCCAGTCGTGGAAGCCGGACCCGGGCCTGATCGTCCATGCGTCATCGTTGATGGGTGTTCCGGTGCAGCGTTGTCTGCTGATCGAAGACAGTCTTGCCGGGGTCGAGGCGGGGCTTGCGGCGGGCGTGCAGGTGGTGGGGTATCGGCTCAGTGACAGCGTGCAGGGCGCATTGAGCCGGCGTGTGCCCGTGATCAGCGAGTTCGAGGAGTTGGAGCGGGTGATGAGCCGCGAACGCGGCTCAGCGTAATGTCCTCATTTGCCAACGCACCGAAACCCCGCATAAACATACTGATAATGCGCCTGGAACCAGTTGCGAAAGCTCGGCCGCAGCATGCAGGCGGCGGTTCTGGGCGACCCCCCTTTGATCACATAATGCTTCCCGTCGTAGAAATTGGCCGAATAGCCAAGGTAGAACGGAAACGGCTCGAACCCGGGCAGCGGGCCAAATGTCGTCGACGTCCATTCCCAGCCGTTCCCGTATTGCCCTTGCACGCCGAACGCGCTCCGGTTCTCCGGATTGGCACGCACTGACTCCGACTCCCATCGACGGAAATCGAAATTGCCCTCGGCGCCTTGCGGCACGCCATCGGCCGCGCGCTGCCATTGTGCTTCCGTCGGTAGCGCCTTGCCCGTCCAGCGCGCGTACGCGCTTGCTTCCGCGTGGCTCACGTACACCGGCCAGTCGAGCGGCAGCGCGATTTCCTCAAACATCGTGCGCAGCTTCCAGGCGCCACGTTCGCCGTCCTCGCGCCGCCAGAACGCCGGGTTCGCAATGCCTTCGCTTTCCTTCCAGGCCCAATCGGCATCGTTCCAGTACGCACGATTCGCATAGCCGCCCGCATCGACGAACGCGAGGTAATCGGCGTTCGTCACCATGTGCCGGTCGATGTCGAACGCGGGCACCTCGACCGTCTGCCGTCCGAACTCGTTGTCCCAGCCGAAGACGCCCGCGCCGCGCTCCAATCCGAGCGTCACGGTTCCTGCCGGCACGTGCACCATGTCGCGCGCGAGATCGCTGGCAGCGGCCGGCTCCGCGGGTAGCGTCGGCCCCGACTTCTGATGCAGCGGCAATTGATGCAGCATGTATGCGAGCGTCTCGGCGTGCATCAGCCGGTGTTCGATCGCGACTTCGAGCAGCGTCGCGGGATCGGCTTCCCCGGTCGATACGGGATTCTTCGCGATATCCAGCGGATCGAAGCGCGCGTCGATATCGTCGCGAATGCGCTGCGTGTAGGCGCGCACCGCGTCGAGCGACGGCCATTCGTGCGGCTGGTCGGTCGGCAGGCCGCCGTCCACCGGATCGATGCCGAACGCGAAAAGCTGGTCGTATTCAGGATTCGCGCTCGGTAGATCGAACAGGCGCTTGTCGAAGAGATTGCGGTCGAAGGCTTCGAGATGCCCGATATAAAACACGATCCGATGCCGCTCGGCGATCGGTCGCTCATACAGATATTCAGGCTTGACGATGTCGAAGAGGGCATCGGTGGTGCGGCGCGCATCGGTGAGGCGTGCCAGCAGCGGATGACGCGGGGCAGGGTCGCGATTCATGTCGCCAGGTCTCCGTAGCAGGACGAGCAGAAAGACTAACGGGTAGCAGACCGCATGCCACCCGCGAACGATCTGCAATCATCCCACGACCGGCGAAATTCGTCAGATCAGGCGCAGGCGAAATTCTTCAGATCGCGCGCAGGCCCGCAAAATCGCGGATGCGGATCAGCTTGCCGTGCGCATCGATCAGGCCGCGCGCCTGGAAGCGCGACAGCGTGCGGCTCACGGTTTCGAGCGTGATGCCGAGATAGCTGCCGATCTCCTCGCGCGTCATGCGCAGCGTGAATTCTGCCGCCGCGTAGCCGCGCCGCGTGAAGCGCGCGGACAAATCGAGCAAAAGGCGCGCGACGCGCTCATCGGCGCGCAGCGAGCCGAGCGTCGTCAGTTGATTCGTCTCGCGGACGATTTCGCGGCTCATCATCTGGTGCAGCCGCCGCTGGATCGAGCCGGATTCGCGGCACATGCGCTCGAAACTCGAGTAGGGCACGATGCACACAGAGCTATCTTCCAGCGCGATCGCGGTGCACATGTGCCGGTTTTCGCCGATGCCGTCGAGTCCGAGCGCATCGCCGCCGAGATGCAGGCCCGTGACCTGCTCGCGGCCGCCTTCGCGCGACACGACCGTCTTGATCGAGCCCGAGCGGATCGCGTAGAGCGACTCGAACGCGTCGCCGGCGCGGAAGAGGGCGTCGCCGCGGCGCACGGCGCGTGTCGCGGAGATGACGTCTTCGAGCTTGCCGGTTTCCTCGGCGGTGAGGCCTTCAGGCACACAAAGATGGCGCATCGCGCACTCCGAACAATGCGCGACGTGACGGCGGGCTTGCAGGGCGTGGACGTGGGACATGGCGCGCTCGGAGTTTGATCGATGACAAACCATTCTCCCACCGACGCCTCCCACGCCCGGGCGACATAATGACGCGCGCCGTAATCTTTTAGGATTGTTCCGCTGGATTCTCACTTCCCGCCGCCGACGGAATCAGCAGCACTGGCAAGGTCGCCTGCCGCAAACATCTTTCGGCGACGCTGCCGAGAATCAGCCGCTGAAAGCCCTTGCGACCGTGCGTGCCCATCACGAGCAGATCGGCGTTGAAGTCGCGCGCGGCCTTGAGCACGAGCGCCGACACATCCTCGAGCGACGTCGCCTCGCCGATCGCCACGTCGCCTTCGATGCCACGCGCCCTCATCGCCTCGATCGATTCGGAGCCGAGCGTCTTGCCCTGCTCGACCAGTTGCGTGCGCAGCGCGGACGGATCGTAGCCCGGCACGTCGAAGTAGAGCGGCGTGTTTTCCACGACGTAAAACGGTTGCAGAACGGCGCCGTGGATCTGCGCGAGATCGAGCGCGGCCTCGAACGCGCGGCGAGAAGTCTGACTGCCGTCGATCGCGACGACGATGCGTTTGAACATGCGAAACCTCCGATATTTGCGTGGAACGTTGAGAACGCTGTGGAAGATCGTGCACCCGTCTGACCCGGCAGAAATTGACGAGTGCCGTGTTCCGATCATTTTGATCGCGGCGGCCCAGAATAAAAGTTGCCTTACAATTCAGGGGTAAGTTAAACCAGCAGCCGCTTAAAAGCCGACTCGTGACCCAGTCCAATCCCGCCCTGCCGTTCAGAAACGCACTTTTCGCGATGCTCGGCATCGGTCTCGTCAACATGCTGGTCGCGCTTGACCAGACGGTCGTCAGCACGGCGCTACCGTCGATCGTCGCCGAATTGCACGGCTTCGAGTACTACGCGTGGATCGCGAGCGCGTATCTGCTGGCGTCGGTGGTGACGGTGCCGGTCTTCGGGCGTCTCGGCGACTATTTCGGCCGCAAACGCTTCGTCATCGCGGCGGTTGTCACGTTCACGGTGGCGTCCGTCCTGTGCGGGCTCGCGAACGACATGCTGTTCCTCGTTTTCGCGCGGGGCTTGCAGGGCATCGGCGGCGGGATGATGGTGGGCACGGCGTTCGCCGCGATCCCCGATCTCTTCCCCGATCCGCGCGCCCGCGTGCGCTGGCAGGTCGTGATGGCAGCGGCGTACGGCATCGGCACGGCGGCGGGGCCGTCGCTCGGCGGGTGGATGAGCCAGCACTGGGGCTGGCGCTCGACGTTCCTGATCAACCTGCCGGTCGGCGTGGCCGCGTTCTATTTCATCTGGGCGCATCTGCCGAACTTCCACCGTCCGCGCCAGGGCGACGTGCGCATCGACTGGCTCGGCGCGGGGCTCGTCGCGGCGACGCTCGGCTGCCTGCAGGCGCTGATCGAAGCGGTGCCGAAGGACGGCATGACGACGGGCAACCTCGCGCTCGCCGCGTGCGTGATCGCGGGCGCGGCGGCGCTTTTGATCTGCGAAAAGCGCGCGACGCACCCGATCATCCCGCTCGACATCTTCCGCGACCCGCAACTCGTCACGCTGTTCACGCTGTCGTTTCTGGCGGGATTCGTGATGTTTTCGCTGATTTTCTTCGCGCCGCTGCTGCTGCAAGGCGGTTTCGGCCTGACGCCGCAGCAGGCGGGGCTGCTCGCGACGCCGATCGCCGCCTGCATCGCGCTCGGCAGCGTCATCAACACGCGCATCGTGATTCATCTGCCGAAGCCGACGCTGATCCTCACGATCGGGTTCGGGCTCTTGCTGTGCGCGTCGATTGCGCTGGCGTTCGCGAAGGCGTCGACGCCGCACGTCTGGATCGAACTGCCGATGGCGGGGATCGGCATCGGGCTCGGCTTCATCCTGAACAACCTGAACGTGTTCGGGCAGGAGATCGCCGGGCGCGAACGCTTCGGCATCACGACGGCGCTCCTGCAATCGACGCGTATGGTCGGCGGCATGCTCGGCACGAGCATCGTCGCGACGATCGTCGCCCATCATTACCGCAACGTCGTCGAACGGACGATGCGGGTGATCGGCGAGCCGGCGGCCACCACCTGGCTGCCGCGCTTCGCCGATCCGCGCATCCTGATCGACGAGGGCTTGCGGCAGGCACTCTTCGCCGATCTGCGTCCGACCGGCCTCGACGCGCAAGCACTCGTCGATGCCGCCCGCGAGGCGCTCGTGCAGTCGATCCACATCGGCGTCATGCTGACGGCGATCGCCGCGCTCGCGGCGGCGCTGCTGGTGCGGCGCATTTCGCACATCACGTTCCGCCGCGCGGGAACGGTGGCGGCGCCCGCGACAGCGCCCGCGCCTGCCGAACAGCAGGGGTGACCCGCGCGCCGCGCGCGGCTACTATCGTCAAAAAGAATCGCAATCGTTGACGCGACGCGGCGTCTTCCGTAGAAGTGCGTCCCTTTTCGCAACAATCGGTGTGGTTGTTTGCTGTACCGGCATGAAGCCGCGGCAATCACGCGATGCGAAGCCGGAAACACGCAACGGAAAACGACGATGAACCCCGATCTCTCCAGCTTCTCCCTTATCCGCGACGATTTCGCGATCCGCCTGCAACGCCGCATCGGCCTGATTCCTCGGGAGGGCCTGGGCGTCGCGCGCCGTGCGATTCTGCTCGCGGTCTTCACCTGGCTGCCGATCGCCGTCTGGGGCTTCATTCTGCGCAGGACGTCGGAGGGCGCTGCCGGCGAGTCGCTGCTGTCGCACTTCGACATCCACGCGCGCTGTCTTATCGCGATACCGTGCTTCGTGATCGCGGAGGGCGTCGGTGCGGCGCTCGTGCCGCGGCTTCTCGCGCTCTTCAAAATGGGCGGCATCGTCACGCCCGCCGACGAACCGCGCTTCCACCAGATCCTCGCCGACACGGCGCGCCTGCGCGACCGCACGCTCGCGTGGGTGCTGATCGGCGTCGCGATCGTGGCGGGCGTCGCGTTCGGCCCGTGGACCTACGGCGACGAGCCGCTGCGCTGGGCGGCGGAGGTTACGGCGAACGGCGGGCGGATCGGCTTCGGCGGCTGGTGGTATCTGCTCGTCGTGCGGCCGCTCTTCATGGCACTGTGCTTTGCTTGGCTGTGGCGCCTCGTCCTGATGTGCGTGCTGTTTCACCGGATCGCGCAATTGCCGCTCTCGTTCGTGCCGACGCATCCGGATCGCGCGGGCGGCATCGGTTTCATCGAGCGCTCGCTGACGATGTTCAGCCCGGTCGTGTTCGGGCTGTCGGCGGTCGCGGCGTCGTCCTTTGCGCACGAAATCCTGTTTCACGGCGGCACCGTCACCGCGCTGCGCTTGCCGATGACGGCGGTGGCGGTCGTGCTCTCGATCGTCTTCCTGCTGCCGATGCTGTGCTTCGTGAAGGCGCTCGCGGCGGCCAAGCGCCGCGCTGAAGCGGAATACGGCGCGCTCGTCGCGAATCATGGGCGCGCGGTGCGCAGGCGCTGGATCGAGGGCGATCACACCGCGCCGCCCGCGATGCTCGACGCGCCTGAACTCGGCGCTACCGCGGATGTGATGGTGCTCTACACGTCGGCGAAAAGCATGCGGGCCGTGCCGCTCTCGAAGCGCGGCATCGCGACGATCGTCGCGCCCGCCGCTTTGCCGATGCTGGTCGCAGCCGCGACACAGGTGCCGATCAAGAGCATTCTGCTGAAGGTGCTCGGTTCGCTGGTGTAAGGTTGTTAGGCGAAGCCGTGTCGCTTGTTTGACAACTTGAAATCACGTACTAGACTGCGCGGGAGCGAGCATCGCGATTGCGTGCCTTCCACCCTGTGCGGAACGCTTGGCGTCAGCGCGAGTCACTTCAAGACACGTCCCGCCCGCTGGCCGCTTCTTATGCGACGACGGCCACGGCCATTCCAACCATCGCAGTCCGCGGGCGCTTGGCGCCACGCGCGGCTCATCAAGGAGTTCAGGACATGAAGATCACCGGAGAAATGCTGATCGGCGCAACGGCGGTGCGAGGTTCCGACGCCACGCTCCGGGCGTTCGACCCGGCCCGCAACGCCGACCTCGAACCGGTCTTCGGCGGCGGCGGAGCGGCTGAAGTCGCGCGTGCCTGCGAACTGGCGGAAGCCGCGTTCGAGCCCTACCGCCGCGCACCGCTCGAAACGCGCGCGCAATTCCTGGAAGCCATCGCGGACAACATCGTCGGACTGGGCGATGCGCTGATCGAGCGCGCTCACGCCGAATCCGCGCTGCCGAAAGCGCGGCTCGAAGGGGAGCGCGCCCGCACGATCGGTCAGTTGCGGCTTTTCGCGTCGCTCGTGCGCGAAGGTCGCTGGCTCGACGCGACGCTCGATTCCGCGCAGCCCGACCGCAAGCCGCTGCCGCGTCCTGATTTGCGCCTGCAGAAGATTCCGGTCGGCCCCGTCGCGGTGTTCGGCGCCAGTAACTTTCCGCTCGCGTTCTCGGTGGCGGGCGGCGATACGGTGTCGGCGTTCGCGGCGGGGTGTCCCGTCGTCGTGAAATCGCATCCGGCGCACCTCGGCACGTCGGAGCTGGTCGGACGTGCGATTCAGAAGGCGGTGGCCGACAGCGGCCTGCCCGAAGGCGTGTTTTCGCTCGTCGTCGGCGCCGGGAACGCGATCGGCGAGGCGCTCGTCGCGCATCCGGCGATCCGCTCGGTCGGCTTCACCGGCTCGCGGCGCGGCGGGCTGGCGCTGCTCGACATCGCGTCGAAGCGCCCCGAGCCGATTCCCGTCTTCGCCGAAATGAGCAGCGTGAATCCGCTGTTCGCGCTGCCGGGCGCGCTCGCCGTGCGCGGCGACGCGCTCGCGACCGCTTTCGTTGATTCCGTGACACTCGGCGTCGGCCAGTTCTGCACGAGTCCGGGACTCGTAATCGCGGTGGAAGGGCCGCACCTTCAGGAATTCATCGACGCCGCCTCGGCCGCGCTCGACAAGAAGGGCGCTCAGACGATGCTGACGGCGGGCATCGCGGCGGCGTATGCCGATGGCATCGAACAGCGCGACGCCACGGGCGTGGCGCGGATGGCGACCGGCGCCTCCACCGATGCCGCGTGCAGCGCGCTGCCGGCCTTGTATCAGGCGAACGCGGAGCAATTCCTCACGACGCCGCAGTTGCAGGACGAGATTTTCGGGCCGACGTCGCTGATCGTCGTATGCGCCGACGAGGACGAGATGATCAAGGTCGCGCGCCGGCTGGAGGGCCAGTTGACGGCGACGCTCCATCTCGAAGGTGACGATTTTCCGCTCGCGAAGCGCCTGATTCCGGTGCTCGAACGCAAGGTCGGGCGCATCCTCGCGAACGGTTTTCCGACGGGCGTCGAGGTGTCGTACGCGATGGTCCACGGCGGGCCGTACCCGGCGACTTCCGACAGCCGATCGACCTCGGTCGGCGCGCTGGCGATCGAGCGCTTCCTGCGCCCGGTGTGCTATCAGGATCTGCCGGCTGCGTTGCTGCCACAGTCGCTCGCCGACGACAATCCGCTGAACCTTTGGCGACTGCGGGACGGCGAACTCGGCCCCAATTAATTACGATAGCGGCTTACTGCGAATATAAGGAGACAAAAAATGGAACGCCGCTACCCCGATCCCTCCGTGCGTGTGCTCGATCCGCGGTTCAATGCGCTGCGGATTGCGGCGGCATCGGTGGAATGTCTTTATGAGGGCGCGCGCTGGTCCGAAGGCCCGGTCTGGTTCGCCGACGGCCGCTATCTGCTGTGGAGCGACATTCCGAACAACCGCATCCTCCGCTGGGACGAAGCGACGGGCGAGGTCGGCACGTTCCGCCAGCCGTCGAACAACGCGAACGGTCACACGCGCGACCACGAAGGGCGGCTCGTGTCGTGCGAACACCTGACGCGGCGGGTAACGCGCACCGAATACGACGGATCGATCACGGTGCTCGCCGACCGCTTCGAGGGCAAACCGCTGAATTCGCCGAACGATGTTGTCGTGAAATCGGATGGATCGATCTGGTTCAGCGACCCGACGTTCGGCATCGACGGCTTCTATGAAGGCGAGCAGCAGGCGCCGCAACTGAAGCCCGCCGTGTACCGCATCGACGGGCAGAGCGGCGAAGTGACCTTGATGACCGACGATTTCATTGGCCCGAACGGTTTGGCGTTCTCGCCGGACGAATCGGTGCTGTATGTGGTCGAATCGCGGGCGACGCCGCGCAAGATCTACGCGTTCGATGTCGCCGAGGGCGGCCGAGCGCTCAGCAACTGCCGCGAACTGATCGATGCGGGCGCGGGCACGCCGGACGGTTTTCGCGTCGACGTGCACGGCAACCTGTGGTGCGGCTGGGGCATGGGCACCGACGAACTCGACGGCGTGCGCATCTTCACGCCGCAAGGCGAGGCGATCGGGCATATCGCGCTGCCCGAGCGCTGCGCCAATGTGTGCTTTGGCGGGCGGCATCGCAACCGGCTGTTCATGGCCGCGAGCCACGGGTTGTATGCGGTTTACGTCAATACGCAGGGCGTCAAAGGCGGCTGAAAAGTCACGCTTCGAGCGCCAATAAAGCAAACGTCGCGAGCCAGTGCTCGCCCATGTAATCCCCCGCGACGTGCGCGATCCCCGACGCCAGATGCTCGTCCGCAGCGGCTTCGAGCAGCGCGACGCGCGCATCGCCCGCCGGCAGCGCCCGTGCGATCGACCGCTGGCACCACGCGCGGCTCAGATTCAGGCCGTCGAGATGGGCGAGCTTGCCGTCGCTGCGATCGGTGACGGTCGCGGGCAAGAAGAGCGCCGCCGGTTCGCGCGCGGCGAGCTGCGGCAAAAAGCGGTCGAACCAGCCGATGAACTCGCCCGCAGGCAGCACGCGCCGCATCAATTCCGCCTCCATCAGCGACGGCGACAGGAACTCGTCGCCCGCCGGCTCCCACGCCTGGCAGGCCTCGTCGTGCAGATACCAGCGCTTCGCCGCCTCAATAATCAGCGTCTCGAACGCCGCATCGCGCGTCTGCCGTGCGTAGCCGATCGAAAGCGACAGGGCGAACGCCATATTGAAATGCGTCCCGACGCGCAGCGGATATGTCGACTTCGGCAGGAATTCGACGAAACGCGCGACGAACGCATCGGCGAGTGGCTGCAGCGTGTTGGCCCAGCGGCGGCCTTCGCCGGAGTCCATCGAACGAAGCTGGCCCGCGAGCGCCAACAGCCACGCCCAGCCGTACGGACGCTCGAAGCCGCGCGCGGCGGGGCGCTCCAGATATGCGACTTCCGCCGCGACGTTCGCCTCCGTCACATGCGCGTCGATCAGCGTGCGAATCTGCTCCGCTTCCGGCAATTGCGGAAACTGGTCGAAAAGCCGCGCGATCAGCCAGTACCCGTGCACGCAGGAATGCCAGTCGTAGCTGCCGTAGAAGATCGGATGCAGCGCGCGCGGGCCTTGCAAGTCCTCGGCGCTCGCCATGACGTGATCGAGCTTGTTCGGATATTCGCGCGTCAGGTGTCCGAGCGCGACGCGCGCGAACTTCGATGCAAGCGTGCCGTCCAGGGCGATGGGTGTTTGGGTGGTCATGAGCGCCTCGTCGTTTTCAAACAGGGAAATGTAAGATGCCGCGAATCTCGACGCGACACTTTATCGATAAAAAATCGATAAAGTTTGTCCTAGGGGTAACTACGTAGGCACGTTGCGGCGGTTAAGCTTTTACGCCGATCGTCGTATAAACTTCCGCGCGAACGCCAGCAGAGCGGCCCGGGCGGTCGACTCAGTCGATCGGCCGGCAACGAAAAGCGGCCAGCCCGCCGCCATTCAAACAAGCGACAAAAGGAAACAGACCTTCATGGCCGACCTTACACTTTCACAGGCAGCAGACACTCGGCGGCGCGTCATGGCGATCGTCGGCGCCTCGTCGGGGAATCTCGTCGAGTGGTTCGACTTCTATATTTACTCGTTCCTCGCGCTGTATTTCTCGGCCGCGTTCTTCCCGAGCGGCAACTCCACCACGCAGTTGCTCAACACGGCCGGCGTTTTCGCGGCGGGCTTCCTGATGCGTCCGATCGGCGGCTGGCTGTTCGGCCGCATCGCCGACAAGCACGGCCGCCGCAACGCGATGATGATCTCCGTGCTGATGATGTGCGGCGGCTCGCTCGTGATCTGCTTTCTGCCGACCTACGCGAGCATCGGTGCATGGGCGCCGTTTTTCCTCTTGCTCGCGCGACTGTTCCAGGGCTTGTCGGTGGGCGGCGAATACGGCACCAGCGCCACCTACATGAGCGAAGTGGCGCTGAAACGGCGGCGCGGCTTCTTCGCGTCGTTCCAGTACGTGACGCTGATCGGCGGGCAGCTTGCGGCGCTGCTCGTGCTCGTCGTGCTGCAACTGTTCCTTTCGGTCGATGAACTGAAGGCCTGGGGCTGGCGCATTCCGTTTTTCATCGGCGCGTGCGCGGCGCTGGTCTCGCTCTATCTGCGTAAATCGCTCGATGAAACGACGACCGCCGAGTCACGCCAGCGCAAGGAAGCCGGCACGCTGCGCGGCCTGATGATGCACAAGCGCGCGTTCCTCACGGTGGTCGGCTTCACGGCCGGCGGCTCGCTGATCTTCTACACATTCACGACCTACATGCAGAAGTACCTCGTCAACACGGCGCACATGGAAGCGAAGACGGCCAGCAACGTAATGACGGCGGCGCTTTTCGTCTACATGATCTTGCAGCCGGTGTTCGGCGCGCTGTCGGACCGCATCGGCCGCCGCCAGTCGATGCTGTGCTTCGGCGCGCTCGCCACGCTCTGCACGGTGCCGCTGCTGCACGCGCTCAAGGACGTGACGAGCCCCGTGATGGCGTTCGTGTTCGTGATCATCGCGCTCGCGATCGTCAGCTTCTATACGTCGATCAGCGGCCTCATCAAGGCGGAAATGTTCCCGCCGGAAGTGCGCGCGCTCGGCGTCGGGCTGTCGTATGCGGTCGCGAACGCGGTGTTCGGCGGCTCGGCGGAATACGTCGCGCTGTACATGAAGTCGATCGGCAGCGAATCGACGTTCTACTGGTACGTCACAGTGATGTGCGCGATCTCGCTGATCGTTTCGCTGCGCATGCGCGATCCGAGCAAGGAAGGCTACCTGCGCAACGAACCGTGAACCGGCTTCGATCGCCGCATGTGATGCACTGAAAAACGCACGGCCTTCGCGCCGTGCGTTTTTGTTTGCGGCCGACGTTGTTGTTGCCGCGCGAAAAGCGGAACATGTGAATCGATTGATTTCGAGATGACGTTAAGATTGCGGTGAAACGAAGAGCCCGCACGCGGCGCGCGGGCCTGAACTGGACACGGCTCTCGCGCGGTCACGGCCAGCGAACGAAGCGAATAGCGCACTTGAGCGCGTCCGTCTGCTTGGAGACTAGCCCATGGAAGATTTCGACGAAGCGCTGTATCACGTGTGGCAGGCGAATCTGAACGTGCTGACGGGCTCGCCCGGCGGCGCGTCGCGGCTTGCGCGGATGATGACGTTCTCGCCGTCGCACATGAAGCTGATCGTGGCGGGGCGGCGCGATTTCAGCGAGGAATTCGTGCGGGGCGTGGAGACGGTCACGGGCCTCCCGCCGCACTGGATGGACGAACGGCGCGGGCGCGCCGATATCCCGGCCGAGGCGCAGCGCGCGCTCGACGAGGAATCGCCCGTCGCCGTGTTTCGCGGCACGGCGCACCCGGCGCCGAAGCGCCCGGTGCTGCGCGGCCCGGAGCCGCTTTTATCGCAGACGGAAGCCACCCGCCGCATCGCCGACCAGGCGTTGCAGCAGGCGGAGTCGCATCGGCGGGATCTGGTGTTCAGGCGCAACCGCGACCTGCTGCTGCAGGACTTGCGGCGGCTGGAGCGGCAACTGGCGCTGCTTCAGCTCGACGGGATGTCGCCGAAAGCGGAGGAACTGCTCGCCTCGGACAAACTGGGCGATGCCGCCAAGGCCGACCTCTCCGGGCGGCTCGAGCAGATCGACAAGCACAAGAAACTGCTGCTGCAGCACGTCGAGAAACTGGCGGCGCTGCTCGCCAGTACCGACGAGAACTGACTTTTTACTTCTTCGCTGGCTTCTCTTCCGGATCGGGATGGACCGCGATCGGATCGCTCGCGGGGAAGCTCTCTTCGAGCGCTTCGTCGAGGCGTTCTTCTTCATTCAGCGGTGCGTCTTCTGCCGGGGCTTCCGTCTTGGGCTTCGTCATGGTGCGCTCCTTGGGCCGAGGGGAGATTCACTATAGCAGCGGCTTCGGGCTCTTAGGCCGATTCCGAGCGCCGGTAATCGGCCGGCCGCACGCCCGTCCACTTGCGAAACGCGCGCCGGAACGCGCTCGGCTCGGCGAAACCGAGCGCATCGGCGATTTCGGCGATCGTCTGGTTCGTGTCGGCGAGACGCGAGATCGCAAGGTCGCGCCGCAAGCCGTCCTTGATCGCCTGATACGTCACGCCTTCCTGCTTCAGATGGCGGCGCAGCGTCGCCTCGGCCATGTTCAGCGCGGCGGCGACGCGGTCGCTGTCGGGCCAATCGCTGGGCGGAAGCTGGCGCAGACGGCGGCGCACGCGGGCCGCGAGCGAATCGGGATTGCGGTACTTGACGAGAAAATTGGCGGGCGCGCCGCGCAAGAACGATTTCAGCGATGCGACCGTCTGCACGACTGGCAGCGCTGCGCATTCCGGCGACAGATCGACATACGACGCGGCTTGGTCGAAGTACAGGTCGTCGCAGAACATCAGGCGGTATTCGTCGCTTGCGGGCGGCTCCGGGCAGCGCAAGTGCGCGGCGAGCACCGGAATCCGTCGTCCGACCAGCCAGCACAGCACGCCGTAAATCAGGATGAACGCCGTCGCGTACGCGAACATGCTTTTCGGCTCGCGACGGTCGCGCAGGCGGATGCGCACGCGCGTCGTATCGATATCGGGTTCGAAGCTCAAATCGTCGAGCACGAGGCGCAGGAAGTTCGCGATGCGCTTGAGCGCCTGCGCGCCGTCGCGCGAACTCAGTGCCGCGTGGCACAGCAGCACGAAGCTGCCGCGCCGCATCGGATGGCGGTCCTGGCCGAAAAATTCGTCGTCCAGGGCGTCGGCGGTGGCGTTCCACAGCTTGCCGTACTGCGCCGGCGACACCCGCGCGCGCGACGAGTCGAGCGTCGCGGGCGCGATGTCGGCGGCGGCGAGCAGCGTCCCGCGCGCGATGCCGCGAGCTTCGGCGCAGCGCAGCGCTTCTTCGACGAGGCTCACCGAGATCGATCCGCGTTCGCGCGCGGGTTTGTGCGTTGGGGTTGTCACTAGGTGGCGAAAGCGCTCAGATAGCGTGATCGTTTTGGGGCTGGGCTAACGTGCCGCGATTGCCTAGACTCGGTCGCAACGCCTTGATTCCGCGCGGCCGCCGAGCCTCGGGTCGAAAGTGTAACCCAGCTCCGAAGCGCATCCCGCCCCATTCCCAGAGCCCACCATGATCGACAGTTTCCTCACCGAAGAGCAGCGCATGATCCGCGACGCCGCTCGCGAATTCGCGGGCGAAGTGCTCGCGCCGAACGCCGCGCAGTGGGACCGCGAAGCGAAAATCCCTGACGCCGTGATCCGCCAGCTCGGCGAACTCGGCCTGCTCGGCATGATCGTGCCGGCGGAACTCGGCGGCACCTATAGCGACTACACGGCCTATGCGCTTGCGATGGAGGAAATCGCGGCGGGCTGCGCCTCGTGCGCGACGCTGATGAGCGTGCACAACTCGGTCGGCTGCGGGCCCATCCTGAAATTCGGCACCGACGCGCAAAAAAACCAGTATCTGCCGAAACTGGCGAGCGGCGAGGTGATCGGCGCGTTCTGCCTTACCGAGCCGCAGGCGGGGTCAGAGGCGAACAACCTGCGCACGCGCGCCGTCGAGCGCGACGGGCAGTGGGTGCTCTCGGGCAGCAAACAGTTCGTGACGAACGGCGCGCGGGCGGGTATCGCGATCGTCTTCGCCGTCACCGATCCGGACCTCGGCAAGAAGGGCATCTCCGCGTTCATCGTCCCGGCCGATACGCCCGGCTTCAACGTTGGCCCGCCGGAGCACAAGCTTGGTATCCGCGCGTCCGACACGTGCCCGATCACCTTCGATGACTGCGCGATTCCCGCCGCGAACCTGCTCGGCGCGCGCGGCGAGGGGCTGAAGATCGCGCTGTCGAATCTGGAGGGCGGGCGCATCGGCATCGCGGCGCAGGCGCTCGGCATCGCGCGCGCGGCCTTCGACGCGGCGCGCGCGTATTCCCACGAGCGCGTGCAGTTCGGCCGGCCGATCCACGAGCATCAGTCGGTCGCGAACATGCTCGCCGACATGCAGACGCAGATCAACGCCGCCCGCCTGCTCATCTTGCATGCGGCGCGCATGCGGACCGAAGGCATTCCGTGCCTGTCGGAGGCGTCGCAGGCGAAGCTGTATGCGTCCGAAATGGCCGAGCGTGTCTGCTCCGACGCCATCCAGATTCACGGCGGATATGGCTATCTGCAGGACTATCCGGTTGAGCGTCACTATCGCGACGCACGCATCACGCAGATTTACGAAGGGACGAGCGAAGTGCAGCGGATGGTGATCGCTCGGCAACTGTAGGCAACCCATAAAAACGACTGGAGACACGATGAACCCGGCCGACGCTTTTATCGACGCGAGAGATTTCCTGCTGCACCACCGCACCGACTACGACACCGCGTACCGCGATTTCCGCTGGCCGGTGCTCGATCGCTTCAACTGGGCGCTCGATTACTTCGATCCGATGGCGCGCGGCAACGATGCGCCCGCGCTCGCGATCGTCGACGAAAGCGGCGCCGAGACGCGATTTTCGTTCGCGCAGATGAGCGAGCGATCGGCGCGCGTGGCGAATCATCTGAAGCATCTGGGCGTCGCGCGCGGCGACCGCATCCTGCTGATGCTGCCAAACCGCGTCGAACTGTGGGACACGATGCTCGGCGCGATGAAGCTCGGCGCGATCGTGCTGCCCGCGACGACGCAACTCGCGAGCGCGGACCTGCGTGACCGTATTGCGCACGGGCGCGTGCAGCACGTGATCGTCGATGGCAACGAACTGCACAAGTTCGACGAGGTCGAAGTGCCATCGCTGCGTATCGCGGTGGGCGGCGAGCGCGCAGGCTGGCTCCCGCTCGATGCCGCTTACGACGCGTCGCCGGAATTCGTTGCGCAAAGTGAAACGAACGCCGCCGATCCGTACCTGCTGTACTTCACTTCCGGCACGACGTCGAAGCCGAAACTCGTTGCGCATACGCACCAGAGCTACCCGGTCGGCCATCTGTCGACGATGTACTGGATCGGGCTGCAACCCGGCGACGTCCACTGGAACATCAGCTCGCCCGGCTGGGCGAAACACGCGTGGAGCTGTTTTTTCGCGCCATGGAACGCGCTCGCTTGCGTGTTCATCTACAACTTCAGCCGTTTCGATGCCGCGCGCACGCTGGAGATTCTCGTGCGCCACGAAGTCACGACGCTCTGCGCGCCGCCGACCGTCTGGCGCATGCTCGTGCAGGAGCCGCTGAAATCGTACGCGGTGAAGCTGCGCGAGATCGTCGGCGCGGGCGAGCCGCTCAATCCGGAGGTCGTCGAGCGCGTGCAGGCCGCGTGGGGCGTGCCGATCCGCGACGGCTACGGCCAGACCGAAACCACCGCGCAGATCGCAAACTCGCCGGGCCAGCGTCTGGTGCCCGGCTCGATGGGGCGGCCCTTGCCTGGGTACCGCGTGACGCTGCTCGATCCCGACGGCCATCCCGCCGACGAAGGCGAAATCGCGCTGCCCGTCGACGAACCGCCGCTCGGCCTGATGACCGGTTACGCCGACAACCCCGCCGCAACCGCGAACGCGATGCGCGACGGCCATTACCGCACCTCCGACGTGGCCGCACGCACGCCGGACGGCTATTTCACCTACATCGGCCGCGCCGACGACGTGTTCAAGTCGTCCGACTACCGGCTGAGTCCGTTCGAGCTGGAAAGCGTGCTGATCGAGCACGAGGCGATCGCCGAGGCGGCCGTCGTGCCGAGCCCCGACGCGCTGCGGCTTTGCGTGCCGAAGGCGTTCGTCACGCTGCGGCACGGTTTTACGATCGGTCCGGAACTCGCGCGCAGCGTGTTTGCGTTTTCGCGTGAACGGCTCGCGCCGTACAAGCGCATCAGGCGCATCGAATTCGCGGAATTGCCTAAGACGATTTCGGGAAAAATCCGACGGGTTGATTTGCGTCGTCAGGAAGCGGCGCGGGCGGAAGGCGCGGCGCGCGGTGAATTCGAGTTCTGGGAAGAGGATTTTCCGGAGTTGCGCCAGAGCGCGAAGGCCGACTGAGGATGGACGCAATGATCGAAATCAAACGCGAGGCGAATGCGTTCACGTCCGACGGCCTGCTGAATTTGCAACAAACGATTGAAAATTTGAAGGCCCCCGCGATCTTGACCACCGGCCACGGTCCGAAATTCTTCATCGCGGGCACCGATTTCAACGGGTGGAGCACGCGATGAGCACGCAAAGCGTGGCTCAGGACGAGCCGGTCATCGGCTTCGAGATCGTCAACCGGGTGGCGATCGTGACGCTCAACCGGCCGCGCGCGTTGAATGCGCTGTCGCATGAAATGATCGTGCTGCTCGCCGATGCCTTCGAGCGCTGCCGCAACGACGACGCCATCGCCGCGGTCGTGCTGCGCGGCGCGGGCGAAAAGGCGTTCTGCGCGGGCGGCGACATCCGGGCGCTCTACGACGGCGCGCGCAGCAACACGCCGTGGCTGCCGTTTTTCATCGACGAATACCGGCTCGATTACGCGATTCATCATTTTCCGAAGCCGGTCGTCGCGCTGATGGACGGCATCGTGCTTGGCGGCGGCATGGGGCTCGCACAGGGCGCGGCATTGCGCGTCGTCACCGAGCGCACGAAGATGGCGATGCCGGAAACGCGCATCGGCATGCTGCCCGACGTCGGAGCGACGTATTTCATGCGCCGGATGCCGCTCGATGTCGAGTTGTACGCCGGTCTCACGGGCGCGATGCTCGGCGGCGCGGACGCGGTCGCGTACGGTCTCGCGGATGTCTGCGTGCCGTCGGCGTGGCTGCGCGATTTCATGCAGCGGATCGAAGCGCTCTCCTGGGATAAGCCGCTCGACGCGCTGCGGCGCGTGTTCGTCCCGCCCGCCAACATCGAACGCGACGCGCCGCTCGACGCACATCGCGCGCAGATCCGGCGCCATTTCGGCGGCGCGACGAGCGGCGGGGTGGAGCGCATCGTGTCGAGCCTCGCGGGCGACACGTCGACGGAATTCGGCGCCGCGACGCTCGCCACGCTCACGTCTCACTCCCCGACGATGCTCGAAGTCACGCACCGCGCGCTCCTGCGAGGACGCCACATGTCGCTCGCGGACTGCTTCCGGATGGAAATGGGGATCGTGTACCGCGCGATCAGCGACGGCGATTTCCTGGAGGGCGTGCGCGCGCTGATCGTCGACAAGGACCAGCGGCCGCGCTGGGCGCCCGCGACGCTCGCCGAAGTGCGCGCCGAGCGCGTGCAGCACTTTCTGGCGTCGCCGTGGCGGCGCGAGATGCATCCGCTCGCAGACCTGGGCGCCGCAATAAGCTGAAGTAATTCGCAAGCAAATGTTAACGGGACGAACCGCTGAAATGACCGCCGGTCGAAAGGGCTCGATCGATCATCGGACAATTTAAAGGGAGATTCCGAACATGGCGAAACGCGCATCCTGGATCGCAATGCTGGCGGCGGCGGTGCTCATCGCGCCCGCTGCTTCGTACGCGCAGCTCAATCTGCAGCAATTCGGCTTCGGCAGCGGTAAAGCGGAGCCGGCTGCCAACGGCGCGGCGGAGCCTTCGGCGCTGAGTTCGCTCGTGCAGAACTACCTTGGCGCGAACCAGCAGGTGCTGAGCGGGCAGTCGACGCTCGCATCGTCGATGGGGATGACGGGCGTCGCGAGCCAGGCGCAATCGGCGGCGGGGTTGCTGGCGGGCGGTTCCAGCGGCGCCGGCGCGTTGCCGAGCGCGAGCGTGCTGTCGCAGATGGGCGGGACGCAGCAGAGCGTGTCGCAGTCGCTGATGCAGGCGTTCGCGAACCGCTCGTCGACGCCCGCGCCGACGGGTGCGAGCAAGCAGGCGTTCAGCGAGGGGCTGGCGTCGCTCGGCAAGGGCGTGAGCCAGTACGCTGGGCTGCAGTCGGATCTCGGCGCGGTGAGCAATACGATGAGCATGTCTTCGTTGCTGCAGGCGGGATCGAACCCCGCGACGACGCAGGCGGCGACCTATATCGCGCAGGCGGCGCCAGGGCAGTTGCAATCGCTCGTGTCGACGCTGTCGCAGGCGGTGCAGTACGCGAAGACCAACGGGATTTCGGTGCCGGCGGTGGCTACGTCGGCTCTCGGGAGCGTGAGATAACGACGCGCGTAAAAAAGCGGCCGAGCCCGGAGGGCTGGCCGCTTGTCTTTCTTCCATGGCGCCGATTTATGTTTTGAACGTCACGGCTTGCTTGGGCGGCGCGCGCAATTCGGCACGTTCAAAAAATCACCACCCCCCAGTTCGGGGATGTCGCTCGTGTCGATGTCCTCGTCAGCCATGTTGTAGGGTCGGTTCCAGTCGCTTCCTGCGTTCCAGTCCCGCAAATCCTCACCTCAAATCGACACGACATGCCGCAGCGAAGGCATCGCGGGCGCGTCATCCTGATTCAACCGCGGGGCGAGCAACAGCGGCGCCGCATCGACTTCGACTTCGTCATCCGCCGATGCCGGTAAATCCCCCGGCTCGAGCAATCCCAACGCCGGCCGCACGTCCACCGTCCGGCTGCGCACCTCGAACCCCGACATCCGGATGATCTGTTCGCGGGTCGTCCAGAAACGCGCCGCCGACGGCGTCATCGGCAGGGTGGCGACGTACTCGAAGACGATGTCGAAACCGCGCACGTTGGGATAGCCGGCCAGCAACTGGCCGGAACGAATGTACTGTGTATACCGATCGATTTTCTTCGTCAGCAACGCGAAATGCGTGGCTTCGTCGTCCCAGTCGAGATCGTCGAAAATGCCGACGTGGACGTTTTTGTAGAGGATGTTAACGCCGATGTAATCGATGGAGTCCACATCGAGCAAAGACATGGCAATTCCCCCGCGCCCGCGAACGGGCAAATATTCAAGGCGCGTATTGTAATGGAGTACGCCATCCTAAACATTCAATCCGGGCGTGAATGCAACACGTCGCGATCTGCAGCAATCGTCGCGCATTTGCGTCCATACGATACGTCTTAAATCGACTCCATCGTTCGCGAAAAATTACGCCGTCAAGCATCCCTCGGATGCCGGGCTTGCGTAACGGCGTCGCGGGTCGGCGCCGTCGTATCGGCGACTTGCGGGAGCGGCGGCTGTTCGTTGATCCATGCGTTGAGCAGCGTCGAGGTGACGGCGAGGATCACCGGTCCGATGAACAGCCCCACGATGCCGAACGCGAACATGCCGCCCAGCACGCCCGACAGGATCAGCAGCATCGACAGGTTCACGCCGCGCTTGATCAGAAGCGGCCGCAGCACGTTGTCGAGCATCGCGATCATGACCGACCACACGAGCAGTAGGCTCGCGGCGATCGTCGCGTCGTGCCAGAAGAGCCACGCGACGCTGCCGAGCAAGGGCAGCAGCGGCCCGATCTGCGCGAGGCAGAACATCAGCATCACGGCGGTCAGGATGCCCGCCGCCGGCACGCCCGCGATCCACAGGCCGATGCCGCCCAACGCCGACTGCGTCACCGCCGTCACGACGATGCCGAGCGCGACCGCGCGGATCGAGAGTCCGGCGAGCTTGATCGCTTCCCCGCCGCGCAGGCCCGCGATGCGCGTGGCGAAGCGCGTGACGAACGCCGCCGCCTGTTCGCCCTGCATGTACAGGATGCCCGCGATGATCACCGTGATGAACATGTGGATCACGAACACGCCGACGACCGCCGCGTGCCCGAGCATCCAGCGCGCGGCGATCGTCACGTACGGTTCGATCTTCGCGAGCAGGCCGCCGGGGCCGGCGTCGGAGAGCGTCTGCCATTCGCGTGCGATGCGCGCGCCGGCGAGCGGGACGTCGTGGATCCACGACGGCGGCGGAGGCAGCGCGTAGGACGGCAGGCCCTTGATCGCCGCCATGATCTCGCCGCCGTGCAGGGCGAGCGTGGAGATCGCCTGGTAGAGCGGCAGCACGATCACGATCAGCAGGATCAGGATCATGATCGTCGTGGCAAGCCAGCGGCGATTGCCGCAGCGCCGCTGGATCGCCTTCATCATCGGCCATGTGGCGACGACGATCGTCGTCGCCCAGATCAGGCCCGGCAGGAACGGTCGCAGGACATAAAGGCTGCCGATCGTCAGCGCGGAAAGGATCGCGATGATCAGCAGAATGCGGGCGATGTCGACCGGCTGGCGTGGATTCAATTTGGATTCCCTTGTAACGGCGGTAGCGCATTGTGCACTACGCGACGCGTGCCTCAGGCGGAAGCATGATGCCCGCATCATCAAACCATACTACTCAAAATCACGGGAATTGCATCCGCAGCCGACAGAAGCCTTTCACCGCATACGTTTTAAGTCGGAGCATTAGTAATTTTGGCAAAGCCGTTTCAAATTGCCTATTCTCTAGCCGAGCGGATCGCGGGAAGCATCTTGCTCAATCAACCGCCTTACAACAATAAATATCGGGAGACTGTCATGGCCGGGTCCCGTACCAATCTTGTCCCACTGTTGATCTGCGGCACGCTGATGTGGAGCGCCGCCGTCCCCGCTGCCGATGAAATACAGAACGCGGCAACCACGCAAGGTTCCCCGGTGCCCGACGGGCTGCTTCCTGTCACGCAGCCGCAGCTCGACAGCGCCGCGAACGATCCCGCGTCCTGGCTGCATTCGAACGGCTCGTATGCGGAAACGCGCTACGCGCCGAGTACGCAGATCAATACGACGAACGTGTCGAAGCTGCGGCCCGCTTTCATCTTCCAGACGGCCGTAATGGAGTCGATGGAAACGGCGCCGATCGTCTCGAACGGCGTGATGTTCCTGACGACGTCCTACAACCACGTCTACGCGATCGATGCCGTCACCGGCAAGGAATTCTGGCATTACAAACACCGCATGGGGCCGGTCACGACTTTCTGCTGCGGCCCGAACAACCGCGGCGTGGCGATCGCCGGCGACCGCCTCTTCATGGGCACGCTCGATTCGAAACTCGTCGCGCTCGATGCGAAGACCGGGCGCCTGCTGTGGCAAACGCAGATCGCCGATCCCGAACTCGGCTATTCGGAGACGATGGCGCCGGTTGTCGTGGACGGCAAGGTGCTGATCGGCACCAACGGCGGCGAATACGGGATTCGCGGCTTCGTGAAGGCCTTCAACGCGAACACGGGCGATCTGCTCTGGACCTTCTACACGATCCCCGAGACCGGCCACGAAGGCGTCTGGGCCGAAAACGACGCGGTCGGCCGCAACATGAAGCGTGATATCGCGGCGGAGAAGCAACAACTCGCATCGAAGGGCGGCGATTTCTATCGCACGCTCGGCGGCGGCGTGTGGATGGCCCCCGCCGTCGACCGGCAGACGCACACGGTGTTTTTTGTCGTGGGCAATCCTTCGCCGGACCTGTATGGCGCGATTCGCCCCGGCGACAATCTCTACACCGATTCGCTCGTCGCGATCGATCTCGAGACCGGAAAATACAAGTGGCACTACCAGTACATCGCGCACGACGTCTGGGACCTCGACGCTGCGAGTCCTCCGATCCTGGTCGATGTCCGCGACAAGAACGGCCAGACGATCCCCGGCGTGATCCACGGCGGCAAGAGCGGCTACGTCTATGTGCACGACAGGCGCGACGGCCGGCTGATCCGCATATCTGAAGCGATGATCCCGCAGGAGGGCGTCTGGACGCTGCCCACGCCGGACGGCGCGCGCATGCTGCCGGGGGCGAACGGAGGCGTCGAATGGTCGCCGATGGCCTACAGCCCGAAAACGCACATGGCCTACGCGGCGAACCTGCATCAGCCGATGACGTATCAGGTCGAGGATGTCGCCTATCCCGGCGGCAAGCTGTGGCTCGGCGGCGCATTCAAGGTGATCGCTTCGGAACAGCAATGGGGCCGGCTGGTCGCGGTGAACGTCGATACCGGGAAAATTGCGTGGGGCTTCAAGACCGAGCAGCCGCTGATCGGCGGCGTGCTCGCCACTGCGGGCGGGCTCGTCTTCAACGGCGAAGGCAACGGTCTCTTCCGCGCATTCGATGCCGCGACCGGCAAAAAACTCTGGGAATACCAGTGCGGCGCGGGGGTGAACGCGCCGGCGGTGTCGTATACGGTGCACGGCAAGCAGTACGTCGCGGTAGCGGCGGGCGGCAACACGCAGCTCGACTTCAAGCGCGGCAACGCCGTGCTCGTGTTCGCGCTGCCTTGAACCGCCGGGACGCTCGCCGGATGCGGAGAATCAATCTTTTGCTCGCGGCGGCGCTTGCTTCGCTCGCCGCGCTGCCGCTCGCCGCGCGCGCCGATGCAGAAGCGGGCAAGACAAAAGCCGTCGTCTGCGCGGCGTGCCACGGCCAGATGGGCAATTCGACGAATCCCGACTATCCGGTCCTCGCCGGGCAGACCGCACGCTATCTCTATCTCGAATTGCGCGATTTCAAGGCGGGCCGCCGCAGCGATCCGCAGATGAGTCCGATGGCGGCGAACCTGTCGCCCGACGACATGCACGATCTCGCCGATTATTTCGCCGCGCAAAAACCCGCGCCGATCGTGTTCAAGGCCGATCCGGTGAAAGTCGACGCGGGCCGCAAGAAATCGGAGGAAGTGCTGTGCACGATGTGCCACCTCGGCGGTTTCACCGGACAAAACGAGATTCCGCGCGTGGCGGGGCAGCAGTATCAGTACATCGTCAAGCAACTCGGGGATTTCCGCGCCCGAAAGCGCACGAACGACGCGGGCAGCATGACGAGCGTCACCAAGACGCTGTCCGACGCCGATATCGAAAATCTGGCGAACTACGTCGCCAATCTGCAATGACCACGACATGACGATCAGGCGCATCGGATGTGCGGCGGCGTTCGCGCTGCTGGCCGCGAGCGGCGCATCGGCGGCGCAGGATGCCTTCGGCGTGAACGCGCAACTGCTCGACGCCGTGCGCGCGAGCGATCAGGCGGGCGTCACGCGGGCGCTCGAACAGGGCGCGGCGATCGATTCGCGCAACCGCATCGGCGACACGGCGCTCATCAGCGCGTGCAAGAAGGGCATGACGCCGATGGCGCGCATGCTGATCGAGCGCGGCGCGAACGTGAGCCAGGCCGACGTGCAGGGCGTCACGCCGCTGATGGCCGCCGCGTTCGACGGCAACGAGGAAATCGTCGCGCTCCTGCTCGCGCATCACGCCGACGCGAACGCCGCCGACCGCATCGGCAAGACGGCGATCGAATATGCGTCGGGGAAAGGGCGCACGGCCGTGGTGCGGCAACTGCTCGACGCGGGCATCGAGGTGAACGCGGCCTATCGCAATCACCTCACTGCGCTGATGTGGGCCGCCGGCTACGACCAGACGCAGACCGTGTCGCTCTTGCTCGAACGCGGCGCGAACCGCGACCTGCGCGACGATCGCGGGCTGACGGCGAAGGACATCGCCGAGCAGACCGGCTCGACGCACGCCGCGTTATTGCTCTCCGGCCACTGAAACCTACCGGCGCGCGCCCGAACCGCTGCGCATCACCAGCAGGATGCCGATCGCCGCGAGCGCCATGCCGGCCCAGGCGAGCGGCGGAATCGGCTCGCCGAGCAGGAGGAACGCGATCACCGCCGTCGACGGCGGCACGAGGAAGAACAGCGCCGACACGCGCGACGCTTCGCCGTAGCGGATCATCGCGAGATAGAGCGAGATCGCAACAATCGAATTCGCCAGCACGAGATAGGCGAGCGAGGCGAAGAGGCCGCCGCTCCAGACGATGTGCATCGGTTCGAGCAGCACGGCGAGCGGCGCCGAGACCGCGAGGCCGACCGCGTACTGCACGAGATTGGCCGTTACCGGATGCCCGGCCTCGCCGAAGCGCTTTTCATAGAGCGTGCCCGCGGTCATCGAAAGGAGCGCGAGCACCGCGAACAGGATGCCGATTGGCGCGCCCGGATGTACCGTCGAGCGGGCGAGGATGACGATCCCCGCGCCCGCCACGCCGAGCGCGAGACCCGCCCAGCGCACCGCATCGACGCGCTCTCCGGCGATCGCCGGCGCGAGCAGGCCGATCAGAATCGGCTGCTGCGACGTGATCAGCGCGACTTCCGCAGGCGTGCTGCCCGCCTTCAAACTCAGGTAAGTGAACGCGAAATACCCCGCCTGGATCAGCAGGCCGACCATCGCGAGATGGAGCCAGCCGGCGCGGCTCGCGGGCAGCGGCGGACGGATCGCGACGAACGGCACGGTCAGAATCGCGACGACGCAGGCGTAGCGGAGCGCGAGGAACGTCAGCGGATCGGCGTAGGCGAGGCCGAGCTTCAGGAAGACGAATCCGCTCGACCACAGCAGCAGGAAGAGAGCTGGCGCGATTTTCAGCCAGGGCGGGGCGGTGGTGGTGGGTTTCTCACTCATGGCGTGACGGCAAGCCCTTCGACCAGCAGCCTGGCCAGCCGCGGCTCCCGGAACTGTTCGAGCCACCATTGCAGCGCGCGGCCTTCGTGGTCGCCGCGCCACGCGACATACAGCGTGTTCGGTTCGCGCGGATCGGCGGTCGGTTTCTCGATCAGCTCGCCGCTTTTCATGAGCGATGCAACCCGATGCCGCGGCAGCCAGCCGATCCCCAGCCCTTGCCGCTGCGCAAGTACCTTGGCCCGCATGTTCGGCACGGCGAGCGCGGCCTGTCCGCCGAGCAGCCCATACGCGCGCCCCGCCGACATCCGCGACGAATCTGCCACCACGACCGCCCGGTGCGCGAGGATCAGCTCGCGCCTGAGCGGACCGTCGACGGATGCGAGCGGATGGCGCGGCGACACCGCGAACACCCACTCCATCACGCCGAGTTCGAACCAGCGCAGGCCGGGGATCGCGGGCGGTTCGTTGGTCGCGCCGACGATCAGGTCTGCGCGGCCGTCGCGCAAGGCTTCCCAGGTGCCGCTCAGCACCTCGTGCGTGAAGCGCAGCGTGACGCCGGAATCGAGCGCATCGAAGGCGCGGATTACGGGCAGGAGCGTATCGAATTCGAGGATTTCATCGGAGACGATCCACAGCCGGTCTTCCCAGCCGCTTGCGATCTGGCGCACGCGCTGGGTCATCCGCGAGACGTCGAGCATCAGGCGCGCCGCTTCCTCCGCGAGCAGATGCCCTGCGGGCGTCAGTTGCAGCCGATAGCGGCGGCGGTCGAACAGAAGGGCGTCGAAGCGGGTTTCGAGCTGGCGGGCGGCGTGCGAGACCGTCGATGGCGCTTTGCCCAGGCGTGCGGCGGCGCGCGAGAGACTGCCGGTTTCGCGGATCGCATCGAGTAGGGCCAGTTCTTCCTCGGACAACATGTTCGACTCCATCGAACGGGTTTACCGGGGGAATCCTACGGCCAAACGTGAGCGCGCGTCCATAACGGCGAGGAGGGCTGCGTCGCCTACAAAATTCCTTCGATGAATTCGCTGTAGCGGTCCTTCAGTTGCGCCCGCGAATAGCTCAACTGCGCCGCGAGCAGCCCGGCCGGTTTGAACGCCGACGCCAGCCCGAAGCGGCTGAACTGCTTCCAGCCGTCGCCGCCTTCCGCGATGGCCGATGCGATGGTCTCGCCAGCGAGCGTCGTCGGTGCGACGCCGTGGCCGCCGAAGCCCTGCGCGAACCACAGGTTCGGCTCGCTTTGCCCGATCTGCGGCATCTGATGGCGCGCGTAGCTCATGAGCCCCGACCACGCGTAATCGACGCGAATGCCCGTCAGCGACGGGAACACCTTCAGCAGATCCTTCGTCAGCAGCGCTTTCACCTGCGCGGGCGAGCGGTCGAGCACCGAAATCCGCCCGCCCCAGAGAATGCGTGTATCGGCGAGCGGCCGGTAATAGTCGAAGGCGAAGCGCGTGTCGTAGATCGCGGCGCGCGTACCGAAGCAATCGGCGAGACGCGCGCCGAGCGGCTCCGTCACGAGGATGTAGGTGGCGACAGGCAGGATGCTCGCGTCGATCTCGCGTCGCAGGCCAGCCAGATAACCGCCGCACGACAGCACGACGTGCTCGGCGTGCACGCTGCCGGCGGCGGTCGTGACGATCCACCCGGCGCCTTCGCGCGTGAGCGATGTAACCGGCGACGCCTCATGCAGCCGTACGCCCCGCGCTTCGGCGACACGCGCGATGCCACGCAGATAGTCGAGCGGATGAAAATGCAGCGCGTTGGGCTCGAAAAGCCCCGAGTGATAGCGCTCGCTATGGATGCGCTCGCGCATGCGGGCGCGGTCGAGGTAGTCCCACTCGATGCCGAACGCGTCCTTCAGGACGCGCTGGCGGCGCAGCATCGCGGCATCGTTGCGGAACCAGTTCGCGAGGATGACGCCGCTGTCCTCCACGCTGCATTCGATCGCGTGACGCGAGATCCGCTCGCGGATCAGTTCCACCGACGCGACCGTCCCCGCGTACAACGCCCGCGCCTTGTCGGCGCCGAGTTCGGCGAGCAACGTCTCCTCGCCGAGTGAGAAGCCGCCGAACACGAAGCCCCCGTTCCTGCCCGACGCCCCGCGTCCGATGTAATGCGACTCCAGCAGTACGACGTCCTGCACGCCACGTTCCGCGAGCCCGAGCGCCGTGTTGACGCCCGCAAACCCGCCGCCGACGATGCACACCTTCGCATCGACACGGCCCGCGAGCGGTTTATAGATGGCCTTATCGCGGACGGTGGCGTGGTAGTAGTTGTGATCTTCGACGATCATGCGGCCGTTCAGTCGTACCGGTACACGCCGCGCTTGGTCTTGCGCCCGAGATGCCCCGCCGCGACGAGTTCGCGCAACAGCGGACACGCGCGATATTTCGAATCGCCGAAGTCCTTCAGGAACACGTCCATCACCGAGAGGCACACGTCCAGCCCGACCAGATCGGCCAGCGCGAGCGGCCCGATCGGATGATTCGCGCCGAGCTTCATGCCTTCATCGATTTCCTCGGCCGTCGCGACGCCTTCCTGCAGCACGAAGAACGCCTCGTTGATCATCGGCACGAGAATGCGGTTGACGACGAAGCCCGGCGAATTCTTCACGCCGATCGGCGATTTGCCGAGCTTTTCGGTCAGTTCGCGCACGCTGGTCGCGGTGTCGTCGCTCGTCTGCACGCCGCGAATCACTTCGACGAGCGGCAACAGCGGCACCGGGTTGAAGAAGTGCATGCCGATGAAGCGCTCGGACTTGTCGAGCGTGGCGCCAAGCGCGGTGATCGAAATCGACGATGTGTTCGACGCGATGATCGCCTCGGCCCGCACGACGGCTTCGATCTGCTTCAGGATGCGGATCTTGAGGTCGGCGTTCTCGGTCGCCGCTTCGATCACGATGTCGGCGGCGGCCAGGCGCTGGTAATCCGTCGACGTTTCGATGCGTGCGAGCGCGGCGTCGCGCGTGGCGGCGTCGAGCTTGTCCTTCGAGACGAGGCGCGCGAGGCTGCCGGTGAGCGTCGCGACGCCCTTTGCGAGCGCGGCATCGGTGACGTCGATCATGATGGTCTTGAGGCCCGCGACCGCCGCGATCTGCGCGATGCCGTTGCCCATCGTTCCTGCTCCGACGATGCCGACGGTTTCGATCTTCATTTGCATTGCTCCTGTCTGCCGGGTTGGATTCGGTCAGTCATTGTAACCAGCGCAAATTCAGAACTGGTCGATGTCCAGCGCGAGGACGCTCCGGTTGCCCTTCGCGCTGACGATCGACGCCTCCAGCGCGGCGGCCTGCGGCAGGATGTGATCGGCGAAGAAGTGCGCGGTGGCGATCTTCGCGTCGTAAAACGACGGATCGGCGGCGTGCTTTTGCGTCGCTGCGATCATGGCGCGCGCCATCTGCCAGCCCGACAGCACGATCCCCGCGAGCTTCAGGTACGCGACGCTGCCCGCGAACACGGCGTTCGGATCGCTCTTCGTGTTCTGCAGCACGAAATCGACGACGTTCGCGAGCGCGACGCGGCCCGCTTGCAGACGGCTGTGCATTGCATCGAAGGCGGCGCCGTCGTGCTGCTGGAGAGCGGCGAGCGTCGCATCGATTTGCGCAAGGATGGCGCGGGCCGCCGCGCCGCCGTCGCGCACGGTCTTGCGGCCGATCAGGTCGTTGGCCTGGATCGCGGTCGTGCCTTCGTAGATCGTCAGGATGCGTGCATCGCGATAGTGCTGCGCCGCACCCGTTTCCTCGATGAAGCCCATGCCGCCGTGCACCTGCACGCCGAGGCTCGCGACATCGATCGACATCTCCGTGCTCCAGCCTTTCACGACCGGCACGAGGTATTCGTAAATCGCGGCGTGGTCGGCGCGCTTGGCGGTATCGTCGGAATGATGGGCGATGTCCGAATGCGCGGCGGCGACGTAGGCGAGGGCGCGCGCGCCTTCGGTCAGCGCACGCATCGTCATGAGCATGCGGCGCACGTCCGGGTGATGGATGATCGCGACCGACTGCTTCGCGGAGCCATCGACGGGGCGGCTTTGCACGCGCTCCTTCGCATACGCGGCGGCGAGTTGATACGCGCGCTCCGCCACTGCGATGCCCTGCACGCCAACCGCGAAACGCGCCGCGTTCATCATGATGAACATGTATTCGAGGCCGCGATTCTCCTCGCCGATCAGGTATCCGATCGCGCCGCCGTGATCGCCGAATTGCAGGACGGCGGTCGGGCTCGCCTTGATGCCGAGCTTGTGTTCGATCGAGACGCAATGCACGTCGTTGCGCGCGCCGGGCGAACCGTCTTCGTTCACCATGAATTTCGGCACGAGGAAGAGCGAGATGCCCTTGACGCCTTCGGGCGCATCCGGCGTGCGCGCCAGCACGAGATGGACGATGTTCTCCGCCATGTCGTGCTCGCCGTACGTGATGAAGATCTTCGTGCCGAACACCTTGTACGTGCCGTCGCCTTGCGGCTCGGCGCGGGTGCGCACGAGCGCGAGATCGGAGCCGGCTTGCGGCTCGGTGAGGTTCATCGTGCCGGTCCATTTGCCTTCGATGAGTTTCGGCAGATAGCGCGCTTTCAGGTCGTCGGAACCGGCGGTCAGGAGCGCTTCGATGGCGCCGTCGGTCAGCAACGGACAGAGCGCGAAGGACATGTTCGCGCTGTTCAGCATTTCGATGCACGGCGTGGCGATGAGTTTCGGCAGCGCCTGTCCGCCGAACTCGGACGGATGCATCACGCCTTGCCAGCCGCCTTCGCCGAACTGGCGGAACGCGTCCTTGAAGCCGGCGGACGTCGTGACAACGCCCTCGTGCCATGCGCTCGGATGTTTGTCGCCTTTGATATTCAGTGGCGCCAGAACCTCGCCGTTGAACTTCGCGGCTTCGTCGAGCACGGCTTGCGCGGTTTCGAGCGTGGCGTCCTCGAAGCCCGGCAACGTGGCGACGTTGGCGATGTTGGCGAGTTCGTCGATCACGAACAACATGTCTTTCAGCGGGGCGGTGTAGGTCATCTTTGTCTGTCTCCGTATGGGGTCCGCGCTTCACTGCGCGCGGTGCAATGCGAATAACCGATCGTAGCGCCTTACCTCGCTATCGCACGTATCCGAATCTGCCCTTTGATTGACAAATCAGGCCGCTTTCGTGCAAACCCTCAGATGGTCTTCCGGTACGCATTCGGCGTGCTTCCCGTCCAGTGTCGGAACGCCCGGTGAAACGCCGTTGGGTTATCGAACCCCACGTCATACGCGATCTCCGCGATCGCGTCGCCCGAGCGCGTGAGCCGATGAATCGCGATATCGCGCCGCACTTCGTCCTTGATCGCCTGAAACGTGGTGCCTTCGGCCGCAAGCCGCCTGCACAGCGTGCGCACGGAGTGGTGCAGGTCCTGCGCGACGGCATCGACGGTCGGCGTCCCCGGCAGCCGCTCGGCCATGTATTGCCGCACGCGATGTGAGGTCATCTGCTCGGCGAACGAGACGAAGATCCAGTCCTCCGGCGCACGCGCGAGAAACTTCTTCAGGTCGGGCTTGCGCTGGCGGATCGGCATGTCGAGATAAGCGGCATCGAAACGAATACCCGTCGTCTCGCAGCCGAAACGCACGGGGCCGGGAAAGAGATCGGCGTGATCGCCCGCTTGCGGCGGACGCGCGAAATCGAAATCGACTTCCGCGAGCGGAATCTTCTGTCCGATAAGCCACGACGCCACGCCGTGCACGAGCTTGAGCATCAGGACGCACCCCAGCTTGCTGACCTTCGGCCCATCCGGATTCGCGATCATTTCGACGTAGCCGAGCGCGCCGTCGCGTTGGGACTGCAGGCGAAAGTCGTCGAGGATCAGATGGAAGAACTGCCCGAATCGATGCAACGCGATCTCCAACTTCGATGCGTCGAGCAGGCTCAGGCACAGATATTTCAGCGTGCCGTTGCGCAGCGGCCGGCTGAAGATGCCGGGCATTTCGTCATCGAGTTCCATCGCGAGCAGGCGATAGAGCGTCGAGAACTGTTCCTGCGTCACGCGCGCGGCCGGCTCGCGCAGCAACTCGTGCGGGATGCCCGAGCGCTCGGCGAGCCGCGCGATGGCTCGACGGTCGGCGCCCGACAGAAAGCCGTTGACGACCGAGATGGGAACGGTGGCGGAAAGCGGGTTCAAGAGGTTTTTAGCGAGCCGGGAGCGTGGCCTATTTTGTCATACGCCCGTATTGATGGCTCAACGAAACGCCGTCAGATCGCGCGGCTCGATGCCGTTCGCCGCGCAATAGGCCGCGTAGCGGTCCCAGCCGCTGCGCCAGTTCTCGATCGCGATCACCTGTTGCCGCTCGTTCATGAACAGCAGTTCGCCCTGGATGATGTTGAGCGTCACGATATCCTCGTCGCCGGGAAGCGCCTGCGGCGTGTGGCTCGATCCTGCCACCTCGTACACGATGCTGCCCTTGTCGGCGATCCAGTCGTGCTCGCGATATTTCCACCGCCCCTGCACCGTGTAGACGATCACCGTGCCGGTGTGATGATGGATCGGCATCTCGCCGCTGGCGGGCGCCTTCAGCAGCGCGATGACTTCGCCGCGGATCGGGTCGAGCTTGAAATACTTGACGAACACCTTGTCGCTGTACGGCGTGAACGGCACCCACGGGACGTCCGCATCGTTGATGCAGGCGGTTTCGATTTGTTCGAACAGCATGGCTCTCGCTCCTCGTTGAATGCATCGGCTGTTGCACCGCGTCATTGTGACAGGCGGCCCGGCCGGTCGAGCCGATTTCGACGGTATCTGATATTGTCCACGCCATGCAAACAATCATCACCGTATCGAAGCTCGGCAAGACGTACGCGTCTGGCTTTCAGGCGCTGAAGGGCATCGACCTCGAGATCAGGCGCGGCGAAATCTTCGCGCTGCTCGGCCCGAACGGCGCGGGCAAGACGACGCTCATCAGCACGATCTGCGGCATCGTCAATCCGAGCGAGGGAAGCGTCGTCGTCGACGGCCACGACATCCTGACCGACTACCGCGCCGCCCGCGCGATGATCGGCCTCGTGCCGCAGGAACTCACCACCGACGCCTTTGAAACCGTCTGGGCTACCGTCTCGTTCAGCCGCGGCCTCTTCGGCAAGCCGCCGAATCCGGCGCATATCGAAAAGGTGCTCAAGTCGCTCTCGCTCTGGGGCAAGAAGGACAACAAGATCATCACGCTCTCGGGCGGCATGAAGCGGCGCGTGCTGATCGCGAAGGCGCTCTCGCACGAACCCGACATCCTCTTTCTCGACGAGCCCACCGCCGGCGTCGACGTCGAACTGCGGCGCGACATGTGGCAGCTCGTGCGCTCGCTGCAGGCAAGCGGCGTGACGATCATCCTGACCACGCATTACATCGAGGAAGCGGAAGAGATGGCGGATCGCATCGGCGTGATCAACGGCGGCGAGATCATCCTGGTCGAAGAGAAGGCGGAACTGATGCGCAAGCTCGGGCAGAAGAAACTCACGCTGCAACTCGATCACGCGCTCGACCACGTGCCCGCCGCGCTCGAACGCTACGGCATGGAGCTATCCACTGACAGGACCGAGCTGATCTACACCTACGACGCCCACGATGAACCGGGCCGCATCATCGCGCTGTTGCGCCATATCGATGAAGCCGGCGTCAAGTTCAAGGATCTTCAGACGACGCAAAGCTCGCTCGAAGACATTTTCGTGAGTCTGGTCAGGGAGACCGCATGAACCTCCACGCAGTGCGCGCGATCTACCGCTTCGAAATGGCACGCACGGCGCGCACGCTGATGCAGAGCATCGTGTCGCCGGTGATTTCGACGTCGCTTTATTTCGTCGTGTTCGGTGCCGCGATCGGCTCGCGCATTCCGGAAGTCGAAGGCATCAGCTACGGCGCGTTCATCGTGCCGGGGCTCGTGATGCTGTCGCTCCTGACCCAGAGCATTTCGAACGCATCGTTCGGCATCTACTTTCCGAAATTCACCGGGACCATCTACGAACTGCTCTCCGCGCCGATCTCCCATCTGGAGATCGTCGTGAGCTACGTCGGGGCGGCGGCGACGAAATCGGTCGTGCTTGGCCTCATCATTCTCGTGACCGCGCGGCTTTTCGTGCCGCTTCGCATCGATCATCCGGTCTGGATGATCGTGTTTTTGTTGCTCACGTCGGTGACGTTCAGCCTGCTCGGGTTCATCATCGGCATCTGGGCGGACGGCTTCGAGAAGCTGCAGGTGATCCCGCTTCTGATCGTCACGCCGCTGACGTTCCTCGGCGGCAGCTTCTACTCGATCAACATCCTGCCGCCGTTCTGGAAGGCGGTTGCGCTGTTCAACCCGGTTGTGTACCTGATCAGCGGCTTTCGCTGGAGCTTCTACGGACTCGCGGACGTGAGCGTCGGCGTGAGTCTTGCGATGACGCTCGTGTTCCTCGGCGTGTTCACGGGCATCGCCGCGTGGATCTTTCGGACGGGTTATCGGCTCAAAGCATAGTAACCAGGCATCCTGGCGCGTCTAACATGGATTGGCGAATCTTTCGGGTGACCATCATGAAAGGCACCAAACGCAGTTTCCTCGGAGCGCTCGCGGCGACGGTCGCGGGCGGCGCCGGGTCGTGGCGCGCAATGGGATCGGCGTCGGCGCAGACGTCCGCCGCCACGTCATACGAAATCACCCGCAGCGAATCCGCGTGGCGCAAGCTGCTGACGCCCGCGCAATACAAGGTACTGCGCCAGGAAAACACGGAGCGGCCGTTCACGAGCCCGCTCAACGACGAACATCGCGCGGGCGTCTTCGCGTGCGCGGGCTGCGGGCTGGACCTCTTTTCGTCCAAGACGAAGTTCGAGAGCGGCACCGGCTGGCCGAGCTTCTGGCAGCCGCTCGACGGCGCGGTCGCCACGCGCACGGACGCGTCGTTCGGCATGGAGCGCAACGAGGTGCACTGCCGGCGCTGCGGCGGCCACCTCGGCCACGTCTTCGACGACGGCCCGAAACCCACCGGTCTGCGCTACTGCATGAACGGCATCGCGATGACGTTTGCGCCGAAGGCGGTTTGATTCACGGTCACGGGAAGATTCAAATGACTATCGACGATTTCAGGCTCGAAAGCCGTTCCACCGCGCTTGTCCTGATCGACTTGCAGGCGGGCATTGCCGCGTTGCCGGTGCAGCCGTACAGCGCCGCCGACGTCCTCGCCAACGCGCGCACGCTCGCCGACCGTTTCCGCGCACTCGATGCGCTCGTCGTGCTGGTGAAGGTCGCGTTCCCCGGCGCGCCCGGCGGCTTGCGGCCGATCACCGATGCCGGCCAGGCGCCGCCCGCCGCCGAACCCGCCGGCTGGACGGACCTGTGTCCGGAGATCGGCGCGCAGGCGTCGGATGTCGTGATCACGAAGCGGCAGTGGGGCGCGTTCTACGGCACCGAACTCGATCTTCAGTTACGCCGGCGCGGCATCGAGACGATCGTGCTCGGCGGCATCGCGACGCATGTCGGTGTCGAATCGACGGCGCGCGCGGCCTTCGAGCACGGCTATCAGCAGATTTTTGTCGAGGACGCGATGAGCGACCTCCACGCCGATACGCACGAATCCACCTTTCGCTACGTGTTTCCGCGCGTCGGGCGCATTCGCTCGACGGAGCAGGTGATCGCGGCGCTGGTTTAAGTCAGACCGCTTCGCGCGCCGCCGCCGTTCCCACCGTCGTCTGACGGTCTTCCGCGCCGTGCCTCAGGCGCAGGCTGCACACCGCGGCGATGACCAACGCGACAGCCAGCGCCACGAGCCCGTTCATCGCGCGTCCGGTCGATTGCTCGATCAGGCCCATGACGGTCGGTCCGACGAATCCGCCGAGCAGCCCGCACGAGTTGACGAGCCCGAGGCCGCCCGCGAGCGCGCTGCCGGACAATCGCGACGACGGAAACGTGAAGATGATCGACTGCACGACGAAGAACATCGACGCCGACAGGCAGACGCCGAGCAGGCCGATCGCGGGCGTCGAATAAGCGGCGATCAGGAGACCCGACGCCATCACCACCAATCCGCCGACGAGAATCCGGCGGCTTCGCACAGAATCGCTCGCGAAGCGCGGCAGCGTCGCGGCTCCCACTGCGGCAGCGAGCCAGGGCGTCGCGCTCAAAAGCCCGATCGTGAACGGCGAAAAATGCCCCGACTTCCCGATGATCCCGGGCAAAAAGAAGATCGTCGTGTAGATCGTCAACTGGTGACAGAAATACACGAAGATCGCGAGCCAGACCTGACGGTCGCGCAAGCACGTACGGAACGAATGCGCGGAACGGCCGCCGCTGCGGCTATCCTGCTCGGCGGCGAGACGCTTTTCCAGCGCTTCGGCTTCGGCGCGCGGGAGCCACGACGCCGTCGTCGGACAATCCGGAAGCACCTTCCAGACGACATAAGCAAGTACCACCGCCGGCAGCCCTTCGATTGCGAACAGCCACTGCCAGCCGTGAAAGCCGAGCGCGCCGTCGAGTTCGAGCAGCGCGCCGCCAAGCGGCCCGCCGACGATATTCGCGATACACACGCCGAGCAGGAAATAGCCCGTCGCCCGGGCGCGTTCCTCACGGCCGAACCAGTACGTCAGGTACAGCATCACGCCCGGAAACAGCCCCGCTTCAGCCGCGCCGAGCAGAAGCCGCATCACGTAGAACGACGTCTCACCGCGCACGAACGCCATGCCGATCGAGAGCAGCCCCCACGTAATCATGATCCGCGTGATCCAGAAGCGCGCACCGACCTTGTGCATCACGAGGTTGCTCGGGATTTCGAACAGCGCGTAGGTCAGGAAGAACAGGCCGGCGCCGAGCCCGTAAGCGGCCGAAGACATGCCGAGGTCGATACCCATCGATGCCTTCGCGAGCGCGATGTTCGTGCGGTCGAGAAAGCTGATCACGTAGACGATCACGAGAAGCGGCATCAGCTTCCTGATCAATAGCTTGTTCAGCGACGATTGCTGTGTTGGCGCGTTGTGCGTTGACATGGTTACTCCAGAAGGTGCGCGGCGGCGGGGCGGCCGCGCGGAGCCGAAACGGTTAGGCGAGGGCCGGCAGCCGGCCGGCGACGGCGGGCCGCAGCCCGTTTGCGCGTTTCATCGACGCGAGTGGCCGGTGCGCTTGCTGTTTGTTGCGGTTTTCATGTCGGTTGTCTCCGGATTTTTTAATGATTTGAGATAAATGCGGGTGCGGAATCAGAACGCGACGTTGTCGCCGCCTTTCAACGCAAGCATCGCGCGGGCTTCCTGCGGCGTCGCCACTTCCAGCGACAGCCCTTCGATCACCTGGCGGATCTTGCGTACTTGCGCCGCGCTCGATTCGGCGAGCTTGCCCGGCGCGATCCACAGCGAATCTTCGAGCCCGACGCGCACGTTCGACCCTTGCGCCACGCCGAGCGTCGCCAGCGGAATCTGGTTGCGCCCGGCGCCGAGGATCGACCAGACGAAGTCGTCGCCGAACAGGCGATCGGCGGTGCGCTTCATATGCGCGAGGTCTTCCGGATGCCCGCCGATGCCGCCGAGCAGCCCGAACACGCTCTGGACGAAGAACGGCGCCTTGGCGAGCCCGCGGTCGACGAAATGCGCGAGGTTATAGAGATGCGAGATGTCGTAGCACTCGAACTCGAAGCGCGTGCCGTTCGCGCCGCACGACGTCAGGATGTATTCGATGTCGGCGAACGTGTTCTTGAAGACGAGGTCGCGGCTGTTCGCGAGATGCTCGCGTTCCCAGTCGTGCTTGAACTCCTTGAAGCGGTCGAGCATCGGATAGAGGCCGAAGTTCATCGATCCCATGTTCAGCGACGCCACTTCCGGCTGGAAATGATGCGCGGGCTTCAGCCGCTCGGCGACCGTCATGTGCGGGCTGCCGCCCGTCGTCAGGTTGATGACGGCGTCGGTTTCGACCTTCACGCGCGGCAGGAAACGCTCGAAGACGGCGGGGTCCTGCGTCGGGCGGCCGTTTTCGGGATCGCGCGCGTGCAGGTGCAGGATCGCGGCGCCTTCCTTGGCGGCGGCGAGCGCGGCGTCTGCGATCTGATCGGGCGTGACCGGCAGATGCGGCGACATCGACGGCGTGTGGATCGCGCCCGTCGGGGCGCAGGTGATGATGACTTTGCGAGTGGTTGCCATGAGATTTTGTCCGTGACCTATGTATCAGAGGGTTTCGACGTTGCCGCAGACCGACAGCGCCTGTCCCGAAATCGCGCTGCCAGCGGGCGAGGCGAGGAACAGCACGCTCGCCGCCACTTCTTCCTGCGTGACCATGCGGCGCAGCGAAATCTTTTCGAGATAACGTGCTTCCATGTCTTCGTAGCTGATGCCGAGCTGCTTCGCGCGCGCGGCGATCACGCCTTCCATGCGCGGTCCCTTCACGATGCCCGGCTGCACGGCGTTCACGCGGATGTTGTCCGGGCCGAGCTCGATCGCGAGGCTCTTGGCCAGCCCGACGACCGCCCATTTGGTCGCCGAATAGGGCGTGCGAAAGCCGTATCCGAGCCGTCCGGCCACCGACGAAATGAACACGATCACGCCGCCGTCCGCCGCGTGGCGCAGCATCGGCACGGCGCGCCGCGTGAACTGAAAATGGCTGTTCAGGTTGATGTCGACGGTTTTTTCCCAGTCGGACGCCTCGATTTCGTCGATGCCACCCGTCGGACCGGCGATGCCCGCGTTGTTGATCAGCACGTCGAGGCCGCCGAGTTCGCGATTGACGTCGTCGAAGACGCGCGCGACGTCGGCTTCGTCGGCGACGTTGGCACGCGTGCCGGTGATGCCGGGCGTCGCGGTGGCGAGGGTGTCGATCGCCTTGCCGTCGATGTCGCAGACGTGCACGCGCGCGCCCGTCGACAGAAACGCCTTCGCGATGGCGAGACCGATGCCCGATGCGCCGCCAGTGATCAGAACGCGCAAGCCAGCGCGCGGCGCGAGAAGTTCGAGTGCTGTCATATCCATGCGTTGTTTCCTCCAGTGATTGTTTTCAGCGCGATGCTGCGGCGACGTTTGCGACGGGCGTGTCGTTATCCCGAAGTCGCTCGCTCAGATCGCCCGCCGCGTCGCCGATGTCCTGCGCGATGCCGGCGCGCGCTTCAACGCCGTCGCGGCGCCAGAGCGCATCGACGATGCGCCGGTGCGCGGCCATCGAGCGCCGCATGTGCGGGATGTCGGGCGCGACCATGTTCAGGAACGGCCCGATCCGCATCCACATGTTCTGGATCGTGGCGAGCGTGATGTCGCTCGCGCCGTGCGTGTAGATGCTCGTGTGGAACGCGAAATTGGCGCGCAGGTAGGCGGCGGCATCTCCTGCTTCTACGTGCGCGCGCATCGAGTCATAGATTTGCTGGACGGCGGCGAGGTGCGCATCGGTCATCCGCGAGGCCGCGCGCTCGGCAACGCAGCCCTCCAGCGCGATGCGCACGTCGCGCAGTTCCTCGATCAAGTCGAACGTCATCGGCGGCACCATCAGCGCGCGGCCGGGCCCGTCGACGAGCGCGCCTTCCGCCTGCAAACGCGTGAGCGCGCCGCGCACCGGCATCGTCGACGAGCCGACGGCTTCCGCGACGCCGCGCAGGCTGAGCGCCTGGCCGGGCGCGAAGCGGCCGCTCATGATCGCTTCGCGCAATTGCTGATACACCTTGCCCGCCATCGTCTCGTGCGCGACGACTTCGAGCGCGGGCATGGCGTGCTGGACCGAACGAATTCCCACCGACGACTCCTTTCTCTGCGATGTGTGACCTGTGATCACAGTGGTACGCAGTGTCGTATCCGCAGGTGGCAATGTCAACGTCGACGGCGTAGGGGAAAACACGGAGCACCGGTGAACCGGACGTGGAGTAACTCAACGCGGATTAATCGCTTTTAGATTGAGCTAAAAATGCCCCGCAACAAATTGCCGAATATCAGCGATTAATGCGGTTGTCTCGGAAATAAGGAATAGCGGAAAGAAACTGAATGGGTTGACAAGGGTTATCTCGAAAAACAGACTCGTTTCTCTCGCGATTTTCACCCCGATCGAAATGATCGCTGCGAGAAAATCCCCAAGTCCCAGCCGGAGCAATATCATGAACGTCAAATTCCTTTCGCATATTTCGTCCGTCGCCATTCTTGCCGCCGCCTCGCTCGCCGCGAACGCCGCGCCGGGCGCTGCCACGCTCGATGGCGAAGCGTCGATGCAGGTCTCGGGAACGGTGAAATCGGTCGACGCGGCCAGGCGCATCGTCACGATCGACGACGCACAGGGCGGCACCGCGACGCTTGAAGTCGGCGCGGACGTCCCGAATCTCGACAAGCTGCAAAGCGGCCAGCGCGTGTTCGGCACGACGACTCGCCGCGTCCACCTGACGATGCTTGGTGACGGCGAACAAGCCGCGCGCATCGCGGAAATCGTCAGCGCCGACGAAAAAACCGGCGTCGTGACGCTCAAGGACGCTCAGGGCGCGGAAATGTCCGTGCAGGCCAGCGACGCGGCCAAGGCCTCGGCGATGAAGGCGGGCTCGCGCGTTTCCGTCGATATCGGCGCGCAAGCCGGCGCGTAATTTTCCGACGCGCCTTTCGGATTTGTCGGAGTTTTCCAGTATCGCCGCGGTCCGCGCCTCGGTAACTTCTCGCTTCCGTTGATTGGCAGTTTCCCCGACCGCCAGCGACGGACGTCCGGTGGCCCGAAAGGGCCCTTTGAGGTCCGCCGGACGGCGCGCTTTCCCCGAGCGCGGAACGCGGGATAGAGTTGTATCTCAGCGAAATCCCGTCGTTTTCCCCAGGCCATCCGAAGCAATACGGATGGCCACCTCGCTTTTTCCTCCTATACGCCCGAACCCGCCACCAGACGCAGGCGCGTTATCTCCGATGGCGCTCCGAGCCGCTTTGGCGGTCCCCAATAGCCGGTTCCGCGACTCGTGTAGACCCAGAGTCCGCCGAGCTTGTCGAGACCAGACACGAACGGCTGCTGCAGCCGCACGAAGAAATTCCACGGAAAAAACTGCCCGCCGTGCGTGTGCCCGGAGAGTTGCAGCGTGAAACCGGCGTCCGCTGCGGCCGGCGCGCTGCGCGGCTGGTGCGCGAGCAGGACACGCACGGTGGCATCGGCGGGAGCCCCGCGGAGCGCCGCCGCCGGATCGCTCTTGTGCGACGGGTCGAAGCTGCCCGCGTTGTAATCGGTCACGCCCGCGATGATCGCGCGCGCGCCGTCGTGTTCGACCACGACGTGCTGGTTCATCAGCACCGTCAGGCCGAGCCGACGGAATTCCGCAATCCATTTTTCAGCGCCGGAGTAGTACTCGTGGTTGCCCGTCACGAGAAACGCGCCGTGCCGCGCGCTCAGTTCACCGAGCGGCCGCGTGTGATCGGCGAGATGCGGCACGGCGCCATCGACGACATCGCCCGTTACCGCGATCAAATCTGGCTGGAGCCCGTTGACCGCCGCGACGATCCGCTCCACGTAATGGCGCTTGATGGTCGGCCCGACGTGGATGTCGCTGATCTGCACGATCGTGAAGCCGTTCAGCGCGGCGGGCAGGTTGTCGATCGGCACATCGACGGTGACGACGGGCGCCCGCCGCCGCGCGTTGTAGAACCCGACCGCCGACGACAGCACCGCCAGCGCCGGCACGGCCAGCGCGCTCCAGGCGACGAACCCGGGCGAGCCGACCGGCGCGCCGCGCGCCCAGTCGACCAGGTGGATCACGAGCAGCACCACGTCGCGCGCGAAAGTCAGCACGAGCAGCGATGAGAAAAATCCCATCACGATCAGGCCGATCCAGGCGAGGCGATCGGAGAGCGGCTGCTGTTCGATCGTGCGCGCGGACATGCCGAGCGGAATCAGCAGGATCGATGCGACGAGCACGAGCGCCGCGAGCCAGCGCAGCGGAGCGCCGACGGGCATCGCCGGAATCAGCCGCATGCCGACGTAGAGGTGAAACAGGATGCCGATACCGATGACGCGAAGAAAAAACGCGGAGCGTCGCATAGAGCGCCTGAAGGAGGAAAAGGCGGGCGGCGTGACGCCGCGCCGGGGACGTAGCCGATTCTACCGGTTCGCTTAAGACCGCGCCCCAGTGGGGTGGACAGCGGGTAAATGCGCGCGGTATAAATTGTTTTCGCGCGTCAATTCTCTGGAGATATCGAATGAAAGCAAAATGGAGTGCGGCGCTGATTATCGCGGCATCGGCTATTACGATTTCCGCTTACGCTCAAAACGATTCGCTTGCGACATCGGCGCAGAAAATCGCTGGCGCCGCGCAGCCGGTTCATTTGCAGGCGCAAATCATCGGTATCGATGCCACCACGCGCACATTGACATTGCGCGGCGCGAAAGGCGTCGTGACGACGGTGGTCGTCAGCAATGAAGTCAACAATTTCGATCAATTGAAAGTCGGCGATCAGGTCGATGTGCTTTACAAGAATGCGCTACTCGTGACCGCAGAGAAAGCATCCGGCGCCGACAAGGGAATTCGCAAGCGCGTCGATACGTCGGTTTATGCGCCGGCTTCGGGAGCGTCGGGATTCGAATCGGCGCGGCAGGTCGAGATTCTCGCGACCGTTCAGAGCATCAATCGCAAGAACGGCACGATTACGCTGCGCGGCCCGTGGCGTACCGATACGTTCGATATTCCGCACGACATCGATACCAAAGGGCTTAAACCCGGTGATACCATCCACGCAGTATTCGTTTCAGCGGCTGCGGTTGAAGTGAAGCCGAAATAGAAAAACGGCCTGGCGATTTATTGCCAGGCCGTTTTTATTGGCGAATCAAACCGCCATACACAGATACTTGATGACGACATAATCATCGATGCCGTAATGCGAGCCTTCGCGGCCTAAACCGGATTGCTTCACACCACCAAACGGCGCGACTTCGTTCGAAATCAAACCGGTATTGATGCCGACCATGCCGTATTCCAGCGCTTCCGCTACGCGCCAAACGCGACCGATATCGCGGCTGTAAAAATAAGCAGCCAGTCCAAATTCCGTGTCGTTCGCCATTCGCACGACTTCTTCATCCGACGAGAATTCGAAAATCGGCGCGAGCGGTCCGAACGTTTCTTCTTTCGCGACTTTCATGTCCGGCGTGACGCCGGTCAAAACCGTCGGTTCGAAGAAGCCGTGGCCGAGCGCGTGACGCTTGCCGCCAGCAACGATCGATGCGCCCTTATTCAGCGCGTCCTCGATATGCGATTCGACTTTCAGTACCGCTGCTTCGTTGATCAACGGTCCGAGCGCGACGCCGCTTTCCGTGCCGCGTCCGACTTTGAGCTTGCCGACGGCTTCAGCCAATTTGGATGCGAACGCATCATAAACACGCTCGTGCACGTAAAACCGGTTCGTGCACACACAAGTCTGCCCGCTGTTCCGATACTTTGACGCGATTGCGCCTTCGACTGCGGCATCGATATCCGCATCGTCGAACACGATGAACGGCGCGTTGCCGCCCAGTTCCAGCGACACTTTCTTGACCGTCGGCGCGCTTTGCGCCGCGAGCAACCGCCCGACCGCGGTCGATCCCGTGAACGACAGCTTGCGCACGATCGGATTGCTCGTCATCTCACCGCCGATCGCCTTCGGATCGCCGGTGACGATGCTCAGCACGCCCTTCGGCACGCCCGCGCGCTCGGCGAGCACGGCCATCGCGAGCGCGGAAAACGGCGTCGCTTCGGCGGGTTTCACGACGATCGGACAGCCCGCCGCGAGCGCCGGCCCGACCTTGCGCGTGATCATCGCCGCCGGGAAATTCCACGGCGTGATCGCGGCGCAGACGCCGATCGGCTCCTTGGTCACGACGATGCGTTTGTCGGCGGCGGGCGAGGCGAGCGTGTCACCCGCGACGCGTTTTCCTTCCTCCGCGAACCATTCGATGAACGACGCCGCGTAACCGATCTCGCCCTTCGCCTCGGCGAGCGGCTTGCCTTGCTCGGTCGTGAGGATCAGCGCGAGATCGTCGGCGTTTTCCATCATCAGCTCGTACCAGCGGCGCATGATCGCGGCGCGTTCCTTCGCTGTTTTCTTGCGCCACGCGGGCCACGCCGCGTTGGCTGCGTCGATCGCGCGGCGCGTTTCCGTCGCGCCCATCTTCGGCACGGTTCCGAGCGAAACACCATTCGACGGATCGACGACTTTGAAAGTCGCGCCATCGTCGGCGCCTTGCCATTCGCCATTGATATAAGCGTCGTGACGCAGGAGCGCCGGGTCTTTCAGATTCATTGAGAACACTCCTATATCAAGCCGCCACGCCGACCGTTTCGGTCAGCACGTCTTCCAGGATGGCGAGCGCTTCGTCGAACACAGCGTCCTGAATGGTGAGCGGAAACAGGAAGCGCACCACGTTGCCGTACACGCCGCAGACGAGCAGCAACAGGCCGCGTTCCAGCGCGCGCGTCTGGACGCGCTTCGTGAAATCGACGTCGCCGTCGGTCGTGCCGGGCTTGCAGAATTCCACCGCGACCATGCCGCCCGGGCCGCGCACGTCGGCGATCTGCGGCACATCGCTCTTGAGCGCCGTGAGCTTCGCCTTCAGCTTGTCGCCGAGGACGACCGCGCGCTCCGACAGCTTCTCGCTCTCGATGATGTCGAGCACAGCATGCGCCGATGCCACCGCGAGCGGGTTGCCCGCATACGTGCCGCCGAGGCCGCCGGGCGCGGCTGCGTCCATGATTTCCGCGCGTCCGACCACGCCCGACAGCGGCATGCCGCCCGCGAGGCTCTTCGCGATCGTCATCAAATCGGGGGCCACGTCGTAGTGCTGCATCGCGAAGAGCTTGCCGGTGCGCGCGAAGCCCGTCTGGACTTCATCGGCGATCAGAATAATTCCGTGCTCGTTGCAGATTTTTCTCAGCGCCCGCACGAATTCGAGCGGTGCCTGATAGAAGCCGCCTTCGCCCTGAACCGGTTCGAAGATGATCGCCGCGACGCGTTTCGCTTCGATGTCGGCCTTGAAGAGATGCTCGATGGCGCGCAGCGAATCCTCGACGGTGACGCCGTGCAGCGGATTCGGGAACGGCGCGTGGAACACGTCCGACGGGAACGGCCCGAAACCGATCTTGTACGGCGCGACCTTGCCGGTCAGCGCCATGCCCATCAGCGTGCGGCCGTGGAAGCCGCCCGTGAACGCGATCACGCCCGGACGGCCGGTCGCCGCGCGCGCGATCTTCACCGCGTTTTCGACAGCTTCCGCGCCCGTCGTGAAGAACGCGGTCTTTTTGGGATGATCGCCGGGCGCGCGAGCGCTGATTTTTTCGGCGAGAGAAACATAAGACTCGTAGGGAACGATCTGATACGCGGTGTGCGTGAAGCAATCGAGCTGCGCGCGGATCGCCTCGACGATTTTCGGATGGCGGTGACCCGTATTGCACACGGCGATGCCGGCGGCGAAGTCGATGAAACGACGGCCTTCGACGTCCCACAACTCCGCGTTCTCGGCGCGCGCTGCGTAGAAATCGCACATCACGCCGACGCCGCGCGGCGTCGCGGCGTTCTTGCGGGCTTGCAGGTCGGCGTTTTTCAGAGTGCTTTGGGCAGGGTTCGTCACGGCTTGGATCTCCTTCGCGCGGGGCGCGGCTGGTTCAGAGTAGGTGTGGTGACTATAGTAAGATTTGGCTCTCAAGTTCAGAGCCATTTCAATAAATATATAGGAGCCAATTCGATGCCTGCGAGCGTCTTGTCTGATTGGCTGGCGCAGCGGCTAGACCGCGGCAGCGTCCAGCCGATCTACCGGCAACTGCATCGGCTGTTGCAGCAGGCGATCTTGTCGCGCGAATTGCCGGCGGGGGCGAAGGTGCCGTCGTCGCGCTTGCTGGCGGCGGAATTGGGCGTCGGGCGCAATACCGTTACTCAGGTGTACGAGCAGCTCGCGCTGGAGGGCTATGTTTCGTCGGCGACGGGGCGCGGCACGTTCGTCGCCGACAGCGCGCCCGATGAGATCGTTTTCGACGAGCTGCCGTCGGCGGTCGAGGCAGCGCCCGCCGTGCTGTCGGCGCGTGGCGAGCGGCTGATCGCGGGCGCGGGCGTTTCCAAGCGCCAGGGCGGGGCGTTCATGCCGGGCGTGCCGGACGTGTCGCGCTTTCCGGCGCGCGTCTGGAGCCGGCTGCACGCGAAATACTGGCGGCGCTTGCGGCCCGATCTGCTGACCTACGCGCCGGGCGGCGGGCTCGCGTCGCTGCGGCATGCGCTCGCGGATTACCTGCGCACGTCGCGCTCGGTGCATTGCTCGCCGGAGCAGATCATCGTGACGACCGGCATCCACCAGTCGATCGATCTCGCCGTGCGCCTGCTCTCCGATGCCGGCGACACCATCTGGACCGAGGACCCGTGCTATTGGGGCGTGAGAAGCGTCTTGCAGGTTTCGGGGCTTGATCTGAAGGCAATTCCCGTCGATGAAGAAGGCATCGCGCCTTCGTCCGACGATCTTGCGAATCCTCCTAAGCTGATCCTGGTGACGCCGTCGCATCAGTATCCGTTGGGCATGGTGATGAGCCTCGCGCGACGCCGGATGCTGCTCGAATACGCGCGGCAAAACCGCTGCTGGATCATCGAGGACGATTACGACAGCGAGTTCCGCTATGGCAGCCGGCCGCTCGCGTCGCTGCAGGGGCTGGATGCGTCGGGGCAGGTGATCTACGTCGGCAGCTTCGGCAAGACGCTGTTTCCGGGACTGCGGATCGGGTACATCGTCGTGCCGGAGGCGCTGGCGGCGAGTTTCGCGACGGCATCGGCGGAGTTGTATCGCGAAGGGCAGTTGCTGCAGCAGGCGGTACTCGCGGAATTCATCACGGAAGGGCACTTCACGTCGCATATCCGGCGGATGCGGGCGCTCTACGGGCAGCGGCGGGAGTTGATGCTCGCGACGATCGCGGCGCGCTACGGCGAGACGCTGACGATCGCGGGCGGGGATGCCGGGCTGCATCTGGTGCTTCGGCTCCCAGAGGGCGTCGATGACCGGGCGGTCGCGGCGCGGGCGCTGGAGGAGAACATCGTCGTGCGGCCGCTGTCGGGTTATTTCGCGCGGCGGGATCGCGCGGCGTCAGGGCTGCTGATCGGGTATGCGTGCGTGCCGGATGAGGAAATCGAGCCGGCTTTTGAGACGCTGGCGGGAGTGGTGGACCGGTTTATTAATCGGTAGCCGATATCCATAATGTCGAATTCGCCCGCCCGCCCCGAGAACACAATGACCACCTACACCACGATCCCCGACCTCACCGACGACGCCGAATCCCTTCGCGAAATCCGCCACCACATCCACCAGCACCCGGAACTCGCCTACGAAGAATTCGCAACCTCCACGCTCGTCGCCGAAAAACTCGCCGAATGGGGCTGGCAGGTCACGCGCGGTATCGGCGGGACGGGTGTCGTCGGGACGCTAAAACTCGGCGACGGCTCGCGCAGCATCGGCCTGCGCGCCGACATGGACGCGCTGCCGATCGTCGAGCAGACCGGCAAGCCGTACGCCAGCACGACGCCCGGCAAGATGCACGCGTGCGGCCACGACGGCCACACGACGATGCTCCTCGGCGCCGCGCGCCAGCTCGCGCGCACGAAGCGCTTCAGCGGCACCGTGCACCTCTATTTCCAGCCGGCCGAGGAATACGGCGTGCCGAGCGGCGCGCAGAAAATGATCGCCGACGGCCTCTTCGAGCGCTTTCCCTGCGACGCCGTCTTCGGCGTGCACAACCATCCGGGCATGCCGCCGGGCGTCTTCCTGTTCCGCAAGGGCGCGTTCATGGCCGCGGGCGACAAAGTGACGATCACAATCGAAGGCTTAGGCGGGCACGCGGCGCGGCCGCACCTGACGGTCGATCCGGTCGTGGTGGCGTCGAGCGTCGTGATGGCGCTGCAGACGATCGTCGCGCGCAACGTCGATCCGTCGCAGCCGGCGGTCGTGACCATCGGCTCGCTGCATGCGGGCACGGCGAACAACATCATCCCGAATTCAGCGACGATGGCGCTGAGCGTGCGCTCCTTTAGCGAGGACGTGCGCGCGCTGCTCAAGCGCCGCATTTCGGCGCTCGTCGAAGCGCAGGCGGCGAGTTACGGGGCGAAAGCGGTGGTGAAGTACGAGGAGGGCTATCCGGTCGTCGTGAACACGGACGCGGAAACCGAATTCGCCGCGCAGGTGGCGCGCGAACTGGTGGGGGAGGAGAACGTCGTCGCGCACGCCGACATCCTGATGGGCAGCGAGGACTTCGCGTTCATGCTGCAGCAGCGGCCCGGCGCGTTCCTAAGGCTCGGCAACGGAGCAGGCGAGGACGGCTGCATGGTCCACAACCCGCACTACGACTTCAACGACAGGAACCTTCCGATCGGCGCGGCATACTGGACGCGGCTTGTCGAACGGTATCTTTCGCAATAAGTTTTATAAAACTTTATGCGCATAAAAGCGCGAGGGTCTATTTCGCCGACACTCCCCATCCGCTCCTTTGTAGTCTCCTACGACGAAGAGGAAGAAAAACTGGTTGTGTGCGCGGTGAATCGTGCGGACATCGATCCGTTCATCGCTGGCGCGCTCAAGGCTGAATGGCCGTTGTCGAGTATGGAAAACCAGATCGATGACAAGATAGCGCGACGCCTGGGGATTACCGCGTTCGAGGTTCTGGCGCTATACAACCCTTCGTTGAAGCAGCACTTGCGTATCACTCCGCTAGAGCCGCTCGATCAACCTCCGCCGCCGGAATCGAAATGACAAAGCCCCGCATCTGCGGGGCTTTGTCCGTTCCGAAGCCTTAGCCGCTCCGAATTGCGCTTACGCCGGCAACGAAAAACTCTCGATCGCCTCACGCAGCACATCGACCTGATCCTTGAGCGAATGTGCCGCCGCAGCAGCTTCCTCGACCAGCGCGGCGTTCTGCTGCGTCACCTGATCCATCTCGACTACCGCCCGATTCACCTGCTCGATCCCCGCGCTTTGCTCGCGCGAGGCGTGGCTGATTTCATCGAGGATTTCGTTCACACGCCGCACCGACTGCACGATTTCGCCCATCGTCGCGCCCGCATTCGTTACGAGGGACGCACCTTCTTCCACCGTCTGCGTCGAAGTTTCGATCAGCGCCTTGATTTCCTTCGCCGCCGTCGCCGAGCGCTGCGCCAGGCTGCGAACTTCCGCCGCCACTACCGCAAATCCGCGTCCCTGCTCACCCGCGCGCGCCGCTTCCACCGCGGCATTCAGCGCAAGAATATTCGTCTGAAACGCAATCCCGTCGATCACGCCGATAATGTCTCCGATCTGCTTCGAACTGTCGGTAATGCGCGTCATCGTTTGAATGACGTCATCGACTACGCTGCTTCCGCGCGTCGCCACGTCCGCCGCCTGTTCGGCCAAACGCGCCGCCTGCGTCGCGCTGTCGGCATTCTGCTTCACGTTGGCGGTCATCTCGTCCATGCTCGATGCCGTCTCGACGAGCGCTGCCGCCTGCTGCTCGGTGCGTTGCGACAGATCCGTATTGCCCGCCGCGATCTCCGATGCGCCGACGTTGATGTTTTCCGTACCGTTACGCACGCGCGACACCGTCTCGACCAAACCGCTCTGCATCGCCGCGAGCGCATACAGCAGGCTCGACGTATCGTTGGCGTTCACGCGTACCGGCGTCGTCAAATCGCCGCGCGCGATGCGGTGCGCCGCGCTCACCGCGAGTTCGAGATCGCCGCCGAGATTGCGTTTGATGCTGCGCAGGACCAGCAGCATCGCGACGGTCGCGAGCACGCCGAGCAGCGCCGTGATCGCGAGCCAGCGCAGGGCGCTCGCGTAGAACGCGGCCTGCACGTCGTCCATGTACATGCCGGTGACGAGATACCAGTCCCACGGGGCGAAGCGCTGCGAGTAGCTGAGCTTCCCGACCGGCTTCTCGTTGCCTGGCTTCGGCCAAAGGTAACTGACGAAGCCGCCGCCCTGCTGGTTGCCCGCCTTCACGATCTCGACGAAGAGCTTCGTGCCCTGGGGATCGGCAAAATTCGACACGTCCTGACCGTTCAGCGAAGTCTTGATCGGATGCATCACGATGAAGGGACGCGAGTCGTTGATCGAAATGTAGCCGTCGCGGCCGTAGCGCATCGCGGCGATCACTTCCAGCGCCTTCTGCTTCGCTTCGTCCTCGCTCAACTTGTGATTTGCCGCGAGCGCCTGATAGTGCACGGCAACGCTGTGCGCCTCGCCGACGAGCGCCGTCAATTGTTCGCGCCGGTCGTCGATCATCGACGCGCGGTTTTGCCACGCGCCGATGATCCCGATCGCGATCAGCCCGATCCACAGCACGGCGATCATCGAGCCGAGCTTTTGATTCAACGTCAGTTTGTTCATGTTCCGCCAGCCGCCTGTATGAATAGTCCGGGCGCGGCGAAAGGCCGCGCATGAGGGCTTTACGGCAGTGCGCGGCGCGGTTTTAGGGGCGGGAAAACCCTTAAACGTCTTTAAATCGGGTCCTTATCAGGCGGGGCGTCGGGGTGCTGGGGCTCGTCCGGACGATGCCCGGGCGACGGCGGCGTCAATGGATCGGCTTCGGGGTCGCGGTTCGGATCGGCGATCGGGTCCGGAACGGGGCTGGTCTGCATCTCGTAGTTCATGGTGGCACTCGTCGTCAGGTAGGAACGCTCAGGCTGCGGCATGCAGCGCGGGCGTGTGCAGCGTGAACGGGTCGCCCGGATGCGCGGTGTCCTCGCCCGCGAGCGCGGCGCGCGCATCGATCGCGATGGCTTCGCTGGTTGCGTCGCCGGGGCGTTCGTCCAGCGCAATCTGCGGCGTGCCGAGTTCGCGCGCCGCGGCGACCGGGGACGGCAGCGCGGCGTCGTCGCTCAGGACGAAGCGGGCGTCGCCGATCAGGCGCGTCAGCGTCGCGGGCGACATCGTGCCGGCGAGAAAGAGCGCGGCCGTCTGCATCGCGCCCAGGACGGCGCCGGTGCGCTCCGGCTCGAGCGCATCGCCGACGATCGCGATCTGCCAGCCGTCGGCGGCGAGCTGGTCGGCGACTTCGGCGTAGCGCTCGACGGGCCACGCGGGCGCCGCGCCGTGGCTGCCCGGGTGGATCAGCACGAGCCGCTCGCGCTCGATGCCATGAAACGCGACGAGTTCGTCATAGTCCGGATCCTGCTCGACGGCGCCGTACGGCGCGGCGGGCGCGTCGGGCATCAGCGCGAGTTCGTCGGCGAGCGGGGTGAGGGGATGGCTTCGCATCGCGGCTCCTGCAAGGGGCATGAGATTTTTGATCAGCCGACCGAGTCAGCATGCATCGTGCCAGCGCGACGCTCATGCCTTCGCCATCGCCTGGAGCCGCACTGGAACCGCCTTGGCCGCCGGCACCTTGCTGCGCTTCGCGTGGTGCGCGAGCGGGATCAGCGGATTGCACTCCGGGTAATAGCCCATCACGCAGCCGGCGGGGATGTCGAACGCGTGGACGCGCAGCCCGTCGAGCTTGCGTTCGACGTCGTCGTTCGCGACGGTCGAGACCGTCACCGCTTCGTCTTCCGCGAGGCCCAGGCGCGTCATGTCGTCGCGATTCATCAGCAACACCTGACGGGTATTGAAGATGCCGCGAAAGCGATCGTCAAGGGAATAAACGGTCGTGTTGAACTGACTGTCGCCGCGCGTGGTCATGAGGCGCAGCGTGCGCTCGCCGTCGAAGCGCATGTCGAGGTCCTCGCCCATGCCTTCCGGCGTGATGAAATTGGCCTTGCCGGTTTTGGTCTTCCATTCGCGGTGCGCGGCGGCGAGCGGCCGGTGAAAGCCGCCCGGCTGCGACATGCGCTGGTTGAAGTCATTGAACTGGTCGGGATACGTGCGCTCGATCGCCTCACGCACGAGCGAATAGTCGCCGACCCAGGCGTCCCAGTCGACGGAACCCCTTTCCGGCGTGAGCGTCGCCTTCGCGAGGCCCGCGACGATCGCCGGCTCCGACAGCAAATGCTCGCTCGCCGGCGTCGCGAACCCTTGCGATGCGTGGATGCACGCGGTGCTGTCCTCGACCGTGACGATCTGCGCGCCGGCCGCCTGCCGGTCGACTTCGATACGCCCCAGGCACGGCAGCAAGTACGACGCGCGGCCGTGCAGCAGATGGCTGCGGTTCAGGTGCGTCGCGATCTGCACGGTGAGCGGCAGCTTTTTCCACGTGGGCGCCAGCACGTCCTGATCGGGCGTCGCGCGCGCGAAATTGCCGCCGAGTCCGAGAAACGCGTCGACGGTGCCGTCGCGCACGCCCGCGCAGATGTCGACGGTCGCCATGCCTTCGTCGCGCGGCGGCTCGAAGCGATACAGCTCGGCGAGCTTGTCGAGCGGCACGAGCGCGGGCTTCTCCGTGATCCCGACGGTGCGCTGCCCCTGCACGTTCGAATGCCCGCGAATCGGGCAGATTCCCGCGCCGGGCTTGCCGATGTTGCCGCCGAGCAGCATCAGGTTGGTCAGCATCTGCACGGCGAGCACGCCTTCCCGATGCTGCGTGATGCCCATGCCGAACAGGATCATGACGGCCTTCGCCTTCGCGTATTCGGCCGCGGCGCCTTCGAGCGCGGCGCGCGTCAAGGCGCTTTCGGCTTCGATATCGGTCCAGTTCGCGGCGCGCATGGCGTCGGCGAAGGTGTCGAAGCCGTGCGTGTGCCCGGCGATGAACGCGGCGTCGAGCACGCGCGAACGGCCTGCTTCGCGCGCGCGGTCATCGGCTTCGATCAGCGCCTTGCAGATGCCCGTGACCGCCGCGATATCCCCGCCGATCTTCACCTGGTGAAATTGCGTGCTGATGCGGGTTTCATCGGACGAAAGCATCTGTCCCGGCGACTGCGGATTCGCGAACGACACCAGCCCGCGCTCCTTGATCGGATTGAACGTGATGATCTGCGCGTTGCGTTTCTGCCGCGCGTCCTGCAGCGGATGCAGCATGCGCGGCGCGTTCGTGCCGGTGTTGTGGCCGAAGAAGAAAAAGCAGTCGGTGTGATCGAAATCGTCGAGCGTCACGGTGCCGACCGGCACGCCGATCGTCTCCGGCAGCGCCACCGACGTGCTCTCGTGGCACATGTTCGAGCTGTCCGGCAGGTTGTTCGTGCCGTACATGCGAGCGAAGAGCTGATACATGTACGACGTTTCGAGCGACGCGCGCCCCGACGCGTAGAACACCACGCGCTTCGGATCGAAGCCGCGCAACTGCGCGCCGATTTCGTCGAAGGCTTCGCTCCAGGCGATCGGGATGTAGCGGTCGGAGGCGGCGTCGTAGCGCATCGGCTCGGTGAGGCGGCCTTGCGATTCGAGCTCGAAATCGGTCCACGCTTCGAGCGCGGCCAGCGTGTGATGGCGGAAGAATTCGGGCGTACAGCGCTTCGTCGTGACTTCCCACGCGGTGGCTTTCGCGCCGTTTTCGCAGAATTCGAAGAGATGCGGATCGGCGGGCTTGGCCCACGAGCAACTGACGCATGCGAAGCCGTCGGGCTTGTTCTGGTGCATCAGGATGCGCGCGCCGTTCAGCGCAACGTGCTCTTTCACGAGGATCGACGCGACCGATTTCACCGATCCCCAGCCGCCGGCCGGGTGGTCGTATTTTTCGATGCGGGGTGGCTTGCTCATGCGTTCTTCTCCACGAACACTGGTTTAATCGTGGATTGAGCAATAAACAGGCTCGATGCGGCGGTTTTTGCAACGTTCAGCAAAACGAAAGCCGCCGGCCCGCGATTGCGGAGCGGCGGCTTCCAGTTTTCCTGCTTGACGGCTGCGGTCGCGGCGGCGATGGCGCGACAGGTTGCAGATTAGCGCACCACGATTCCTTCAGTTTGCGTCGGGGAACGGGTTCGAGATCGGCCTCGGTTTCGGCGAGACGGCTCAGGCGTCTCGCGCTTTCACCTCGATCAGCGCGCGCAGCGCTTCACGAACCAACACTGATTCTTCCATGAGGCCCGTCAAGGCTTGCGCCTTGGCGAGCAAATCGTCATCGAGGGCTAATGACGTGCGCGGCGCCGGTGCTCACGTCTCCCCATTCCCGTCATCGGCGGGAAGAGTCTTCGGCACGAACGCTCCCGCGCGCTCGCGAATCGCTTCGATCTCGCCGGTCACAAACGTCCGGTTATCCGCCGCGAGCGCGCTCTGGTACGACGCGCCTTCCGGCAACCGATGCAGCAGCGCGCGCAATTCACCTTGCGTCGTCTGCTCGACGGGTTCGAAGTTGTACAACCGCAGCATTAGTTCCGTGCGCTCATGCAGCACGAACAAACACCCCGCGAACACCGCGACGCCCAGCACCTCCTGCGCGCCGAAGCGAAACTCGGCCGGCACCGGCGAAAACGGCAGCCAAACGATCGCGGCGAAGCCGGCGAGCGCCAGCGCGATCGTCACGTTCAGCAAGAGCCGCACGCGCGCGACGATCCGGTCATGTTCCGCCCGGAGCTGCCCGGCCGATTTCGGCACGAGCGCAGTACGTTGTTTTTGCTGGCGAAGTTCTGAGAACGGGAGAGCGGCCATGTGAGCGGTGTGCCTCGAAGCGTGAAGGTAACGCCCGTATTAACGCTTGGCTTACAGGAACGTTGACGCCGGTTACGTCCTGTTTCATCACACACGCCCGAAAATTTCACGCCTTGAGCGGCGTCCTCACGCTGGCGGTGCCGTCGGCGATCTGGCTCGCGAACACGAGCGCCTCGACGATCGTCCCGAATACCTCGTCGCGTACCTTCGGGTCCATCACGCGCAGCACGTACGACGGGTGATAGGTCGGCACGACCAGCCGTCCGCGATGCTCGATCGTCTTGCCGAGATACTCGGAGAGCGCCGTCCGATGTCCCGTCAGCGACTTGAGCGCCGTCGCCCCGAGCGCGACGACGACCTTCGGCGCGACGCGCGCCAGTTCCTCGTCGAGCCAGTGGCGGCAGGCCTCGCGCTCGCGCTGCGCGGGCTGCTGCTGCACGCGCTCCTCGCCCTGCGGCTCCCACTTGAAGTGCTTCACCGCGTTGGTCAGATAGAGCGTCTCGCGCGGGATCTGCGCCTCGGCGAGCGCTTCGTCGAGCAGCTTGCCCGCCGGCCCGACGAACGGCTTGCCCGTCAGGTCCTCCTGATCGCCCGGCTGCTCGCCGACCAGCATGATCCGCGCGTTCGCCGGCCCGATCCCCCCGACCGGCTGCGTCGCGTTGCGCCACAGCGCGCAGCGCTTGCAGGCATCGAGGGAGGGGGGCTTCGTCTTGAGCGACGGCCCGTCGAGCGGCTCCATGTCGATCGCGACTTCCATCTCCGGCGGCACGTTGCGCGGACGGCGGTCGCGCCGCGCGCCGGGATCGGGGCGGCCGATCAGCGCCGGATCGGCTTTCGCGTCCGGCGGACTCTTCCAGTAGCGCACCGGCATGTGCGACGCCATCTCGGCTGCGTTGGCGAGCGCCGGGGCGAACGTGCTTTCGTAGTACGCGAGCCAGAGCGCTTCGATCGCGTCGCCGCTGACGGCTTCGCCCGGCGACGCCAGTTCGGTCGGCTTCGGCTCCGGCTCGCTCGTGCGATCGACGCGCAGCAGGGCGCCATCCCAGAACGCGGCGCCGTGCGGCGTCGCGATCATCCAGGTGGCGCTGCCCATGCGCGTCGCGAAACTGAGCGCGGCGTGCTCCAGCAGGTCGTGCACCGGCTCGAACCAACTGATGAACTCGGGCGGCCCGAGCGACGGATCGCGATGCCGAAAGCGCAGGAACTTCTTCATGTGCGTCTCTTCGGCCTGCACGGCTTCGACCATCTCATGCAGGCGCCGGCCGTCGGGGTCGTCCAGCGAGGCGACCGCGCGATCGCCCTGCGTCCAGCGCCAGAGCGCCTTGTAGAGAAACGGCCAGCGGTCGCGCACGCGATAGCACGAGGCTGTCTCGATCATGTCGAGAAAGCCGCGCGCGATCTTCACGGGCGGCGGCGCGCCGGGCGCGTCCGGGATGGGATCGATGGTGCCGAACACGGTCGCCGAGTCGGATGCCTCTCGCCACAAGAGCCCCTCCGGCGAGATGCCGCGCGCGAGCAGGTCCCGCGCGGCGTCGCGCCACGAGGCATAGGACGGTTCGATGACGACGCTGTTCAACGGCATGACTGGATCGGCAAAAATCGATGAAAGTACTGTATATCCATACAGTATTCTAACGACGCCCACGCCGTCGCCGCAACTTTTTCGAAATGATCAGGCCCTTTGTTCTCAAGGGGTTAGCCGTCGTTGCACAACGTGAAACGCTGGGAACAGTGTTTGCTGAACGCTCCGCATCGCGGCCGCCGGCAACGGCCCGCCGAACCAATACGAACGGAGTCAACAACATGCTCGGCATCGTCATACCCGCCCACAACGAGGCAGCGCACATCGGGGAATGCGTGGCGTGCGCCCAGCGCGCCGCGAATCATCATCAATTGCTGGGGGAAGAGGTCCGCGTGATCGTCGTGCTCGACAGTTGCACCGACGACACCGAAGCCATCGCAAGCGCGCTCGGCGCCGACGTGACGGTCATCGACGCGCGCAACGTCGGCATGGCGCGCGCGCACGGGGCGGAGCGGGCGCTCGCGCTCGGGGCGCGCTGGCTCGCGTTCACCGACGCCGATACCACCGTCGCCGACGACTGGCTCGTGCAGCAACTCGACTGCTGCGCCGATGCCGTGTGCGGCGTGGTCGGCGTGCGCGACTGGTCGCCGCATGTCGCCGAGGTGCGGGCGCATTTCGGCGCGACCTACACCGATGCCGATGGTCATCGGCACATTCACGGCGCGAATCTCGGGGTGTCGGCGCATGCGTATCTGCGCGCGGGCGGCTTCGCGCCGCTGGAGTCGAGCGAGGATGTGGCGCTCGTCGAATCGCTGATCGCGACGGGCGCGCATATCGAATGGAGCGCGGCGCCGCGCGTGGTGACGAGCGCACGGACGGATTTTCGGGCGAAGAAAGGCTTCGGAGCGACGCTGGTGGAAGCCGGGCGGCGTTATTTCACGCCTGCGGACCCGGTCGGGGCAATGGCGGCTTGATCGACGTTCGAAGCGCGGAACGTTCCGCTTCATTGCGGCAAGTCAGCGCGGCCTGCGCGCTGCTCAATCGCGCGTTGGGAAGTGTCGCGGCTGTGGTCGCGCACGGCAGAGCCGCGCCACGCCAGCCGACCCAAAACCTTCACCCCATCCCCAAATCCCCCGGCAAATCGACATCGCGCAGGATGTTCGGATCGTCTACATCGATACGACGCACCGGGTTGAGCGTGATCAGCGAGCGCGCGCCGGCGTCGCCGTCGAGTGTTCCGAGCGCCTTCGCGTGCGCGCGCCCGAAACCCACCGGATGCCCGCGCTGGTCGCGATAGTAGGGCGCCACGAGCGGCGTGCCGCCGTCGAGCGCGCGTGCCACCGCTTCGATCGTCTGCGGCTCGATCCACGGCATGTCGCCGAGCGCGACCAGCCAGCCTTCCGCGTCGGACCTTGCGCGCACCGCGGCGGCGAGCGTCGCGCCCATGCCGCGCTCGGCATCGATCGCGAAAATCACGTCGCAGCCCGCTTCGTTCAGCACATCGGCGAGTTTTTCCGCGCCCGGCCGCACGACGGCGACCACCTGCGCCACCACCGACAACAACCGCCGCGCCGACTGGAACACGACCGGCGTACCGTCGGGCAGCGTCGCTAGCAGCTTGTTGTGGATGCCGGAGGGGTCGAAACGCGTGCCGAGACCAGCGGCGAGCAGAACGCCGGTCGCATTCGATGAAAAGGTCATGGCCGGTCCGTCGCAAAGGGGGATGGCGTCGATTGTGCAGCGCGTCGAAGGCAGTCGCAAGTTGTCACAAAAAACCCGCGCGAAGTTGTGTCGCGCGGGTTTGACACTTACACGGACTGCTTCGTCAGCACCTTGTCGAGGGTCACCGGCAGGTCGCGCACGCGCACGCCGGTCGCGTGATAAACAGCATTCGCGATCGCCGCCGACACCCCCGTGATCCCGATCTCGCCGATCCCCCGCGCCCCGAGCGGGTTGATATACGGATCACCCGGGCCGACGAACGAGATATCCAGCGCGCCGATATCCGCATTCACCGGCACGTGGTACTCCGCGAGATTTGCGTTCGTATAGCGGCCGTAGCGCGCGTCGAGATCGCTTTTTTCGAGCAGCGCCGTCCCGATCCCCCACACGATGCCGCCCATCAACTGGCTGTGCGCCGTCTTCGCGTTCAGCAGATTGCCGACGTCGTACACGCCGACCACGCGCGCCACGCGAATCGTGCCGAGGTCTTCATCGATGTGGACTTCGGTGAACACCGCGCCGAACGAGTGAAACGAATATTGCTGCTTCTCGCCGCCCGGCTTGACCGTCGCCGACGCCTCGACTGGCTTCCCGCCGTTTCGCGCGATGATCGCCGCCGCCGGATCGCGCTTCGACGGCGTCGAGCGGCTCATGACCCAGCCGTTCTCGACCGTGACATCGTCACGCGCGACGCCCGCGAGCGGCGAGCCGCTATCGGCTAGCGCGAGCGCGATCAGCCGGTCGCGCGCTTCGGTCGCGGCGGCGCGCACCGCTGGCGAAACACTCGCAACCGACTGCGATCCGCCCGACACCGGCGCCTTCGGCAGCGACGAATCGCCGAGCGCGAAATGCACGTTCTCAGGCGCGAAACCAAGCGCATCGGCGGCGACCTGCGTCATCACCGTATAGGTGCCGGTGCCGAGATCCTGCGTGCCGGAGGCGACCATCGCGGTGCCGTCGGGCAGGATGCGCGCGATCGCCGACGCCTCGCTGCGGTTCGCTGGATACGTCGCCGACGCCACGCCCATGCCGATCAGCGTATGTCCGTCGCGCATCGAACGCGGCTTCGGATTGCGCCGCGCCCAGCCGAATTTATCCGCGCCCGCCTGATAACACTCGCGCAGCGCCTTGCTGGACCAGGGCTTTTTCTCCTGCGGCTCGGTTTCGGCGTAGTTCTTCAGGCGAAACGCGATCGGGTCCATGCGCAATTGCGACGCCATTTCGTCCATCGCCGATTCCAGCGCGAACGATCCACTCGTCTCGCCGGGCGCACGCGTGAACGTCGGCGTGCCGATGTCGAGCTTGACCAGCTTGTGCGACGTCGATTGATGCGGCACCGCGTACATCATGCGCGAGACGATCGCGGAGGTTTCGGTCCAGTCCTCGAAGGTCGAAGTGGTCGAGATCGAATCGTGGCGCATGCCGGTGAGCGTGCCGTCGTCGCGGGCGGCGACCTGCATGTGCTGCTCGGTGAACGGCCGGTTGCCGACGAGGCCCCACATCTGCGTGCGCTCCAGCACGAGCCGCACGGGCCGCCCGGTCTGCTTCGCGGCCATCGCGGCGAGCACGACGTGCGACCAAACCGAGCCCTTGCAGCCGAACCCGCCGCCGACGAACGGGCAGATCACGCGCACATTGGCGTCCGGGATGCCGAGCAGCTTCGCGACCGCGCTTTTTGCGCCTGAAACGCCTTGCGTGGCGTCGTAGAGCGTGAGATTCGGGCCGTCCCAGCGGGCAAGTGTTGCGTGCGGCTCCATCGGATTGTGGTGCTCGTAGGGCGTCGTGTAGACGGCGTCGAGCCGCGTCGGGCCTTGCTGCAGGCCGGCATCGACGTCGCCGCGCTTCGTCGTCACCGGGCGGTTGTTCATCTTTTCCGGCGCGTAGGCGCGCGGCTTTTCGCGCTGGAAATCGGCGGTCGGCGCGGCGGTTTCGTAGCGCACGGTGACGCGGCGCGCGGCATCGGTGGCACGCTCCAGCGTGTCCGCGACCACTACTGCAACCGGCTCGTTGCTGTAGCGCACCTCGTTGGTCTGCAAGAGTGTGAGCCGGCGCACGGCGGGCGGCTCTGCATCGGCGACGCCGCCGTTCGGCAGGCGCATCGCCGTCTGGTAGGTCATCACGAGCAGCACGCCGGGCATCGACTGCGCTTGAGTCCTGTCGATCGACGCGATTTTTCCGCGCGCGATCGTGCTCGTCACGAGCACCGCGTGCGCCAGCTTGGACTCGGGATTATCGGCGGAATAGCGCGCCTGGCCGGTCACTTTGAGCACGCCGTCGGTGCGATCGAGCGGTTGTCCGATATAAGTCATGCGACACCTCCAGCCTGTTCGACGGCCCGGACGATCGCCCGCTGCGCCAGTTCGACCTTGAAACCGTTCTCGCGATACGGCTTCGCCTCGCGCACGGCGAGCGCCGCCGCGCTTTGCAGCGTCGCGCGCGAAAGCGGCTGGCCGGTCAGCATCCGTTCGGTTTCGGTCGCGCGCCACGGCTTGTGTGCGACGCCACCCAGCGCGATGCGCGCCGTCTTGACGGTGCCGCCCTCTATCTGTAGCGCCGCCGCGACCGAGACCAGCGCGAACGCATAGCTCGCGCGGTCGCGCACTTTCAGGTACTTCGAGTGTTCCGCGAAAAGCGGCGGCGGCAGATCGACGGACGTGATCAGCTCGCCCGCCTGCAGTGTCGTGTCGAGGTCGGGACGTTCGCCCGGCAGGCGATGGAATTCTGCGAACGGAATCGCCCGCTCGCCGCGCGGGCCGGAGACGCGCACGACGGCGTCGAGCGCCGCGAGCGCGACGCTCATGTCGGACGGATTCGTCGCGATGCATTGCGTGCTCGCGCCGAGGATCGCGTGGATGCGGTTGTTGCCTTCCAGCGCCGCGCAGCCGCTGCCCGGTGTGCGCTTGTTGCACTGGGCGAATGCGGCGTCGTAGAAGTAATAGCAGCGCGTGCGCTGCATCAGGTTCCCGCCGACGGTCGCCATGTTGCGCAGTTGCGCCGACGCCCCCGCCAGAAACGCTTGCGAGAGCAGCGGATAGCGCTCGCGCACCCACGCGTGGTTCGCGGCGTCGCTATTGCGGGCGAGCGCGCCGATGCGCAGGCCGCCGTCGGGGAGCGGCGTGATCCGTTCCATCCCGTCGATGTGCGTGATGTCGACGAGTTTCAGCGGCCGCGCGATGCCACCTTTCATCAGGTCCAGCAGATTCGTCCCGCCGCCGATGAACACCGCGCCCGGCTGGCTCGCCGAGCGGATCGCGGCGGCGGCATCGGGGGCGCGTTCGTAGGAAATCGCATCCATGTCGTGTCCCCTACGCCTTGTTCGTCGCGACGGCCGAAACCGCCGCGACGATGTTCGTGTACGCGCCGCAGCGGCAGATGTTGCCGCTCATGCGCTCGCGGATTTCGTCGGCGGAGAGCTGCGGCGGACGGGCGCGCACGTCGGCGGTGACGGCGCTGGCGTCGCCGGCGCGGAATTCGTTAAGGAGCGCGGTCGCCGAGCACAACTGGCCCGGCGTGCAGAAGCCGCACTGAAAGGCATCGTGTTCGATGAACGCGCGCTGGATCGGGCTGAGTGTGTCGTTAGAGGCGAGGCCTTCGACCGTCGTGATCGATTCCCCTGTGTGCATCACGGCAAGCGTCAGGCACGAGTTGATGCGCTTGCCGCCCGCGATCACCGTGCATGCGCCGCACTGACCGCGGTCGCAGCCTTTTTTCGTGCCGGTGAGACCGGCGTATTCGCGCAGGGCGTCGAGGAGTGTCGTGCGGGCTTCGAGTTGCAGCTCGTAAGGACGGCCGTTGATTGTGAGATGAACCGGGAGTAGCGGGGCGGCCACGAGCGGTGGCGCGACCGCCGGTTGCTGCTGCGCGCGGGCGAGCGGCGCGGCACTGATCGCGACGGTCGCTGCGGCCGATTGCAGAAAGCGTCGGCGGGAGGGTTTTTCGGCGTGCTCGGATTCTATGGGGTCAGCGGGATCTTTGATCTGGGACATGGGGATTCGACGCTCCTCGCTCGGTCGAGTGGACGCTGCGCTGGCTGGCTCGCCGGGCGCGCTGGCTTGGCGCAGCTAATGCGGTCCGTTTAGAACGACGAGCCGCGACTAACGGCAGGGAGCAAGGAAGGTGCCATGCGTTCGAATGCGGGTTTATCAAGGCGTCCGCTATTTGTTCGCAGGTAAATGCTGCAATTGGCGGTAATTTCGCACTTCAGTCGAAAAATTCGCATGACGGCGGCGAAAGTCGCGCGACCAGTTGATGCCAGTGAACTGCCACTTTCGCGCCAGATTCAGCGTCAGTTCATTCGACCGTTGTTACTCGGCGCACCGCGTGACATGCGGCCCGGACCGTACGGGTCGGGATTGCCGAAGCGCGGGATCGTGCCGTCGGAACGGGCGCGGGCGAGATCGGCTTGCACTTGCTGACGTGTGAGCGGGCCGCTGCTCGTGTTCACGGGTCCGGCGGTCGCGGTTCCGACCAACTGTTCGTAGGTGTTCATCTGCGCGTAGTTCGTCTGCGCGCTCGCGGCGAGCGATGCCGCGCCGAGCGCGCAAGCCGCGAGGAATGTCGTCATCTTCATCGTCGTTTCTCCATCAACCGGCGACGGGTTGTCGTCGCTCTGTCTGTTATACGCGCTCGATGGAGAATCGGATGTGGATTAAAAGTGCAACTAACGGTCGATTTTTTGGACTTCAGCGAACTAAGGGTGATTCGAAGGCCAGGGAGTTACCCGGCTGGCAAAAGAAAGCGGGGCTTGAAAACGTAGCCCCGCCGTTCAGACAATCAAAGATCCGCCGGATAAGGCGCCTTCAGCCATTTCGTCGAAAGCGCGTTCAGCGTGCCATCCTTCTTCGCCTGCACGATCGCCGCATCGACTTCCTTCAACAGACGCGGCTCGTTCTTGTTCAACCCCACGTGATCCGGCGAACTGAACAGTTCGAACTTCTGTTCCGGCTGGATCGGCGGATTGCGCGCGATGATCGTCGCGCCGACGTCGTTGCCGACCACCATCAACTGCGCCTGTCCCGACAGAAACGCCGAAATCGCGCCGTTCGGATCGTCAAAGCGCTTGATCGTCGCGCTCGGCGGCGCGACCTTGCTCACGCTCAAATCTTCCAGCGTGCCGCGCGCGACTGAAATCGTCTTGCCGGCGAGATCGGCCGTGCCCTTGACCGGCAGCGACTTCGGCCCAAAAACCGCGAGGTAATACGGCGCATAAGGACGCGAAAAGTCGAGGATCTTCTCGCGCTCCGGCGTCTGTCCGACGGACAGCAGCATGTCGGCCTTGTGCGTCGCGAGATACGCCATGCGGTTTTCACCCGTGATCGGCACGAGTTCGACCTTCGCCTTCAGCGCGCGGCCAAGGTAATCCGCCATTTCAATGTCGTAGCCCTGCGGCTTCATGTCGGGGCCGATCGAGCCGAACGGCGGGTAGTCCATGAATACGCCGATGCGCACGACGCCGCTCTTCTGGATCGTATCGAGGGCGTCGGCGTGGGCCGTCGACGTGAACGCGGCAAACGATGCGGCAAGGGCGAGCGTCGCGCAGAACTGCGTGGCGAGGCGGGAAACGCGAGTCGTCATGATGATGGCCTGAGGAGTTGAACGAGGAAGGTCGATGCACTCTAGGTACGCCAAAATCCCGTCACAATCGAAATGTACGCATGCCAGCCATGAGCGGCGTGCATGGCTCACTTGATCAGGCGAAGCGCTTCCTTGAATTCGGGACGCTGGCAGGTGCCGAGCCAGTTGAAGATCGTGGTTTCGGTGGTCGTCAGGCGGGCGCCTTCCTGCTGCGCGCGGCTGATTGCGATCGACTTGTTCGCGGGATCGCGCGAGCCGATGGCATCAGCTATCAGCTCCACGCGATAGCCGAGCCGCAGCAATCCGAGCGTCGTAAGCAGCACGCAGACATGCGCCTCGGCGCCCGCGACGAACAGCACGCTGTCCTCCGGTGCAGGCAACGCGGCGATAAAGGCATCGTCAAGCGTGGCATCGAAGGTATGTTTTTCGATCACGCGATGCGCCGGCGCAAGCAGTTCGTCGACCGTCGCGCCCAGCCCGCGCGGATTTTGCTCGGTCGCCACGACGGGTACGCCGATCAAATCCGCGGCCCGCACGAGCGCACTGCAATGGCGCATGAGCGTGGCGTGATCGTCAATGTGCGGCATGAGCTTTTGCTGCACGTCGACGATCAGCAGAACCGTTTCAGGCTTCACTTTCCATGATCCGGTCGATGAGCCGCGCGTTCTCGCCCGCCGAGCCGATACCCGCGTGCTTCGCCATCGGCACGAAAAAATGCATCGCGACGGGCAATTTCGAGCGTTCGAGCCAGCTCATCAGATGCGCGTTCAGCCGATGCGCGGGCGCCTTCAACTCCTCGCGCAGCACGGGCGGCAGCTTCTCGAAATGCTTCATCGCCGTCTGATACGGCTCGGGCGCGACGCAGAGCGCGTTCGGCCGGCCATCGACATCGACGGGAAGGCGCTCCAGCGCCTGATGCAGCAGCGCGACGCCGAGTCCCTCGCCGCGCCACGGCTTGCGCACTTCCCACATGCTGATATAGACCACGCGATGCGCGTTAAACACGCGGCACAGGTCCGTGTCGAGCGCCTCGGTCGCGGCGAGCGCGAGCGACAGCATCTCGCCCGAGTAAGTATCGAGCACGTAGACGAGGTCGGCGCTGCTGTGGATCGGGGCCACCTTCACGAGCTTCAGCTCGACCGCCGCCGCGACGATGTCCGTTCCCACCTCGTGGAACACGGCGAAGGCGGTGCCAAGCCGTTCGTCATCGACTTGCGGATATTCGTGGCGGTACGTCATCGTGAAATGAAACGGTCCGATCTTTTCGCGATAGGCGAGCGGGCGGTCGACGTCGTAGTCACTCGTGCCTTCGAGGCCGTAGGGGTCGTAGTCGCGCTTTTCGCGGTTTTCACCCGTATTCAGCGCGACGAGCGGACGGCGTGATTCAGGCACTAGATCCTCGGGCAAGCCTTCCCACGCGAGGCGCAGGAACTCGCGCGCGCCGCGGTAGTGCGTCTCGAAAAGCGTGATCAATTGATGCGTTGCGACCGGATCGATGATCTTCTGCACGCAATCGAGTGCGCGGTCGAGCAACTGGTCGGCTTCGGCCGGGTCGGGCGCGAGGTGCGGCTCGCCGGACGCCGGGCTCGCTGGCAGGCCTTCGGCGAGACGCGCCTTGTGCGTCAGGTCGAGCCATTCGTCGGCGGCGCACTCGGCGAGATAGCCCGCCGCGATGCGGTAACCCGGCAGCACGATGGACTGGCCGGTGGTCCCGAGCGGGAAGACGAACGCGTCGGACAGCGCCTCGTCGACAGTCACCGAGCGGAAGGTTTCGCGCGGCGAGATCGCGTTGGCGTCCGAATCGAAACGATCGTGCGACAGCACGTGCGCGACGAGATCGGACGCCGTGGGGCCGAAATCGGACCCATCGCCGGGAAGCAGCTTCAGCAAGGACAGGTTGCTCATGGTAGCCATCTCCGAGACGTGGGGCTCCATCGTAACAAACCGTTGCACGGATGGCGGGGCGAGATCGCGGCGCGCCGGTTGCTACCGCTTTCGTGGTTCGGGTCAGGAGGACGAAATATGAATACGCTCCATGAGGGCGGCTGCGCGTGCGGTGCCGTACGTTTTCGGGTCATGGCGGCGCCTCTGCGCGTCGGCATGTGCCACTGCATGACCTGCCGGCGGATTCACGGCTCGGCGTTTGGAGTCTATGCGGTTTTCGGACGCTCCGATGTTGAGTTTTCGGGCCGCACCGAAGCGTGGCGCAGTTCCGCTGAGGCGGAGCGCCACTTTTGCCCGGTGTGCGGATCGGTGGCGTTCATGGCGTATCCGGAGACACCGGAGATCGACGTGCCCCTCGGCGCGTTCGATGAAACCGGTCTCCACGAGCCGGCTTACGAGCTCTGGTGCCGGCGCCGCGAGCCTTGGCTGCCGCGCGGCATTCGCACGGAATATGAAGAGGATCGGCCGGAATGAAACGCTCGCCGCCGCGCGAGCCGCGACGTATTCTGCTGGTTCGACGACGCACGCAGCGGAGGAGACAGCCATGAGCCAGCAGCTAGCCATTCTGCAAGACGCGTACAAGTGTTTCGAGAGAGGCGACATCGACGGGATCATGAAGTGCATCGCCGAGGACGTCGAATGGCGCGTGGTCGGCCCGGCGAGCGTGCCGTTCGGCGGGACGCGCCGTGGACGGCAGGAGGTGGCGGAGTACTTCCGGCAGCTCGCCGAAGCCGATGAAATCACGGGGCACGAGGTGCGCGAAGTCATCGACGCGGGAGACAAGTTCGTCGTGCTCGGCCACGTGAAGGCGAACGTGCGCGCGACCGGCAAGCCGTACGAAACGGAATGGGTGCACATCGTGACAATGAAGGACGGAGTGCTCACGCGCTGGATCGAGTTCTTCGATACGGCGGCGAGACAATGTTGACGCGCGCGTTATTCTCACCAGGAGGCGCCGCTTGATCCACCTCGACCCGCCTACGTCCGCGCTTCTCGCGCGGCTCGAACGCTTCGCCGCCGACCACGACGCCAGCGCCGCCGATCGCAGCCAGAAGATGCTGAACCTCGAGCGCCCGACCGCTGAACTCGTGTTCCTGCTGGTCGCGTCGGCCAGCCGGCGGCGCGTGCTGGAGATCGGCACGTCGAACGGCTATAGCGCGATCTGGCTTGCAAACGCATTACGCGTGAGCCGCGAGGACACTCTCGTCAGCATCGAACGCGATCCGGTCAAGGCGGAGCTTGCGCGCGAGAACCTGCGGGCGGCATCGCTGGACACGCGCGTCACGGTGCTCGAAGGCGACGCGACCGCGCTCTGCGAATCGCTCGCGGGCTTCTTCGACTGCGTGTTCTTCGACGCCGATCGCGTCAGCGCCCCCGCGCAACTCGCGGCGCTCCTGCCGAAGCTCACGGACGACGCGCTCCTGCTCGCCGACAACGTGCTCTCGCATCCCGATGAGAACGCGGGCTACCTCGCCGCCGTCGATAAAACCGGTCAGTTCGACACGCTCACCGTGCCGGTCGGCAAGGGCTTGCACATCGCGCGCCGGCGTCATGCGCTGTAACGAATGCGCAGGAACCGCGTCGGCATAAGACAGGTCCGATGAATTGAACGAAGCGACACGAAGCTCCACTCCGAGGACCATCGACACATGACGAAGCAACCGATAAGCGGCAGCGACAAGGTTGATCCGGAAGGCGCGAAGTGCGTGGGCGCCTGCGATCCGGCGGAACAGATCGAAGTGATCGTGATGCTGCGGCGGCAAGATGAGCAAGGCTTTCGCGAGCTGATGGCGAAGATCGACGCGGGGGAATCGCCCGCGCCCGTCGCGCGCGACGCGTTCGAAAAGCGCTTCGGCGCGTCGCAGGAGGACGTCGATAAGGTCACGAAATTCGCCCATCAGTACGGCCTTCAGGTGGTGCGCGCGGACCCGGGTTCGCGCAGCGTCGTGCTCAAGGGCGCGATCGAGCAGTTCCAGAAGGCCTTCGACGTGAAACTCGAACGCTTCGAGCATCACAACATCGGCGAGTATCGCGGGCGCACCGGCCCCGTCAACGTGCCCGACGACATGCACGACGCGGTCACCGCTGTCCTCGGCCTCGACAGCCGTCCGCAGGCGCGCCCGCACTTCCGCTTCCGGCCGCCGTTCAGGCCGGCGCGCGACGTGGCGGGCGCGTCGTTCACGCCGGTCGATCTCGCGCGCCTCTACGGTTTCCCCGAAGGCGACGGCGCCGGCCAGTGCATCGGCATCGTCGAGCTGGGCGGCGGCTATCGCGCGAGCGATCTCAGCGCGTATTTCTCGGAGCTCGACGTGACGGCGCCGAAGGTCGTCGCGATCGGCGTCGACGAGGCGAAGAACGCGCCGACCGGCAACCCCAACGGCCCGGACAGCGAAGTCACGCTCGATATCGAGATAGCCGGGGCGATCGCGCCGGGCGCGGTGATCGCCGTGTATTTCGCGCCGAACAGCGACGCCGGTTTCGTCGATGCCGTCAACCGCGCGATCCACGATTCGGTCAACCGGCCGTCGGTCGTGTCGATCAGTTGGGGCGGGCCGGAATCGTCGTGGTCGGCGCAATCGGTCAGCGCGTTCAACGACGTCCTGCAGACGGCCGCCGCGCTCGGCGTGACCGTGTGCGTCGCCTCGGGCGACAGCGGCTCGGGCGACGGCGTCGGCGACGGGCGCGATCACGTCGATTTCCCGGCGTCGAGTCCGTACGCGCTCGCGTGCGGCGGCACGAACCTCGCGGCATCGGCGGCGGGCGGCATTCAGCGGGAAACCGTATGGAACGACGGCGCGCAGGGCGGGGCGGGTGGCGGCGGTGTAAGCGCGACGTTCGCGTTGCCGGTGTGGCGGAAGGGTTTGTCCGTGGCGCGCGTGGGCGGCGGGACGACGCCGCTCACGAAGCGCGGCGTGCCCGACGTCGCCGGCGACGCCTCGCCGATGACGGGCTACGAAGTGCTGATCGACGGCAACGAGACGGTGGTCGGCGGCACGAGCGCCGTTGCGCCGCTGTGGGCGGCCTTGATCGCGCGCATCAACGCGATCGACGGAAAGCCCGCCGGCCTCATCAACCCGAAGCTGTATCGCGCGAAGACGGCCTGCCGTGATATCACGCAAGGCGACAACGGCAGTTTCGCGGCCGCGCCTGGCTGGGATGCCTGCACGGGACTCGGCAGCCCGGACGGCGCGAAGGTGGCGGCGGCCCTGAAGACATAACCCTCGAAGCAACAACAACGACGAAACCAACGACGACCAGGAGCGACGACGATGAACTCCGATTCAGTTGCAGCAAGCCCCGCCGAAGAGACGCCGGAACTGGCGGCGAAAGCGGCCAAGAAAGCGCCGAAGAAAAAGACAGCCAGGCGAGACCAGCCGTACTTCGATCCAGTCGCCTACGGCAACGGCCCCGACGATTCCGTCGAAGCCACCGAAGCCGACGAGAACGCCGCCGTCACGCATCACTCGGTGACGGTCGGCGGGGCGAAGATCGCCTATGCCGCGACGGTCGGGCATCTCGTCACGGTCGATCCGAGCAGTTCGAAGCCCGACGCGAAAATGTTCTACGTCGCGTTCACGAAGGACAACCAGAAGGCCGAACAGCGCGCCGTCACGTTTTTCTACAACGGCGGGCCGGGTTCGTCGTCGGTGTTCGTGCTGCTCGGATCGTTCGCGCCGCGCCGCATCAAGACGTCGATGCCGAGTTTCACGCCGCCCGCGCCCTACCAGATGGAGGACAACTCCGACAGCCTGATCGACAAGAGCGATCTCGTGTTCATTAATCCGGTCGGGACGGGCTATTCGGCGGCGATCGCGCCGAACAAGAACCGCGATTTCTGGGGCGTCGATCAGGACGCCGATTCCATCAAGCAGTTCATCAAGCGCTATCTGACGAAGAACAATCGCTGGAACTCACCGAAATTCCTGTTCGGCGAGTCGTACGGCACAGCGCGCAGTTGCGTGCTCGCTTACCGGCTGCACGAGGATGGCGTCGATCTGAACGGCATCACGCTGCAATCGTCGATTCTGGATTACCGGCAGGCGGGCAATCCGGTCGGCGCGCTGCCGACCGCCGCCGCCGACGCGTGGTACCACAAGAGACTCGACGTCCACCCGCGCCCGACGAATCTGGAAGCGTTCGCGGAGGAAGTCGCGGAGTTCGCGCGCACGGATTATCTGAACGCGCTGCGCAAGTTTCCGCAGACCGACGATGACGTCGTGCAGAAACTCTCGGAATACACCGGCATCGACAAGGCGACGCTGCTCGCGTGGAGTCTCGACATCGCCGCCTACGACAGCCGCGGCAACTCGCTTTTCCTGACGACGCTGCTGAAATCGAAGGGGCAGGCGCTCGGCTCGTACGACGGACGCGTGATCGGCGTGTCGAGCGGGATCGCGGGCAAGATCGACCCTAACTCCGGCGGCAACGACCCGACGATGACGGCGGTGAGCGGCGTCTACACGTCGATGTGGAATTCCTACCTGAACGAGCAGTTGAAATTTACCTCGACATCCTCGTTCACCGATCTCAACGATCAGGCGTTCCTCAATTGGGATTTCAAGCACACGGACCCGACCGGCGCGCAAAAGGGCGTCGATTCGAAGGGCAATATCATTCTGTATACGGCGGGCGATCTGGCGGCGGTTATGGCGCTGAACGTGGATTTGAAGGTGCTCGCGGCGAATGGGATGTATGACTTCGTGACACCGTTCTACCAGACGGTACTCGATCTGCAGCAGATGCCGCTGATCGATAAAACCGTGCGGCAGAATCTGTCGGCGACGTTCTATCCGTCAGGGCACATGGTCTATCTCGATGGTGGATCGCGCACGCAGTTGAAAAAAGACCTCGCGACGATGTACGAAGCGGCGACGACGAACGCCGTCGCGATGAACCGCATCATCGCGCTGCAGGATATGACGGCGGCAAAGATGAATGAGGCGGTCAAGCGTTAGCCGAGCGGCCGAGTAGCGCGTAAACACGTTCGGCGTTAAACTGGCCTATGCCATAGCATAGGCCAGGAGTCATCATCATGCCTACAACCGCTAGCCGACACGTTCGGCTGTTTCGCAACGGCCGCAATCAGGCCATCCGCATCCCTCGGGAATTCGAGCTGCCGGGCGACGAAGCCGTCATCCGGCGCGAGGGCGTGAATCTCATCATCGAGCCGCTGAAAGCCGTGCCGCTGCGCGATCTGCTGACGCAGTGGTCCCCGCTCGACGAAGATTTTCCCGACATCGACAACTTGCCAGCCGAGCCGGTGGACCTGTGATGCCGCGTTATCTGCTCGACACCAACATCATCTCGGACGCCATCCGGAACACGCGCGGCTCGTGCGCCGAGCGCATCGGCGATACGCAGCCCGACGACATCTGCACGTCGATCATCGTGGCGGCGGAATTGCGCTTCGGCGTGGAGAAGAAGGGCTCGGCGGAACTGGCGGATCGCGTCGACCGGGCGCTCGCGAGCATCGAAGTCGTGCCGCTTTCCGTCGATGCCGATAGCGCGTACGGAAAACTCCGCGCCGATCTCGAACGCGACGGCAAGGTGATCGGAGCGAACGACATGCTGATCGCCGCGCACGCGCTTGCGATCGACGCGATCCTCGTCACCGACAACACCGCCGAGTTCTCGCGCATCCCGGAACTGAGTCTGGAAAACTGGCTGGTCCGCGCCTGACGCGCTCGCCGCAGGAACACAAGTTGCGCCTCATGGCGTGACGCTATCCAAAGCGCCAGGCCATTTGTCACCTTGGAGTTCCCCGATGCCGACCCAGAAAAAGACGGCAAGCGCCGTCGCCAGCACCCCGTCGCAAGGCAATACCAATCAAAAGCTCGAGAGCCTCGAACAATTTCGCTCCGATGCGACTAATCAGGCCCTGACGACCAATCAGGGCGTCAAGGTTTCCGACAACCAGAACACGCTCAAAGCCGGCCCGCGCGGCCCATCGCTGCTCGAAGATTTCATCATGCGTGAAAAAATCACGCACTTCGACCACGAGCGCATTCCCGAGCGGATCGTCCACGCGCGCGGCTCCGCCGCCCACGGCGTATTCAAAGTCTACGAATCGCAGGCCGCGCTGACGAAAGCTGCGTTCCTGCAGGACCCGTCGAAGGAAACACCCGTCTACGTGCGCTTCTCGACCGTGCAGGGCTCGCGCGGCTCGGCCGACACCGTGCGCGACGTGCGCGGCTTCGCGGTCAAGTTCTACACCGAGGAGGGCAATTTCGACCTGGTCGGCAACAACATGCCGGTGTTCTTCATCCAGGACGCGATCAAGTTTCCCGACTTTGTCCACGCCGTGAAGCCGGAGCCGCACAACGAAATGCCGCAGGGCGGCTCCGCCCACGACACCTTCTGGGACTTCGTCTCGCTCGTGCCCGAATCGGCGCACATGGTGCTCTGGACGATGTCCGACCGCGCCATCCCGAAAAGCCTGCGCACGATGGAAGGCTTCGGCATTCACACGTTCCGCTTTGTCAACGCCGAGGGCAAAGGTCGCTTCGTCAAGTTCCATTGGCGGCCGACCATCGGCTCGGCGTCGCTTCTGTGGGACGAAGCGCAGAAGCTCGCCGGCAAGGATTGCGACTTCCATCGCCGCGATCTGTGGGACGCGATCGACATGGGCGACTTTCCGGAGTGGGAACTGGGCGTGCAGATCGTCGAGGAAGAGGACGAGCACAAGTTCCCGTTCGATTTGCTCGATCCGACCAAGATCATCCCCGAGGAACTCGTGCCGCTGCAGATGATCGGCAAGATGACGCTCAACCGTAATCCGGACAATTTCTTCGCCGAGACCGAGCAGGTCGCGTTTTGTCCTGGACACATCGTGCCGGGACTCGATTTCTCAAACGATCCGCTGCTGCAAGGACGTCTTTTTTCCTACACCGATACGCAGATCAGCCGTCTCGGCGGCCCGAACTTCCACGAGATTCCGATCAATCGCCCGATCGCGCCGCTGCACAACGGCCAGCGCGACGCGATGCATCGCATGACGATCGACAAGGGACAGGCTTCGTACGAACCGAATTCGATCGACGGCGGCTGGCCTAAGGAAACCGCGCCGGCAGCCGCGGGCGGCGGTTTCGAGACTTACACGGAGCGCGTCGAAGGCTCGAAGATCCGCGTGCGCAGCCCGTCGTTCATCGACCATTACTCGCAGGCGACGCTTTTCTGGAACAGCATGACGCAGCCGGAGAAGGATCACATCGTCGGCGCGTATTCGTTCGAGTTGAGCAAGGTCGAGCGGAAGCCGATCCGCGAGCGGCAGCTCGGCATCCTCGCCAATATCGACGACGTTCTGGTGGCGCGCGTCGCCGAGAATCTCGGCTTGCCGGTGCCGAAGAAAAGCGCGGGTGCCGATGAACTGGGCACGGCGTCGGTGGCGGAGTCGCCTGCGCTGTCGATCGTCGCGAAGACGCCGCCTTCGGTGAAAACGCGCAAGGTCGCGATCCTCGCCGCGAAGGGCGCCGATGCCGCCAGCATCAAGGCCGTAAAGGACGCGCTCAAGGCGGAGGGCGCGCACGCGAAGGTGATCGCGCCGGTGCTCGGGACGCTCGAGGGCGGCATCGAAGTCGACGCGACGATTCTCGCAATGCCGTCGATCATGTTCGACGGCGTGGTGATCGCGGGCGGGAAGGGCAGTGCGAAGACGCTGTCGGAGTCGGGCGACGCGCGGCACTTCGTGCTGGAGGCGTTCAAGCACCTGAAGTCCATCGGCGCGATCGGCGATGGCGAGGACGTGCTGGCGGCCGCGCACCTTCCGACGGGAGATGACGGTGTGAGCGTCGGCGGCGATGCGAAAACCGTGATGACGAAGTTCATCGAGGCGCTGGGCAAGCATCGCGTTTGGTCGCGGGCGCAGAAGGCGGAGAGCGTGCCGGCTTGATTGCGGGCGTGGCTTGGGCGTAAGAGTGGAGAATCCCCCGGCCTCGGTTGGGGGATTCGAACAAGGCGAAGTCTTCTTCGGCCACGATTCCGCCGCGCCCGGCATGACGATCAATGGCTTGTAGGCGTAGCGCCCGATGGCGCGCTGAACATTCCGCTTACGGCGCGATACGTGCGCACGACGGGGACGCTCGCAGCGGGCCCGGTTAAGGCGCTCGCCATTTTCACGACGTCTTATATCTAGCGGCCGATGGGCAGTCGCATCGCCGTTTGCCGTTCCACAAAATAATTTGAGACACTGGCCGGACCGATACTCCAGGCATCCGGCTTGTCTCGTTTCGCCTTTCTCTCCATGCGCGGCGCGCGTTTCGTTTTTTGCGCGCTGCTCTTCGCCGCTTGTTGCGGCCTTGCGCCGGCGGCGCAGGGCGGGTGGGTCGTGGGCGCGGTGCCCGGCGCGGTCCCGCCGCTCGATTTGAGCGGTCAGCCGGCTGTTGTTGGCGCGCCGAGCGCAGCCAGCACGCCGCCGGGATTTGGCACGCAGGCCGCAGCCGGCACGCCGCCGGTGTTCAGCACGCAGGCCGAAGCCAGCACGTCGCCGCTATCCACCGCGCAGACCGCAGCCAGCACCCAAACCGCAGCCAAAATGCAGTCCACCGTGCGCGGCATCTCAGCCGATTTCGCCGCCGAAATCGCGAAGTCGCTCGGCCTGGCGCTCGAATGGCGCGTCTATCCCGATCGCCGGTCGATGCTGGCCGCCCTCGCGCGCGGCGAGATCGACGCTGCGACGACCGCCACCGGCAATGACGCCGGCCCGCCGGTCATCCTTTCGCGTCCCTACGTTCCGACGAAGCAGGTCCACGTCGAGTCGCGCCAGAAGCACGCAACGACCGGCCGTATCGCTTACGTCGAAGGACAGACGTCACCTGAACGGGTGCGCTCGGCCTATCCCGCCCTGCGGCCGACGGGCTATCGCAACGTCGCGGAGGCGCTGCTGGCGGCATCGATCGGCGATGCCGATGCGTTCGTCGGCGATTACGTCACGACGGCCTACGCGATCGATCACTTCGCGCTGACCAGCCTCGCGATCACGGGCTTCGCGCCCTTCGATGAAGGCGGCTATAGCTTTGCGTTCGCGTCTGGGCGGCCGGAAGCGGCGGCGCTGCGGGAACGCGTCGATAACGCGATGGCTGGGCTGCCGCCGCGTTTCCTGCTCGAAATTCATGCGCGCTGGGGTGCGACGGGGACCGCCGTCAGTTTCGACGAGCCGCTCGTCTTCACCGGCGAAGAACGCGCGTGGATCGCCACGCATCCTGTGGTCCGCTATTCGACGCTTGCGCGCGCCGCGCCGCTCGCATTTCGTGACGCGAACGGGCGCGCGGCGGGATCGGCGGCGGATGTGCTCGATGCCGTCGCACGCTTGACGGGCTTGCGGTTCGAGGCGCGCATGCACGCCTCGACGGAGGAGGTCGACCGGGATCTGCGTGATGGGTTAGCGGCGTTGACGCCGCTGGCTCGGGGGGCTGTGGTGCCTCTTGCGCCCGACGCGAGCGTCGCGCCAGGTGCGCACATGACGAATGTCGCTTCAGCCGCGAATGAAGCGGCAGGGACGAACGCCACGAACGCCACAAACGCCACAAACGCCACAAACGCCACAAACGCAAACACCGCCCCCGGCCCATCTGGCTTCTACACCCGCCCCTACGGCGAAGGTTTTTTCGTAGTCGTCACGCGCGCGGGCGCCGCGCCGCTGCGCGATGCCGAAGCACTCACCCACGCTCGCGTCGCTGTCCCCGCCGGCCTCTTCGTCGCCTCGATGGTGCACAATCGACTGCCGCAGGCGAAGATCATCGAGACACCCACCTTCGACGCCCAGTTCGCCGCCGTCGCGAAGGGCCGCGCGGATGCCGCCGTCGCCGACATGGCCTTCGCCGGATACGCCGTCGCGAACGCGTATCGCGGACGGCTCGCGATCACCGGCGCCTTCTCCAACGAACCCGTCCCCTACAGCTTCCTCGTCTCGGCGCGCGAGCCGATGCTCGCCAGCATCATGAACCGCGCGCTCGATCACCTGCAGCCCGCTGAACTCGATGCAATCCGTCGCCACTGGGCGCTCGGCGGTCATCCCGAGACGCTCTGGGAGCGGCGCCGCCCGCAGATCGCGCTCGGCGCCGCGCTCGCGTTTGGCGTGCTGCTGCTCCTGACCGGCTGGGCGGTGTCGCTGCGCGCGCAGATCGCACGGCGGGTCGCGGCGGAGGCGGCGATGCGCGCGGCCAAGGAGGAGGCCGAGACCGCGAACCGCGCAAAATCGACCTTCCTCGCGACGATGAGCCACGAAATCCGCACGCCGATGAACGCCGTCCTCGGCCTGCTGGAACTCGAATTGCGCAGTCCGGGCGAGCGCGCCGCCACCGAACGCTCGCTCGCGATCGCGCATCAGGCCGCGCGCGACCTGCTCGGCCTGATCGACGACATTCTCGACGTCGCGAAACTCGAGGCCGAGCGGCTCGTCCTCGCGCCCGCGCCGGTCGAACTCGATGCGTGGGCGGCGGGCGTCGTAGCGATCTACGGGCCAGCAGCGCGCGGGAAGGGCGTTGCGCTCGTCGTCGAAAAAAGCGGGGAGCCGGGCCCCGTCTGGGTCGAAGCCGATGCACAGCGCCTGCGCCAGGTGGCCGGCAACCTGCTGTCGAATGCGATCAAGTTCACGGCCGAGGGCGGCGTAACGCTTCAATACAGCGCCGGCGATGTCGTGGACGGTGCGCGCGAGGTGCTGATCGCGGTGTCGGATACGGGCATCGGCATGACGGCCGCGCAGCAGGCGGCGATCTTCGCGCCGTTCGTGCAGGCGCACGCGGACCCTGTCGGCCGGTATGGCGGCACGGGCCTTGGCCTCACGATCTGCCGCCGGCTCGTGACGATGATGGGCGGCACGATCGAGGTATCGAGCGAGGCGGGGCGCGGGAGTTGTTTCACTGTGCGCGTGGTACTGCCGGTGGCACCGGCGGTGGCTCCCACCGCACCGGAACCGGCGCTGCAGCCGGACGGGGCGGGGCTCGCGGGCCTGTGCGCGCTCGTCGTCGACGATCATCCGGCCAACCGGCTCGTGCTCGGCAGCCAGCTCACGGAACTGGGGTGCGCCGTGCGGACGGCGAACGATGGTGCAGAAGGCCTCGCCCGCTGGCGCGCGGAACAAGCGGACATCGATCTGATCCTCACCGATTGCCAGATGCCCGTGATGGACGGCGTCGAGATGACTCGCGCGATCCGGGTGGCGGAGGCGGCGGGAGCAGATGGGCCGGTGCCGATCATCGGCGTGACGGCGGACGCGCAGCCCGAGATGGCGGCGCAGGCGGTCATCGCGGGGATGACTGCCTGTCTCGTCAAGCCGGTGGGGATGGAGGAACTTCGGCGGGCGTTGGTGATGGCGGTGGGAGGAATTCAGCGTGGGCTGCGACGACCGGAGGCGCGAAACCAGGCGCAGTCGCAACCTTCGACAGAAAGGCAACCCCACGAAAGCCCGCAAGCAGAACACGAGACCCCCTTCGACCACACCCTGATCGACGGCTACGGCCCCCAGGCTGCCACTCTCGTCGATGCACTCCAAACCGCCAACGCCCAAGACTTCGACGATGCCCGCGACGCCTTTGCCCTCTGCGACTACGATCGTCTGCGCGAGACTGCGCACCGGATGAAGGGCGCGGCGTTCGTGGTCGGCGCGACGCCGTTTGCGCACGCGTGCGTCGCGCTTCAACACGCCTGCCAACGCGCACTTGACGGCGATCGCAACGGCGAGGACGACGAGCAAATCGCGGCGGCGTTCCGCGAGTTCATCGAAAGAGGTGCCGCGCTCGACGCCGCGCTGTCGCAACGCGTGATGTGAGGCGGGCGAAAGCCCGCGTGTGTTTTAATTGAGCCCGCACCCGTCTCAAAATCCGACCCCACGATCCAATGACCCCGCGTGCAACCCGCGCGCTTACATCCGACGCATGAATCGAAGGCACACCGAGGCTCATCCGCCGCGCCCGGACCGCGCGCCCGGCGCGGCGGCTCCATCGCGCCGCACAGCCGCCCGATATCGCGCGCTCGCCGCAGCCCTTGCCGCGACGCTCGCCGCCGCGCCGCTCTACGCGCAGCGCGCCGAGTGGCTGGACCCGCGCATCTCGCAGACGACGATCGTCGATACGATTTGCGTCCCGGGTTACGTGGATCGGGTGTCGCCGTCGTTCGACGTCCAGATGCGACAGAAGGAGCGGCTGCTCAAGCAGCGGGGCGTCGATGCCGCGGTGGCGTCGGAATTCGCGCTCGATCACCGGATGCCCGTGCTGCTCGGCGGCCTGCCGAGCGCGGCCGCCAATCTCGACCTGCGTCCGTGGGAAGGGCGTTCCGGCCAACGGCGCAAGGAGCGGCTGACGGTATTCCTGAAACGCTGCGTCTGCACAGGCGATATGACGCTTGCCCAGGCGCAGGCTGCGATCGCCGGCGATTGGCCGAATCGCTATCCGAATCTGTCGAGTTTGACTTGCTCGGGGTCTTGAACGGCGCTGCGTCTTTGTCTCGAAATAATCGGGACAGTGTGCCGAAAAAATAGTCTCCGACCCGGCCGATCAAAACACATCCCCGCCCCACAAGCCTCTCCCGCCGCCCGGCACAAAAAGTCAAAATGTCGCATACCAAGGGCCGTCGAGATAGCTAACATGTAGTTGTCTTAAAATAATTTTCCGGAGCCGCGATGACCTTTTTGACCCTCGCCGTTTTGCTCGCCGGCGTCAGCCTCGCGTATGCGTCCCTGAGCCGTCGCAAAGCGCTCCAGCCGGCGCGAATCGCGCGGCGTGTTTATCGCGATCGGTGAGCGCCATGCATCTGCTCGTCTGGAACCTGCCGCGCCGCTGCGCCGCGTCCGAGGTCCGGCGCTTTCTCGAAACCGAACTGGGCGGATACGTAGCGGAAATCGCGGTCTACGGCGCGGGCACCTCCGACGCCTACGCGCAAGCCAGGCTGACCACCGACGTGCCGTACATCGGCGAGGCGATTGCGCAGCGCCTGTGCCATCAGCGTCTGCGGGACGTGCCGCTGAAGGCGCGCGCGTCCGTCGCCGGGGATGCATCGACTCGATTGCATTGAAGCGCGATAGAACGGAACACCCCTATCCCGCGCGCGCCAGCATCACCCCGATCAGCGCGACGGCGAACCCCGCCACCTGCACCGCGCCCAGCGTCTCCCCGAACGCAAGATAACTTTCAACCGCAGCCAGCGGCGGCGCGAGAAACAGCAGCGCCGTCGCGCGCGATGCGTCGCCGCGCCGGACCATCCAGACGAGAAGTGTCGTCGCGACGCCCGACAGCATCACGATCCCCCACGCGAGCGAAAGCCACGTCACCGTCGACGCCACGAAGCGATGCTCGCCGAGCGCCCACACGAGAACCCCCGCGACGAGCGCCGCGCCGATGTTCTGCAGCGCGCTCGCGCTGCGGATGTCGGCGCTGGCGAGCGACGTCTTCTGATACAGCGTGCCCGCCGTGATCGCGACGACCGACAGCACCGCCACCGTCACGACGAACCACTGCGGCACGCCGCCCGACGCGTGCGCCGCCTGCGAGCCGCCAGAAGCGATCTTCGGCGAAAGTACGAGCGCGACGCCCGCGAGTCCCAGCGCGAGACCGGCCCACGCGCGCCTCGACAGGCGCTCGCCGAAGAGCCGCGCCGCGATCGCCGCGGTCAGAAGCGGCTGCAGCGCCCCGAGCAGCGCCATCACGCCGGCGCCGACCCCCTGCGCGACGGCCCAGTATCCCGCGCCCAGATAGACGCCCTGCAACAGCGCGCCGGCAAAAAGATGCCGCGCGGCGTCGCGTCCGCGTGGCCAGCGCACGCGCGCGATCAGCGCAATCGCGACGAACAGCAGCGCCGTGCCGCAAAAGCGCGCGAGCAGATAGAGATTGGGATCGACGTAAGGCGTGATCGCCCGGGCGACGATGAAACCCGTCGACCACAGGAAGACGAAGACGGCGGCGACGAGGAACGTGACCATGACGGCGAGGCATCCGGGGGAAAGCCGCAGTATCGGCGGGGCGGGGTGCGCCGTCTTGTTCAGCGCTGCAATGACGTCTATTCGATCGAAAAAGTATCGAGCGGCTGGTTCGCGCGGGCATCGCCCGCGAAGCGCGCGGCGAGTTGCTCGTAAAGGCGACGGGCTTCGTCGAGCGTGAGATCGATCCAGTATGGGTCGCCGGCGGCGTCGTTCAGGCGCTCAGGCGGGAACTGGATCTCGATGACGATTCCCTTCTTGTACATGGGGAGGCCCTTTCAGGAAAACTCCGAGTCTAGCAACCGACAGGCCCGCGATTACGCACCCGCAGGAAAGACAGCATCAAGCGCGGACGGGTTGACGCATCGGCTCCGTGCGTCTCAAAAACTCAACGCGAGCCCGACCGATGCGCCCGAAATGTTCTGCCCGAACGCATAGCGCCCGACCAGCCGCACGCGCGAGAACATCTTCGTGACGGCGCTGGTATCGAGTTCGAGCCCGGCACCGAGCGATGTCAGGTGATTGAAGCCGAGCACGCCGGCCTGGCTGCCGAGATATGTCGAATGCGACAGTTCGAGCACGTAGCGCAACGGCTTGTGCAGCACGATGGCGCCGGTCGGCGCGCGCCAGCGCGCGTAGAGATTGACGGTCTGCGCGTCCGAACTGCCGCTCGCCGCCGACGATCCCGCGAAGCTCTGCAAATGGATATAGCTGTAACGCCACTCGACGTCGATTTCATAGGCTTCGCGCACGAGTTCGTAGTCCAGCATCACGGCGCCGCCCAGTCCGTACACGCTCAGCGAACCGTTCGTCAGGAAGTCGATGTCCTGGTCCACATGTTGATTGATGTAGAACTGCGCGGCCTGCGCGTCGCTCACCGCCTCACCGAGCGAGAAATTGAAGATCGGCCGGAAGACGAGCGTCTTGTCGGCGTTCAGCGGAAAGTCCCAGCCGATGCCGCCCGTCGCGGATACGTTGGTCCAGCGCGTCGGCAGCTTGCGGCGCTCTTCGCCGTCGGTGACGACGAAGGTCGGGTCGTAGCGGCTGCCGCCGATCGCGCCTTCCAGATAGAGCGGAAAGCGCTTGCTGAGCGTGAAGCCGCCGCCGACTTGCGTGAGCGCGAGGGAAGGGTTGCCGGTCGTGCCGTCGCGAATGCTGAGCGAACTCGCCGAGAGATCCGGCACCGCCGAGTAACCCATCAACGCGAGCACGGTATCGGAGCGCTTCTGAATGTTGCCGCCGACGACATGAAACTGCGGCCGCGTGGCCTCTTGAGCGCGCGCCGCGGAGACGAGGCACAAGCAGGTAAGGACGCCTGCGAGCAGCGCACGCGGACGGTTTTGTTTAGTAGACACGGCGCCCGTCGATGTGAACGTGAGGATCGCGAATCATAGCGATGACCGTTCGGCGCTTTGTGGCTAATTGTTGCAGCAGCGTGTCGGGCGGCCGCGCGACTGGCGAAAAAATCATCGATTCGCCGCGCATACCAAAAAAAATAAAACTAGCGTAACCTGCACCTTCGTCCTCGCGACGACCGGCTGGCGCGGCTCGCCGCCTTACATTCGTGCATGCGGGCGAATGGCGGCACGCGGACTGCCTCGTTGCAGAGTTGCACAAGTTGTAAAAAACCGGAGGCTTCGATGACATCCGTCGACCTGGAATTCGACCAGCTCAACAGCACTGTCGATGCGCTGCGGCGCTCCATCTCGAACCGCCTGATGTACGGCGTCGGCAAGGATGCCGTGACTGCGCAGCCGCGCGACTGGCTGCACGCGGTAGAGCTCGCGGTGCGCGACCGGCTCGTCGCGCGCTGGATGCGCACCACGCGCCAGCAGTACGAACAGGATGTGAAACGCGTCTATTACCTGTCGATGGAGTTTCTGATCGGCAGAACTTTCACGAACGCGCTCCTCGCCCTCGGCATCCACGAAGAGGTGCGCGACGCGCTCTCGGGCCTGGGCGTCGACATCAACACGCTAGAGGATCTCGAACCCGATGCAGCGCTCGGTAACGGCGGCCTGGGCCGTTTGGCTGCGTGCTTCCTCGATTCGATGGCGACCGTCGGCATTCCGGGCTTCGGCTACGGTATTCGCTACGAGTACGGCATGTTCCGGCAGACGATCGTGGACGGCAATCAGGTCGAAACGCCCGATTACTGGCTGCGCGCCGGCAATCCGTGGGAGTTTCCGCGGCCGGAAGTGGTCTATCTGGTGCATTTTGGCGGCCGCACCGTGCAGTACGACGACCGCACCGAGTGGATCGAGACCGAGCACGTCAACGCGATGGCCTACGACACCGTGATTCCCGGCTACTCGACCACGGCGACCAACACGTTGCGCCTCTGGTCCGCGCGCGCCACCGACGAATTCGATCTCTCCGCGTTCAACCAGGGCGATTACCGGCGCTCGGTGGAGGCGAAGAACACGTCGGAACACGTGTCGCGCCTGCTCTATCCCGACGACTCGACGCAAGCCGGCCGCGAACTGCGGCTGCGCCAGGAATATTTCTTCGTCTCCGCGACGATGCAGGATCTGATCCGCCGCTATCAGCGCACGCATTCGCATTTCGGGCGGCTGGCGGAGAAGGTGGCGGTTCATCTGAACGACACGCACCCGGTGCTCGCGATCCCCGAATTGATGCGGCTCTTGGTCGATACCCACCACGTGCCGTGGGACAAGGCGTGGAAGCTCGTGCAGCAGATGTTCTCGTACACGAATCACACGCTGATGCCCGAAGCGCTCGAAACGTGGGACGTCGAGATGCTCTCGCGCTTGCTGCCGCGCCATCTCGAAATCATCTTCGACATCAACGCGCAGTTCCTCAAGCAGGTGACGGAGAAGTTCGGCCGCGACGTCGATTTGATCCGCCGCATCTCGCTCGTCGACGAATACGGTCAGCGGCGCGTGCGCATGGCGCATCTGGCGATCGTCGCTAGTCATAAGGTCAATGGTGTCTCGAAACTGCATTCGCAGTTGATGACGCAGAACATTTTTTCCGATTTCGCGCGCATGTATCCCGAGCGCTTCACGAACGTGACGAACGGCATCACGCCGCGGCGCTGGCTCGCGCAGGCGAGTCCGTCGCTGTCGTCGCTGATCGACGCGCGGCTCGGGCCGGCCTGGCGCAGCGATCTGTTCGAGCTCGCCCGGCTGCGCGAATGGCGCGACGATCCCGAGTTCCGCAAGCATTTTCACGACGCGAAGCTCGCGAACAAATTGCGGCTCGTCGAGCGGGCGAAGCGCGAGACCGGCGCGATCATCGATCCGAATGCGCTGTTCGACCTGCAGGTCAAGCGCATCCACGAGTACAAGCGGCAATTGCTGAATATCCTCCACGTGATCGTGCGCTACAACCGCATCCGCGAGGAGCCGGAGCGCGACTGGACGCCGCGCGTCGTGATGTTCGCGGGCAAGGCGGCGTCGGCCTACAAGATGGCGAAGAACATCATCAAGCTGATCAACGACGTCGCGAAAAAAATCAACGCCGATCCGCTCGTCGGCGACCGGCTGAAGGTGGGTTTCATTCCGAACTACGGCGTGAGCGTCGCCGAGCTGATCATTCCGGCCGCCGACCTGTCGCAGCAGATTTCGATGGCGGGCACGGAGGCGTCGGGCACGGGAAACATGAAGCTCGCGCTGAACGGCGCGCTGACGATCGGCACGCTGGACGGCGCGAACATCGAGATTTGCGACGCGGTGGGGCGCGAGAACATGTTCGTGTTCGGCCACTCGACGGACGAGATCGAATCGTTGCGGGCGGCCGGGTATCGGCCGAGGCAGATCTACGAGCAGAATCCCGAGCTGAAAATCGCGCTTGATCAGATTCGTCTGGGACACTTCTCACCGGACGAGCCGCATCGCTTTTACGACATCTTCCATACGCTCGTGGATTGGGGCGACCATTACATGGTGCTCGCCGACTTCGAGAGCTTTGATCAGGCGCAGGCCGAAGTCGACCGGAAATTCCTCGACAAGGACGCGTGGACGAGAAGCGCGATCGAGAACGTCGCTGGGATGGGGATCTTCTCGTCGGACCGGACGATCGCGGAGTATGCGAAGGAAATCTGGCACGTCGAGCCGCTCAATCTGGGGTGAGCGGGGTGTTTTGCGGCGTTTCGGCCTATGTCAGGCGGCCGGCGCTGACGTGTTACGCGCGTGTTTTTCGATCGCCTCGTGCACAAGTCTGGCGAGGCGGTCGGCGAATTCCCGCTCCTTGGTGATGATCACTTCGCGCTCGCCGTCGGGCGTCGTCACGAGCAGTTGGTAAATGACGTCCTGCGTGATCCACGAGAGATAGCCGACCACGGCGATCATCACGCCGAGCACGAGCGCCGCTCCCGATCCGATAAATACGCCGCCGACAACCGCTGCCAGGCCAACTACGCCCATGATGATCGGCAGCGGCTTCTTGCGGTCGATCCGCACGACGCGCGCCGAGCGCAAATCACGCAGCGGAAACATCTGGCCAGCAGCGCTCAGGCCCACGCGCGACAGCGTGACGCCGCGTTCGTTGAATGGAGGTTCCGTTTGCATTGGGTTCCGAAGGTAGCGTCCGAATCAAGCGCGCAGGTTACCAGAGTTGGGTGGTTTTTCGCATCGCGCGAAGTGGCTGTTCGGCGACGCGTTGCCCGAAGCTGCGCGCATAAATCGCACGTTCGCTAAAAATTTTCCCGCGATGTGTCGATTTGGCCGCTCGTCAAACGACGTTCCAGTGAGCCCACTACTGGAGACGTCGATGAAATATCTCTGCCTGATCTATCTCGACGAACGTAAGCTCGACGCGTTTTCGTCGTCCGAATTCGACGCGCTCGTCAAAGAATCCCTCGACAACGACGAACGCATGCGCGAAAGCGGCCATTACGTGACGTCGAATGCATTGCAATCGACGCAGGCGGCAACTTCGCTGCGGATGCAGGACGGGCATGTTTCAGTGACGGACGGGCCCTTTGCCGAGACCAAGGAGCAGCTTGGCGGGTTCATCCTGATCGAGGCGCAGGATCTGAACGACGCGATTCGCGTGGCATCGCGGATCCCGCCCGGGCGGCTCGGCGGCGTCGAACTGAGACCCGTCCGGGACCTGAGCGCTTGGGGCGCCATCGATTGACCGCGAAAATCAAAGGAGCGAGACGATGCAACCTGACTTTCTCAAGACGAGTCGCGCGTTCAGCGGCTATTCCGCGAACGATATTCCGAAAGCTAAGTCGTTCTATGGCGAGACGCTCGGCCTCGACGTGTCCGAGTCCAACGGAATGCTGACGCTGCATTTCGCGGGTGGCAGGGACGTGCTGATCTACCCCAAGCCGAATCACACACCCGCTACGTTCACGGTGCTCAACTTCCCGGTGGAAAACGTCGACGACGCCGTCGATACGCTTTCGCAGCGAGGCGTGCGCTTCGAGCACTACGACGAGCCCAATCTGAAGACGGGCGCGAAGGGCATCTGCCGGGCGAGCGGCGGCCCGGTGATCGCATGGTTCAGGGACCCCGCAGGGAACGTGATCTCGGTGCTGGAGGCTGGCTGACGGCGCAGCGGGCGGCGGGGATTGGCGCCGCCTGCAGCCGGGCCGCACGCGCTACAGGCCGAATCGCTTGAGAAACACCGGAAGCAACTGCGCGATGAATACGGCGGACATCACCCACACAATGATGGCATTCTTGGCGTCCGACACGTCAGTATTCGTCGCGTAGTTCGACTTGATGACAGCGACGTCGGTCTTCACGATTACCATGTCCGACTGCAAGACGGCTACGTCGGTCTTCAAGACGGCCACGTCGCTCTTGAGTGTAATGACGTCCGTTTTCAGTACGACGACGTCCGACTTCAGTACGGCGACGTCCTTCTTCAGCACGGACACATCTGTCTTCAGTTCAGCGACATCTGTCTTCAACACAGCAACGTCTGTCTTGAGCACAGCGACATCGGTTTTCAAGACGGCCACATCCGTCTTCATCACGGAGACATCGGTTTTCAGGACCGCGACGTCGGACTTCAGTACGGTGACATCGGTTTTCAAGACCGCGACATCTGCTTTAAGCACGGAGACATCGGTCTTCAAGATCGAAACGTCCGTCCTCAGCACGATGACATCGGCTTTCAGAACCGAGACGTCTGTCTTGAGAACGTTCACGTCGGTCTTCAATACAGAGCCGTCAGCCTTCAAGAGTCCGATATCCTTCTTCATCACAGCGATATCGCTCGTCACCGACGGCAAAGCTCGTTCAAGACTCGATACTCGTTTAACGCGTTGCATGGTCGGTGGCTCCTTTCCTGTTCCATTCGTTGAAGGGCCGCCTGCGTGAGGGTAAATCCTTTGGAGCGTTCCCATGTCCAGCCTCGATCCTATCTCGATCCACTATCTCAAAAAAGTCGCAAAACCTCATATCCCTGGGATCGAGTCAGTTCAAACATCAATGTAGTCATCCTGACGTTCGTCAAGACCTGAAGCGCAGTGCAACGGCGTCAGTGTACGAGGAATGAGGCGTCGAAAACCGTCATTAGCCATCCGGCGGAGGCCCGTTATCAGCGCAGCGCATACCCATATACCCTTACTCAGAACAATGCCAAAACTTGCATATCGGATTTCTTCGATATATATTTCGGTCCAAGACGATTTAGAAGACCCCGTCAGCACCCAAATGGACATCGACGCAATTCACAAGGCCCTCGCCAATCCGGTCCGCCGCGAGATTCTCGCGTGGCTGAAGGACCCGGAGGTGCATTTCAGCCAGCAGCATATGCCGCTGGCGAATGGCGTCTGCGCGGGTCAGATCGACGAGCGCTGTGCGATGTCCCAGTCCACCGTTTCGGCGCATCTCGCCACGCTGCACAAGGCGGGACTCGTCACGTCGAAGCGGATCGGCCAGTGGGTCTTTTTCAAGCGCGACGAGGCCGTGATCCAGGCGTTCCTGGACCACATCAACAAGGGCCTCTAGACGCTCAGGCTCGCGCCGATCGTTCAGCTTGCAGTAGCTTTCGAAACACTTCCAGATAGCTTGTAAATCACTTAGGATCACTAGCCATGACAACTCTTTTCGACCCGCTCAAAGTAGGCGCGCTTACGCTTCGCAACCGCATCGTCATGGCTCCGCTCACGCGTCAGCGCGCGGGCGTCGAGCGCGTGCCGAACGCGCTGATGGCCAAGTACTACGGCGACCGTGCAGCCGCCGGGCTCATCCTCAGCGAAGCAACGTCCGTCACGCCGCAAGGCGTCGGTTATGCCGATACTCCCGGCATCTGGTCGGATGAACAGGTCGAAGGCTGGAAGCTCGTCACGAAGGCCGTACACGACGCTGGCGGCAAGATCTTCCTGCAACTGTGGCACGTCGGCCGCGTCTCGGACCCGGTGTTCCTGAACGGCGAACTGCCGGTCGCGCCGAGCGCCATCGCGCCGTCGGGGCATGTCAGCCTCGTGCGTCCGAAGCGTGAATTCGTGACGCCGCGCGCGCTTGAAATCGACGAGATCCCGGGCATCGTCGCAGCTTATCGCAAGGGCGCGGAAAACGCGAAGCGCGCGGGTTTCGACGGCGTCGAAGTGCACGGCGCGAACGGCTATCTGCTCGACCAGTTCCTGCAGGACAGCACCAACAAGCGCACCGACATCTACGGCGGTCCGATCGAAAACCGCGCGCGCTTGCTGCTCGAAGTGACGGACGCCTGTATCGAAGTGTGGGGCGCGGACCGCGTCGGCGTTCACCTCGCGCCGCGCGCCGACTCGCATACGATGGGCGACAGCGACCGCGCCGCCACCTTTGGCTACGTGGCGCGCGAACTCGGCGCGCGCAAGATCGCGTTCATCGCGGCGCGCGAGTACGTCGGGGAGGACAGCCTGGGACCGCAACTGAAGAAGGCTTTCGGCGGCGTCTATATCGCGAACGAGAAGTTCACGAAGGAAAGTGCGCAGGCCGCGCTCGATCGCGGCGACGCCGACGCCGTCGCCTGGGGCCAGCCGTTCATCGCGAACGCGGATCTCGTGCGCCGCTTCGAAGTCGATGCCGCGCTCAACGCGCCGGACGCGTCGACGTTCTACGCGCCGGGCGCCGAAGGCTATACCGACTATCCGATGCTGGAAACAGCGGATTGAGTTATCGCTCGCTTCAAGCGCGAAACAGCGGCTTCGGCCGCTGTTTTCGGTTTACGACAAGCGATCGCGCAAGTACGCGGCCGTACGGCTCTCCGCCACCTTCGCGACGTCCCGCGGCGGCCCGCACGCAACCGTCCTTCCGCCATCGTCGCCTGCGCCCGGACCGATGTCGATCAGCCAGTCGCTATGCGCCGCGACCCGCATGTCATGCTCGACGACGATCACCGTGTTGCCCGCATCGACGAGTCCCTGCAACTGCGTCATCAGCCGGTCGACGTCGGCGGGATGGAGGCCTGTCGTCGGCTCGTCGAGTATGTAGAGCGAGTCGCCGCGTTGCGCGCGCTGCAGTTCGGTCGCGAGCTTGATGCGCTGCGCCTCGCCGCCGGATAGCTCGGTCGCCGGCTGGCCGAGCCGCAAATAACCGAGGCCGATGTCCTGCAGCACTTGCAGCGCGCGCATGACTTGCGCTTCGTCGGCGAAGAAGTTGCAGGCGGCATCGACCGTTAAGCCCAACACTTGCGCGATGTTCTTCCCGCGCCATTCGATTTCGAGCGTCGGCGCGTTGTAGCGCGTGCCGTGGCAGGTGGAGCAGGGCGCATAGACGCTCGGCAGGAATAGCAGTTCGACGCTGACGAACCCTTCGCCTTCGCACGTCGGGCAGCGGCCCTTCGCGACGTTGAACGAGAAGCGGCCCGCGTCGTAGCGGCGCTTGCGCGCGGCGGGCGTGTCGGCAAAGAGCTTGCGCACGTGATCGAAGAGGCCGGTGTAGGTCGCGAGATTCGAGCGCGGCGTGCGTCCAATCGGCTTCTGGTCGACGCGCACGAGCCGCCGGATCGCGTCCATCCCTTCGACGATATCGCCGCCCGTCGGCTGCGTGTCGGCGGCGAGCAGCGGGTCGAGTTCTTCGTCGGAGTCGGGTGTGATCGTGCGTCCGAGCCGCCCCGCGACGAGTTCCGGCAACGCCTGGCTCACGAGGCTCGATTTGCCCGAGCCCGACACGCCGGTCACGGTCGTGAAGCAGCCGAGCGGAAACGCGGCATCGAGTTCATGCAGATTATTGCGCGTGATCTTCGCGAGCCGCAGCCAGCCGGAAGGCGTGCGTGGCGTGTGCGCGGCGCGCTTGTGCGTGCCGAAGAGGTGCTTGCGCGTCTGCGACTCTTCGACCTTCGCGAGCCCCGACGGCTGCCCGCTGTACACCACATGACCGCCCGCTTCGCCCGCAGCCGGGCCGACATCGACTAGCCAGTCCGCGCGACGCATCATGTTGAGATCGTGCTCGACGACGAAGAGCGAATTGCCCGCCGCCTTGAGGCGTTCGAGCGCCGTGAAGAGCGCTTCGCCATCGGCGGGATGCAGCCCTGCTGACGGCTCGTCGAGCACGTATACGACGCCGAACAACTGCGATGCAAGCTGCGTCGCGAGCCGCAGGCGCTGCAGTTCACCCGATGAAAGCGTGGGCGTCGCGCGATCGAGCGCAAGGTAGCCGAGCCCGAGATCGATGAGTGTCGTGAGGCGCTCGAGCAATTCCTCCGCGATGCGCTGCGCCGCGACGCGTTTCTCGTCCGACATGTTCGGCGTGCGCCGCACGTTGGGCGCCGCCTTGTGCGCCGAGCCGCCGGCCGCAACGCGCCGCTCGGTCGCCTCGCGCATCGCCTGCTTGCCGAGGATCGCGCTGTCGTCGTCGATGCCGTGTGTGTGCGCGGGCAGCTCGCCGCGCGCGATCGGGCCGAGCAGCTCGGCGAGGCGCGCGAGCGGCATTTGAGAGAACGCGGCGATGTCGAGCCCGGCGAACGTCACCGACAACGCCTCGCGCTTCAACCGCTTGCCATGACACGTCGCACATTCGCTGCCGATCATGTAGCGCGACACGCGTTTCTTCATCAGCGCGCTTTGCGTATTCGCGAACGTGTGCAGCACATAGCGGCGCGCGCCGGTGAACGTGCCCTGATAGCTCGGCTCCATCTTGCGCTTGAGCGCGACGCGCGTTTCCTCGGGCGTCAAGCCGGCGTAGACGGGCACGGTCGGCGTCTCGTCGGTGAAGAGGATCCAGTCGCGGTCCTTCTTCGGCAGATCGCGCCATGGGGTATCGACGTCGTAGCCGAGCGTGACCAGGATGTCGCGCAGATTCTGCCCGTGCCACGCGGGCGGCCACGCGGCGATCGCGCGTTCGCGGATCGTGAGCGTATCGTCGGGAACCATCGACTTTTCGGTGACTTCGTACACGCGTCCGAGTCCGTGGCAGGTCGGGCACGCGCCCTGGACCGTGTTCGGCGAGAAGTCCTCGGCGTAGAGCATCGGCTGCTTCGGCGGATAGCTGCCGGTGCGTGAATACAGCATGCGCACGAGGCTGGAAAGGGTCGTGACGCTGCCCACCGACGATCGCGCGCTCGGCGTGCCGCGCTGCTGCTGAAGCGCGACGGCGGGCGGCAGTCCTTCGATCGAATCGAATTCGGGCACGCCGACCTGTTCGATCAGCCGACGCGCATAAGGCGCGACCGACTCGAAATAACGCCGCTGCGCCTCGGCATAGAGCGTGCCGAACGCAAGCGACGACTTGCCGGAGCCGGATACGCCCGTGAACACGACGAGCGCATCGCGGGGAATATCGACGTCGATGTTCTTCAGGTTGTGCTCGCGTGCGCCGCGCACGCGCACCAAGCCATCGCGTGCGGCTTCGGGGGAAGGTTTCGGACGGGAGTTCATGCGCTGCGCACGCAGCAATTCGCAGGCCAGCGCTATCCCGGCAGCTTCGCCGCGAGCACCTCGACGTTGACGATTTCCGGCGGGTTCGCGAATAGATCGGCGGCTTTCGCCATCAGCGCCTCGGCGACTTTGCCCGCGAGATGCGCTTGACGGCCGGCTTCATCGGGGAATGCATCGAAGATGCCGAACCTGGACGGCCCGAGACGCAAGCCGAACCACGCGATCGTGGCCGGCTCCGCTTCGACGAGCGGCAATCCGCCCATCAGGAAGGCTTCGACTTCCTGCTCCTTGCCCGGCGCAGCTTCCAGCCGGACGAACAACGCGGTCTTGACCATGACATCGCTCCAATGACACCCGCTCGGGCTGAGGAACAAATGATACTTGCTCCATGCGCGGCCTGCCGCGTGCCAAACCGGCCGCCTTTGGTGTATTGATATGCGTGGTGCACTCGGAAGAACGCAAGGACACTCATGATCGGCAGTCTCATCTCGGACATCCTGTTCGGCTTCACCGGATTGATCAGCATCATCAATCCGCTCGCCGTCGCGTTCGTGTTTCTCGACCGCACCGAGGGCATGACGAACGCCGAGCGCGACGCGCTCGCGAAAAAGGTGTCGATCAACTCGATGTGCGTGCTGCTCGTCGCGTTCTTTGCCGGCACGCCGATCCTGCATCTCTTCGGCATCTCGATTGAGGCGCTGCGCATCGGCGGCGGGCTGGCTGTCGCGGTGAGCGGCTGGCAGATGCTCAACGCGCCCGACGTGCGCACGAAGGAAGCGACCGCGCGCAACGTCGACGCCGATAACGCGATGTCGAAGGCGTTCTTTCCGCTGACGATTCCGCTCACCACCGGCCCTGGTTCGATCGCGACCGCCGTCGCGCTCAACGCGAACCGCACGCACAAGCTATCCGAGTTCGTGACGTCTGCGGTGGCATCGATTGCGATATCGATGCTGATCGCGATCGCGGTCTTTTTTACGCTGAGCCATTCCGCACGATTCGCGCGCTATCTGGGTATCGAAGGCACGAAGGTCGCGATGCGGATCTCGTCGTTTCTACTGCTGTGCGTGGGCGTGCAGATCATGCTGACCGGCTTCTCCGAATTCCTGATCCCGATCGCGAGCGCGCGCTAGCCGCAAAAGCAAAGCGGGCCGCCGAAGCGACCCGCCCGCGATCATGCCAACGCGATCAGAACTTGTGACGCATGCCGATGCGCACAGCCACCTGATTGTTCGACCCCGTACCCGACGTACCGAAGTAGCTCGTGCTCGAACCGATCTGCGCCTGCGTATCGACGCCGTTGTTCGAACCCGACGCGTGCTGATAGATGCCGAGCAGGTACACGTCGGTACGCTTGCTGAGCGCGTAGTCGACGCTTGCATCGACCTGTTGCCACTTGCCTTGTGCCGCGTCCGTCAGCTTCATGTAGGTGTAGCCGAGGCCGCCGGTCAGCGCCTGCGTGAACGCGTACTTGCCGCCCAGTTCGTACGCGTTGAACTTCGAGGTCGCGCCGGTGAGCGATTCGAAGCGCGTGTTGGTCCACAGGCCGAACACCGTCGCGCCGCCGAACGCGTAGTTCGCGCCGACACCGAACGTGCGCAGGTCCTTCGTGCCACCGCTCGAGACGTTCGCAATAGTCGTGCTGAACGCGGGCGTCGCAGCGCCGGGGAAGCGGATGTCGGTGTACGCCGCGCCGATGCCGAACGTGCCGAGCTTGTAGTTCAGGCCGAAGCTGTACGCACGCGAAGAGCCTTGCGTCGTGACGCCGGCGGTGGTCGTCGTCGGGGTGCCGGCGAACGCGCCCGCCTGGTTCGAGAAGCCGTACAGGCCGCCGAACGTCACGCCGTAGAACGTCGCGCTGCTGAACTTCACCGCGTTGTTGATGCGGCTCGACGTCAGTTGATCGACGTCGTTGATGTGGTACGCGTAGTTGCCCGCGACGGTCTGGCCACCGATCGAGTAGTTGCTGCCGAGGTAGTCGGTCGAGAACGAGTACTGGCGGCCGAACGTCAGCGAGCCGACGTCGTTCTTCGCCAAGCCTACGTACGCCTGACGTCCGAACATAGCGCCGCCCTGGCCGAGCGTGCCGTTGCCGCTGTTAAAACCGTTCTCCAGCACGAAGATCGCCTTCAACCCCTGGCCCAGGTCTTCCGAGCCGCGCAGGCCCCAGCGGCTGCCTTGCGCGACGCCGTCGTCGTACTTGAAGAGATGGTCGCTGCCCGTGCGCGTCGCGCTGTTGTTCACGTAGCTGATACCCGCATCGATGATGCCGTACAGCGTGACGCTGCTTTGCGCCTGCGCCGTGGTCGATGCGAAAGCGGCAAAGGCGGCGAGCGCAGCGGTTGCCAGCAAATTCTTGTTCAAAACGTTCTCCGATGAGCGATGTGGTTGATGTCGCCGGCGACCCGAGGCTCTTCGGCCCGTAGCGGCGGCGACGGGCGGAATGTAGCGGACGCTCAAGAAACAAATGTGACAGCGCTTTCAAAGTTCGCTATTCCATACATCGCGGTCGCCCATAAGCACATGAAAATTGATTGGTTAGCGCGAGCCAGCGCGCGCGCTACGATGCGCGTCCACGCTCAACTTGATTTGACTTTCATGCTCAGAAGAACACTCCTTGCCCGTATCGCCGCTGTCGCTTTCGGCGCGCTCGTCATCAACGCTCACGCGGACGACGCCGTTCTCAAGATCGGCACGATGAGCGGCCCCGATGCGCAGATCTGGACCGAAGTGACGAAGGTCGCTGCACGCGACGGCCTCAAGCTCAAGGTCATCGAATTCAACGATTACGTGCAGCCGAACGCTGCGCTCGACGCCGGTGATCTCGATGCGAACGGCTTTCAGCACCAGCCGTTTCTCGACAGCCAGATCAAGCAACGCGGCTACAAGATCGTCAACGTCGGCCTGACCTACGTCTCGCCGATGGGCTTCTATTCGAAGAAGCTGAAGTCGCTCAAGGACTTGCCGCAGGGCGCTAAGGTCGGCATCCAGAACGATCCGTCGAACGGTAACCGCGCGTTGCTGCTGCTGCAGAAGTACGGCGTGATCAAGCTCAAGGCGGGCGCCGGCACGAACGGCAGCAACGCCACGCCGCTCGACATCGCGGAGAATCCGAAGAAGATCAAGCTCGTCGAACTCGATGCCGCGCAATTGCCGCGCACGCTCTCCGATCTCGATGCCGCTTCCATCAATACTGACTACGCGGTGAAGGCGGGTTTGTCGCCGGTGAAGGACGCGATTGCCATTGAAGACCTGAAGGGGCCGTATGCGAACCTGATCGCCGTGCGCGAGCAGGATCGCAGCAAGCCGTGGGTGAAGAAGCTCGTGGCGGCGTACGAATCGCCGGAAGTGAAGCAGTACATCGACACACAGTTCAAGGGTGCGATCATCCCGGCGTTCTGATCAGGTTATGCTCGCGGTTCTACCACTGCGAGCTTAGTCCCATGGATGAGAACGGTATCCGCGATCTTGAAACGCGCCTGGCGAAGGCGATGCAGGCATCCGACGTGAACGCGCTGGACGCGCTCCTCGCCGAGGATCTCACCTTCGTCGATGCGACGGGCAAGGTCTGGAACAAGGCGGACGATCTGAACGGGCATCGCTACGGCGTGCAGCGGATCGAGCAGCTCGACGTGCAGGAGCAGACGATCCGCGTGTATGAGAAGTGCGCGATCACTGTGACAAAGGTCGCGTTGCGCGGCACGTTCGGCGGCGCGCCGTTCGCGGGCAGCCTTCGCTACACGCGTACGTGGTGCGAGACGGCGAGCGGCTGGCGGATCGTCGCCGCGCAGTGCAGTCTCGTGCCGTTTTAAACCAGATCCTCGGCAAAGAAGCGGCGCCGTGCCGCTTCGTCGCTGGGCGTTTCGGGGCCCAGCGCGAGCATGTCGGGCGCGCGGGCCGGGTCCTTCGCGAGATTCGGAAAGACGTGTGCGCGGCGCGCGTCGGCGGCAGGGCCTGTCTCGTACATCAGCAGCGTGAACCAGCTATGCACGCGATGCAGCGCGGCGTAGTACGCGTCGTGTTCTCTCGCGTAGGCGCGGGCGGCTTGATCCCATTGATCGTGGGCGAGCAAGTGGTCACGCAGCACGCGCACGTCGCGCAGCGTCAGCGCCAGGCCGCAGCCCCACGCGGGATTGCTGGCCGCGGCCGCATCGCCGATCAAGACCACGCCGTCGCGGTACGGATGTGCGACCCACGTATCAGCGCCCGGGTACGCAGCAAGCGGCCCCGCCGCTTCGGCGTTTTCATACCACTCGGCGGGCGCGCCGGTTTCGATGCACGAGGTCACGAAATCGCCGGCATGGCCGTTGCCGCTCATCGTGCGCGGCGCATTCTTCGACGAATACACGAAGTACGAGCGAAAGCGCTCCTTGCCGAGCGGAAAGACGAGCGCCGCGCGTCCTTCGGCGGGATTCTGGACGTATTGAACGGTGTCGCCGGGGAGTTTCAGCCCTTCGTGCAGAACGCCCGCAATCATTAGCGAGTGCTCGTCGCGCTTCACCGTGAAACCCGCTGACGTGCGCACTTTCGAGCACCGCCCGTCGGCGCCGACGACGAGCCTCGCCGTCACGCGTTCCTCGCCATGGGCGCCGCGCATGCGTAACGTCGCCGGACTACCGCATTCCACCGCCGTGAATTCGACGCCGCGCCGCACGTGCGCGCCCGCGGCTTCGGCGGCATCGAGAATCTGGCGCTGCATCGCGGGGTGGTAGAAGTCGAGACAGCCTTGACGGCCGGGCGTTGTTTCGATGAGATCGCGGCAATCGCGCGGCGCACCGCCGATATAGCGCTTCCAATAGCGGATTTCGATCGCGCCGGCGGTATCGAGAAGATCATCGATGCCGAGCGCCGTCGCTTCCGCGCGGCCCCACGGCAGCATGCCTTCACCGCGCACGCGATCCTTGAAGGCGATCACGCGCTCTATCACGAGCGCGCGCAGGCCGCTTCCTGCAAGTGAGCGCGCGAGCGTCGCACCTGCAAGCCCTCCGCCGACGATGGCGACGTCATAGTCGGACGGTGTCAATTGGACGCTCCTCACACGCGGCGGGCCTCGATCGGCCCATGCTATGCCGGAGCGTCTTCGCTATGCAATTAACGCGTAGGGCGCTTCATTTACGCCGACAGCAGCGACCCCGTGCGGAACGCCTTCGCGCCCGCGATGCGCGCCACTTCGAGCCCCGCAGTGGCAAAGCGCGTGATGTGCCGCGCGTACATCACACCGGAGGTCGTGCACTTGAGCGTGGTGACGGTATCGGTGAGCGGATCGACGACATCGGCGATCGCTTCGCCCGCCTCGATGAACGCGCCGACCTTTGCGCGAAACACCAGCACGCCCGATACCGGCGCGACGATCGGCTCGGCGCCCGCGAGCGGCGTCGCGGGGAACGGCAGCGGCGGCAGGGGCGCGGCGGGTGCATCGATCACGCCGCGATGGATCAGGTAATTGACGATGCCTTGCGCATCCGCTTCGGCAAATTCGTACGACACGTCGTGCTGGCTGCGCAATTCGACCGTCACCGAGATGCCGCCGTTCGGAATCGGGAAGCGTTCGCCGAAGCGCGAGCGCAGATCGGACCAGCAGAAGCTGTGGATTTCGTCGAACGGATTGCCGACCGAATTCAGCGCGAGCAGCGACGCCTTCGAGTCGAGATAGCGCGCGAGCGGCTCGACTTCTTCCCAGATGTCCGGATTCGTGTAGAGATGCAGCGCGGCGTCGAGGTCGCAATGCAGGTCGAGCACGACGTCGGCGTCGTGGGAGAGCTTTTGCAGCGCGAGGCGTTGCGATTCGAGCTCCGTATGCGGCGTCTGTTCGTCGAGCGCTTCGCGCATCGCGGTGCGCACGGCGCGCTTGTTCGCGTCGACGTCGCCGGTGAGACGCGCTTCGATGCGCGGCGCGACGAGCGCGGCGAGATCGTGGAAATTGCGGTTGAAGTTGTGGCCGCTGTTCGCCTCGAAACGGCCGAGGAGCTGACCGTGCAGCAACTGGTTCAGGCCGATCGGATTCGGCACCGGCACGATCACGACTTCGCCGCGCAGCTTGCCCGCCGCCTCGAATTCGGCAAGATGACGGCGCAGGCGCCACGCGACGAGCATGCCGGGCAGTTCGTCCGCATGCAACGACGACTGGATGTAGATCTTCTGCCCGTCGCCGGGGCCATAGTGAAAACTCGTGATGGTGCGGGCGGTGCCGAGCGTCGGCGAAATCAGGTTCTGGCTTTTGGTCTGCATGGTCTTCGAGCGCACGACGATTGCGTCTGGTCGCGCTTGGGATGGTTGCAAAGAGGATTGAGCGCGCGAATGACGGTTTTTTAGGGCCGCTCGCGCGTGCTTCAGACGTTCGATCTTAGCCGAAAACCGCCCGAACGAGCCCGCGAACGGGCCACTGCCCAAATAAAAACGGGCTCCGCGAGGAAACGCGGAGCCCGTCGTGCGCGCCGCGGAGAGCGGCACGGTTCAGTTACGGCGTGCTTCAGCCGCCGTACACGTCGAAGTCGAAATACTTCTTCTCGATCTTCTTGTACGTGCCGTCCTTGATGATGTCGGCGATCGCCTTGTCGATCTTCGTCTTCAGGTCGGTGTCTTCCTTGCGCAGGCCAATGCCGGCGCCGTTGCCGAGGATCTTCGGATCGACGATATCCTTGCCGGCGAAGTCGAAGCCCGCGCCGCGCGGCGTCTTCAGGAAGCCGATTTCGGCTTGAACGGCGTCTTGCAGCGCGCCGTCGAGACGGCCCGAGATCAGGTCGGCGTAGACCTGGTCCTGGTTCTGGTACGGCGTGACCTTCGCGCCCTTCGGGGCCCAAAGGGTCTTGGCGTAGGTTTCCTGGATGGTGCCTTGCTCCACGCCGATGTTCTTGCCGGCGAGGCTTTCAGGCGTCGGCAGGAGACCGCTGCCCTTCTTCGTGACGAGGCGCGTCGGCGTGTTGAACAGCTTGCTCGAGAACGCGATCTGTTCGGCGCGTTGCGGGGTCATCGACATCGACGAGAGCACGCCGTCGAATTTCTTCGCCTTGAGCGCCGGGATCATGCCGTCGAAATCGTTCTCGACCCACACGCACTTCGCCTTCAGGCGCGCGCAGATTTCGTTGCCGAGATCGACGTCGAAGCCGACCAGCTTGCCGTCCGGACCCTTCGACTCGAACGGGGGATAGCTTGCGTCGACACCGAAGCGGATCGTCGAATAGTCCTTGGCCTGCGCGGCGGTGACGGCGGTGAGCGACGTGACTGCGATAAGGGACATCGACAGGGCGGCGAGCAGTTTTTTCACTGTTTTAACTCCAGAGGGTGGTCAGTACATCCCGGACAGGTCTCGTTTCCGGGGCGGCAGCGCGAGTCGCGCCACGCGGCTTTGTATTCCGAGGATCGTGTCCTGTCAGAATCCGCAGCAGATTAACATCCCAAAATAGTTGCGGAGTTAGTGAAAGCCCGGATGGTGCGTGTTTAGAGTCAATCCTCGCGGGGATTCACTCCAGAGCGGCGTAGTGGTCGACTGCTGCGCGCGCGCCAGCTTGCAGACAGGTTACGGCGGCTTTCAACGGAGTGCGGAAATCGTCGCGCCGGGCGAGCTCCGGCGGGAAGACTTCCTTGATCGCGAGCATCGTTTCGATGAGTTGCTGCGGGTCGGCGGGCACGTTCGCGGTCAGGCGCGCGGCAATAGGATCGCTGATGTCGTAGCGCGTGCCGTCGTCGGCGCGGCCGCGCAGGAACAAGAGCCACGCCGCGACGGCCAGCGCAAGCCGTTCGATCGATTGACCCGCGTTCAGGCGCGCTTCGATCGTCGCGAGGAGGCGCGGCGGGATCTTCTGGCTGCCGTCCATCGCGATCTGCGCCGTGCGATGTTTCAGCGCCGCGTTCGCGTAGCGGGCGAGCAGGGCGTCGCGGTAGGCGAGGACGTCGAACGAGGGCGGCACGTTGAGTGTCGGCGCGATTTCGTGCGTCATCATCGCGTGGATCAGCTTTTTGAGCGGCGCGTGGGAGATGGCTTCGTCGATCGTCGCGAAGCCCGCGAGCATCGAGAGATAGGCGAGCGTCGAATGCGTGCCGTTCAGCATGCGCAGCTTGGCGAGCTCAAACGGCATCACGTCGTCGACGAGTTGCGCGCCGACTTTTTCCCACGCGGGGCGGCCTGTCGGGAAGCGGTCTTCGATCACCCATTGGCGGAACGGCTCGCATGGGACCGGCGCGGCGTCTTTCATGCGCAAGGCGTCGAGTGCGGCTTCGCGGTCGGCATCGGTGGTGGAGGGAACGATGCGATCCACCATCGTCGACGGAAACGCGACGTGGGTATCGATCCAGCCGGCGAGCACGCCATCGACCGCACGCGCGAACGATACGACCGCTTGCTTCAGCGCCGCGCCGTTGTGCGAAAGGTTGTCGCAGGAGAGCACGGTGAAGGGCGGCGTGCCGGCGTCGCGTCGCTGCCGAAGCGCGGCAGTCAGGATGCCGGGTACGGTCGAGGGTGCATCCGGATTCGCCAGATCCCGAGCGATGCCTTCGTGCCGAAGGTCGACGTCGCCGGTCTTCGTATCGCGGCAATAGCCCTTTTCGGTCACCGTCAGCGAGACGATGCGCACGTTTTCATCGGCGAGCAGCGCGAAAAGGCGCGCGCGGTCGTGCGGCATCGCGAGGACTTCCTTCAGCGCGCGGATCACCGTCACGCGCACGCCGTCCGGTCCGCGTTCGACCACGCTGTACAAGCCATCCTGCGCCATCAGCGCGTCGCGTTTCGTCACGTCCCCCTGCAGCGTCACGCCGCAAATGCCCCAGTCGCCGCCCGCCGCCAGCATCGCCTCCTCGGTATAGACCGCTTCGTGCGCACGATGAAAGTTGCCGATCCCCAAATGCACGATCCCGATGCGCGGTTCGCGCCATTCGGGCATTAGCAGATGCGACTCGATGGAACCGAGCGTCTCACGGCAAAGCGTTGATTTAGCGTTCATTTGTTTGTCCGGGGGGGGGCGGGAAAACCCGCTGTTGACGATTGAATATACTTGTATGGTAGCATCCGATCCAACGAATGCCACTCAAGGAAATCCCCATGAAAATCGTCCGCGCCGATGTGATCGTCACCTGTCCGGGCCGCAACTTCGTCACGCTGAAAGTGGTGACGGACGAGGGCGTCTACGGAATCGGCGATGCCACGCTCAACGGCCGCGAACTCGCGGTCGCTTCGTACCTGAAGGATCACGTGTGTCCGCTGTTGATCGGGCGCGATCCGGGACGCATCGAGGACATATGGCAGTTCCTCTACAAGGGCGCGTACTGGCGCCGCGGCCCGGTGACGATGAGCGCGATCGCCGCCGTCGACATGGCCCTCTGGGACATTCTCGGCAAGGTGGCGAATCTGCCGCTGTACCGGCTGCTGGGTGGGGCATCGCGCGAAGGCGTGATGGTCTACGGCCACGCGACCGGCCGCGATATTCCCGAGGCGCTCGACCGCTACGAAGAGCACCTCGAACAAGGTTACAAGGCAATCCGCATCCAGTGCGGCGTGCCGAACATGCGCTCGGTGTACGGCGTCTCGAAGGGCAGCGGCATGTACGAGCCCGCGACGAAAGGCGCGGTGGAAGAGCAAAGCTGGTCGTCGGAAAAGTATCTCGACTTCGTGCCGAAGCTCTTCGAAGCCGTGCGCGACAAGTTCGGTTTCGACTCGCACATGCTGCACGACGTGCATCACCGCCTGACGCCGATCGAAGCCGCGCGCCTCGGCAAATCGATCGAGCCGTATCGCCTCTTCTGGATGGAAGACCCGACGCCCGCCGAAAACCAGGCCGGCTTCCGCCTGATCCGCGAACACACGGTGACGCCGATCGCGGTCGGCGAAGTGTTCAACAGCATCTGGGACTGCAAGCAGCTGATCGAAGAGCAGTTGATCGATTACATCCGCGCGACGCTTACGCACGCGGGCGGCATCACGCATCTGAAGCGCATCGCCGATTTCGCTTCGCTCTATCAGGTGCGCACGGGCTGTCACGGGCCGTCGGACCTGTCGCCGGTGTGCATGGGCGCGGCGCTGCATTTCGACTTGTGGGTGCCGAACTTCGGCGTGCAGGAATACATGGGCTTCCCGAAGGAAGCGCTCGACGTGTTCCCGCATGCGTGGTCGTTCGATCGCGGGATGATGCATCCGGGCGAGGCGCCGGGACATGGCGTCGATATCGATGAGGAAGCGGCCGCGCGCTATCCGTACGACCCGGCGTATCTGCCGGTCGCGCGTCTCGAAGACGGCACGCTCTGGAACTGGTAAGCCCCTCGCCCAACGCATATAAGTCTAGGAGCATCACGATGTTTGCAGCCGTACTTCACGAACCCAAAAAACTCCTCATCGATGAACTCGATGCCCCGCAACCGCAACCCGGCCAAGTGCAGATTCGCGTGCGCGCGGGCGGCATCTGCGGATCGGATCTGTCGTATTACTTCAAGGGCAAGAGCGGTGACTTCGCCGTGCGCGAACCGTTCGTGCTCGGTCACGAAGTCGCGGGCGAAGTCGCGGCGCTCGGCGAGGGCGTGACGGGTCTCGCCGTCGGACAACGCGTCGCGGTCAATCCAGGCCTGAACTGCGGCATCTGCCGATATTGCGTGAAGGGCATGCCGAACCATTGCCTGAACATGCGCTTCATGGGCAGCGCATCGACGTTTCCGCACATGCAGGGCATGTTCCGCCAGTTCATCGCGGTGAGCGCGCATCAATGCGTGCCGGTGCCCGATGGCCTCGACTTCGCGCAGGCGTCGATGGCCGAGCCGCTCGCCGTCGCGTTGCATGCGCTGCGCCAGGCCGGATCGCTCGTCGGCGCGAAGGTGCTGCTGGTGGGTTGCGGGCCGATCGGTTGCATTTTGCTGGCGGTGGCGAAGCGCGCGGGCGCACACCGGATCGTCGCGCTCGATCTCGCGGAGAAAGCCCTCCAGATGGCGGCGACACTCGGCGCCGACGAAACCGCGCTCGCCAACGATCAGGCGCGCATCGACCGATGGGCGCAGCAGCGCGGCACGTTCGACGTCGTGCTCGAAGTGTCGGGCAGCCCGGCCGGCCTCGACACCGCATTGCGCGCGGTGCGGGCGGGCGGCACGGTGATCCAGGTCGGCAACTTGCCAGCGGGGCAGTCGCCGGTGGCGGCGAATCTCGTGATGTCGAAGGAGCTGTGTTATCGCGGCTCGTTCCGTTTCACCGACGAATACGCCGTCGCCGCAGAAGAACTCGGCGCGCACAAGATCGACCTGCGGCCGCTCATGACGCACGCGTTCCCGCTCGAGGAAGCGAACCGCGCGTTCGAAGTGGCGCAAGACCGCAGCCAGTCGATGAAAGTCCATCTGCATTTCGACTAACCATCCTGCACGAACCGCCCGGAAAGAGGCGGCGCAACCGGAGACTCACCATGATCAAGAGCCAGCGATGGTTCGTCGTCGGCCTGCTTTTCCTCGCGGGCGTCATCAATTATCTCGACCGCGCGGCGCTTTCGATCGCCGCGCCGCTGATCCAGAAGGACCTGAACTTCTCGCATGCGCAGATGGGCATCGTGTTCAGCAGCTTTTTCGTCGGCTATGCGCTGTTCAACTTTATTGGCGGGGTGGCGTCTGACAAATTCGGCGCGAAGAAAGTATTCGGCGCGGCGATGGGCATCTGGTCGCTCTTTTGCGGCGCGACGGCGCTCGCGGGTGGCCTGGCCTCGCTGATCGTGCTGCGCGTCCTGTTCGGCATGGGCGAAGGGCCGTTCAGTTCGTCGAACAGCAAGATGGTGAACAACTGGTTCCCGCGCCGCGAGGTGGCGAGCGCGATCGGCGTCATCAGCTCGGGCACGCCGCTCGGCGGGGCGCTGGCGGGACCGGTTGTCGGCTATATGGCGATCCAGTTCGGCTGGCGCTGGGCGTTCGTCGTGATCATGCTGTTCGGGCTCGCGTGGCTCGTGCTGTGGACGCTCACCACCACCGAACACCCGCAGCAGAACAAGCGCGTGAAAGCCGATGAGCTCGATCTGATCGTCGCGGGCCAGCAGCAGGCGTCGTCGATGGAACATGCGTCGGGCGGACAGAAAGCCGGTCTCGGGTTCTACCTGAAGCAGCCGATCATCCTTGCCACTGCGTTCGCGTTCTTCGCCTACAACTATGTGCTGTTCTTCTTCCTCTCGTGGTTCCCGACCTATCTCACCGAAGCGCACCACCTTTCCCTGCGCGACATGAGCATCGCGACGGTCATTCCCTGGGTGCTCGGCAGCATCGGTCTCGCGGCGGGCGGCTTCATCACCGATTTCATCCTGCGCCTGACCGGCAAGCCTTTGATGTCGCGACGCATCGTGCTGTCCGTGTGCCTCGGCATCGCGGCGGTGTGCGTCGGGTTTGCGGGGCGCGTTGCGAGCATGCAGGGCGCGGTCGCGCTGATGTCGGTGTCGATCTTCTTCCTGTACGTCACCGGCTCGGTCTACTGGGCAGTGATCCAGGACACGGTGCGGCGCGAGAACGTTGGCGGCGTGGGCGGCTTCGTCCACCTGCTCGCCAACCTTGCGGGCGTGATCGGACCGGCGGTGACAGGCTTCATCGTCCAGGCGACGCACGGCCACTACGGCAGCGCGTTCGTGCTCGCCGGGGCGATCGCGGTGCTCGGCGCGCTCTGTGCGCTCGTGTTCATCCGCGAGCCGCGCACGCAGAAATCGGCTCAGGGGCGCGTGATAGTATCGTGACGTATCTTGAAAACGCAGCGATCCCTGCACGTCCGGTCATGAAAAGCGCACTCTCCTCCAAGCCGTCCGACGGTATCGAATCCGGCGCTTCCGGCGGGGCGGTCGTGCGCGGCCGCGGCCGGCCGGTGGGCGTGACGTCGCCGAAGACGCCGCTGCCCGACCTGACCGAGAAGGTGTCGCTCGATTCGCACGAGCCGATCGGCAAGCAGATTTTCCGCGCGCTGCGCCAGGCGATTTTTGCGGGCGAGATGGCGCCGGGCACGCCGTTGTCGGAGAAGGAAGTGTCGGACATGTTCCACGTGTCGCGGCAGCCGGTGCGCGAGGCGTTCATCAAGCTCGTCGAGGCGGGCGTGCTGCAGGTGTTGCCGCAACGGGGCACGTTCGTGAAGAAGATCTCGCCGCGGCAGGTACGCGAAGGGCGCTTCATCCGCGAGGCGATCGAAACAGCGGTGGCGCGCAAGGCGGCCGTCGCGATCACCGATGCGCAACTGGACGAACTCGCCGCGAACCTGCGCGAGCAGAAGGCGGCATCGAAACTGAACGATACCGCCGCGTTCCTCGCACTCGACGAGCAGTTTCACTTCCTGATCGCGCAATCGATCGATTGCGTCGCCGCGTGGAACACGATCCAGGACATCAAGGCGCAGATGGATCGCGTGCGGTATTTGAGCTTGCCCGAAGTGTCGCCGCTCGATTTGCTGATCCGGCAGCATGCGCGGATCGTCAGCGCGTTGAAGGCGCACGATCCGGCGCTCGCGGAGGAGGCGATGCGCGCCCATTTGCGCGAGATCCTGATCTCGCTGCATCCGATCGCCGAGCGCAATCCCGACTGGTTCGAAGCCGATGAACCGGAGCGCGTGCCGCTCGCGACCTGAGTTTCTCAACCTCTTCAGTTTTGCCGAAAGGCCTTGCGGCTCGCGCCTCAAGGCCCTTTTTGCTATTTGAGCCTATGCCATCAGGCTGAATTGTCCGGCGAACGCCGCCAGGAGATGCTCGAACAGGCGCTGTGACCACTTGCAATCGCAATGCGTCCACGGTGCTTTCCACAAGGTGCTACAAAAAGCGACTTGCGTTCATATACCTGTTCGAGTATAAATTGATGGAACCAGACGCAAAGCCGCTCATCTGGGTCGGCAGCAGCAAAAAGGATCTGTGCGCGCTTCCGGAGGACCTGCGCCGGTTCTTCGGCCATGCGCTCGATGTCGCGCAGCGGGGCAGTCATCATCGGGCGGCGAAGGCACTGCGCGGCTTCAACGGCGCGGGCGTGCTGGAAATCGTGGAGGACGTGGCAGGCGGCACGTATCGCGCGGTCTACACGGTGCGCTGCCGCGAAGCGGTGTTCGTGCTTCACTGCTTCCAGAAGAAGAGCAAGTGCGGCATCGCTACACCGGGCGAGGAGATGGACATCGTCCGGGCACGGCTGAAAGTGGCGGAAAACCTAGCGAAGGAGCTACAAAATGAAAAAACGTATCATTGATGGCGTCGGATTCGAGATCGGCTCAGGCAACGTTTTCGCCGACCTCGGCCTGCCCGATGCCGAAAAGCTCAAGATCAAGTCCGGACTCGTCTTCGAGATCGACGAAGCCATTCGCCGCCTCGGACTGACTCAGGAGCAGGCGGCCCGGCGAATGGGCATCCCGCAGCCGAAGGTGTCGGGCCTCATGCGCGGCGACTTCGCCAATTTCTCCGAGCGCAAGCTGATGGATTGCCTCACGCGCCTCGGTTACGACATCGAAATCACGGTGAAACGTGCCGAAGCCGAAACCGGCCACCTCGTGCTGGCCGTGGGCTGACGCCAGCGGCCGTTTCGGTCACGGATGGCTGTAGGGCGTCTCGCTGCTTTGCGATGAGGCGCGGTGCCGCGCGTGGCTCTTATGTTTGGGCTGCGGGTGTTTAGTGTGCGCGGGCATCGACGATTCGCCTTCCCCGAAGTGATACGTTTCGGCGCGAGCCGCGGTGGAAAGCATCGCGAACACACAGCACGCCGGGACGATCAGCCTTTTTGCCAATTGCATGAGAATTATCCTAAGTTCGGGGCCGCAAGATTAACCGATGGTGCACCGGATCGCGGATTCATCGCCCGCGCAACGGCTTATCCTTCATGAACCACGCGAGCACGAACGCAATCGTGACCACGCCGGCCGCCACCAGATACACCGTATGCATCGAGCCGGCGAAGGCGTTCAGATAGTCGTCGTGAAGCGCAGCGGGCAGATGCTGAATGGCTTGCGGCCCGAGCGAGCGCGGCAATTCGACACCCGCCGGAATCGCCGCTTCGAGGCGCGAGCGCAGTCCGTTCGAAAAGATCGCGCCGAATGCCGCGACGCCCACCGAGCCGCCGATCGAACGAAACAGCGTCGCGCCGGACGTCGCCACGCCAATGAAGCGAAAGTCCACCGCGTTCTGCACTGCGAGCACGAGCACCTGCATCACCATGCCGAGGCCTAAGCCCAGCAGCGCCATGTAGCCGTACATGACGTGCAACGGCGTGCCGAGCCGCAGCGTCGAGAGCAGCAGCATCGCGCAGGCGACGAGACCGGTCCCGGCGATCGGGAACATCCGGTACTTGCCGATCCGGCTGATCAACCGGCCGCTGATGATCGAGGACAGCAGCACGCCCGCCATCATCGGCGTGATCTGAAGGCCGGCCTGCGATGGCGTCGAGCCCTTCACCACCTGCAGGTAGAGCGGCAGAAACGTCACCGCGCCGAACAGCGAGAAGCCGACGATAAAGCCGATCAGCCCGCTCAGCACGAAGGTGCGGTCCTTGAAAAGCGAAAGCGGCATGATCGGCTCGACGGCGAGGCGCTCCTCGTAGACAAAACCGCCGATCGAAATCAGCCCGAGCGCCAGCGTGAACCACAACTGCGGCGAACTCCACGGAAGCAGCGTGCCGCCTTCGCTCGTGAACAGGATGATGCAGGTGAGAGCGGACGCGAGAAACGCGGCGCCCATGTAGTCGATCTTGTGTTTCACGTGCGCCGTGTGCGGTTTGAACACGAGCCCGATCACCACCAGCGCGATGATGCCCAGCGGCACGTTGATGTAAAAAATCCAGCGCCACGACAGATGCTCGACGATAAATCCGCCGAGCAGTGGCCCGACCACCGTCGCCAGGCCATACACGCCGCCGAACAAGCCCTGGAACCGGCCACGCTCGGCGGGCGGGATGACGTCGGCGATGGCGGCCATCGTGATGACCATCAGTCCGCCGCCGCCCAGGCCCTGCAGCGCGCGCAGCACGATCAACTGCGTCATGTCCTGTGCGACGCCGCACAGGATTGAGCCGACGAGAAAGATCAGGATCGACGCCTGCAGCACGACCTTGCGCCCGAACAGGTCGCCGAACTTGCCGTAAAGCGGCACGACAATCGTCGACGTCAGCAAGTACGAAGTCACCACCCACGACAAATTTTCCAGCCCGCCAAGTTCGCCGACGATCGTCGGCAACGCCGTCGAGACGATCGTCTGGTCGAGCGCGCCCAGCAGCATGACGAGCAGGAGCGCCGTAAAGAGCAGAGCGATCGGCGGCCGCTCGGCAGGGTGCGCGTCCGTAACGGTTTGGTGCAAAGATGACATGCAGGAACTCGGTTGAAATTAATTAACACGGAAGTTAATATAGGACATGTGTCCGAACCGGTCAATCGCATCCATGACAAAAGTTGTTACCGAAACTATCGATGCAGTCCCGGCGAAGCGACCGGGCCGCCGTCCCGGCCGTCCGACGGGCGCGCATGGCGCCGAGGCGCGCGAGCAGATGCTCGACGTCGCGCTCGGGATGTTCGCGCGGCAGGGAATCGTCGAAACGACGCTCGGTGCGATCGCGCGCGAGGCGGGCGTCACGCCGGCGATGGTCCACTACTACTTCAAGACCCGCGACCAGTTGCTCGACGTGCTGATCGACGAGCGTTTCCTGCCGCTTCGTACCGAGCTCGGCGAGGTCTTCACGCGTCCCGGCGCCGAGCCCGCCGACGCCCTGCGCGCGTTCGCCGAAGCGCTCGTCGCGACGGTCGACAAACATCCGTGGTTCGCGGCGCTCTGGGTGCGCGAGGTGATCAGCGAGGGCGGGCTGCTGCGGCAGCGCATCGCCGAGCGTTTCGGCGACGCGCAAAAGATGGCGACGATCGAGCGCATCCGGACGTGGCAGCAGGAGGGCAAGCTGAATCCGGAACTGGAGCCGTCGCTCGTGTTCATGTCGCTGTTCGGGCTGACGGTGTTGCCGCTCGCTACCTCGAAATGGCGCGAAGACGAGCGCAAGGTGACGAGCGAGCAGATCGCACGGCACGCGGTCGCGCTGCTGACGCACGGCGTCGGGCCGTCGCTATAGTGGCGCGTCACTAGGAGAAGTCTCATGGATGACCTGATTCGTCTGAGCGGCCGTGCGCTTTATCTGTCGAACGATCCCGGCATCGTCCGCGCGCAGCTCGCTGGCGAGCCGACGACGCGCCAGCAGGCCGGCCCGCTGCGCGACAACGTCTCGACCGACGAAATCACGCCCGTCACCGTCATGCTGACGTACGACGAGCGCCTCGGCCAGTATCCGTACGTCGGCTTCGAAGCGGGCGGCGAGAAGCCGATCGGCGACTTCGACGTGAAGAACGGCGGCTTCCAGATCACGGCCGCGGGCAAGCGCTACGGCAAGGGATCGTCGCGCGAGTCGAGTCCGCTGGCGGAGTTGTCGGCTGGGATCCGGCTGATCGTCGCGGAGAGTTTCGAGCGCATCTATCAGCAGAATTGCGACAACATCGGCATTCTCACGACGACCGATTTCTCCGTGCTCGAGCGCATTCTCGCGGGCGAGGCCGTGCCGATCGACGAATTCCTGAAAGACCGCGACGCGCTCACGCAGCAGATCATCCGCAGCGGCGGCCTGCTCGCGTACAGCAAGCTCGCCGACTGGCCCGCGCCACGAGCGCGCGATGCCGCCCCGAGCGACGGTCGGGCGCAGACGCTCGTGGAGAAGATCATCGAGCGTCATCTGCATCCGGGCACCGCGCGCGCCGAGCGCGGCGACGGCGTGTTCGTCGCCGCCGACTGGCGCTTCTCGCACGACTACTTCACCGGCATGTGCGCGCATCTGATGCATCGCGCGTTCGGCAAGCCGGCGGTGCTGCACGCGCCGGATCACATCATCGCGTTTCAGGATCATCTGATTCTCGCGCCGCAAAGCGTGCCGCACGTGACGGGCGGCCTGCTGCCGGGCGTCGCGAACCTGATGGAAGGGCACACGACGTTTTCGCGCAGTTACCCCGTGCGCTCGCACGGCGCGCTGCCGGACGGCGTGCCCGGCTCCGACGGCATCTGCCACGCCGTGATGGCCGAGCGCTACGCGCTGCCCGGCCAGATCGTCGCGGGGACGGATTCGCACACACCGCATTCCGGCGCGCTCGGCTGCCTCGCGTTCGGCGCGGGTGCAACGGAGGTCGCCAATAGCTGGGTCACCGGCTACGTGCGCTGCAAGGTGCCGCAGACGCTGCGCGTCGAGGTCGAGGGGACGCTCCGGCCAGGCGTCACGGCGAAGGACGTCGTGCTCGTGCTGCTCGCGAGCGAGTCGATCCGCGCGGGTGGCGCGATCGGGCTCGTGTTCGAGTACGCGGGGTCGGCGGTGCGCGCGATGTCGATCGACGAGCGCGCGACGCTCACCAACATGGTCGCCGAGCTGGGCGGCTTCACGGGTATCGTCGCGCCGGACGAAAAGACGGTCGCGTTCCTGAAGGAGCGGCGCGGCGTCGATTTCACGCTCGAAAGCTGGATGCGGAGCGACGCGGGCGCAAGCTACGCCGACGTGATCCACATCGACGCGAACGCGATCGAGCCGATGCTCGCGCGCCCCGGCGATCCGGGCAACGGCGTGGCGGCGTCGGCACTGGGCGGAGACGTCGCGGTGACCATCGCCTATGGCGGTTCGTGCACGGCGGGCAAGCGCGAGGACTTCGACTACTACCACGAGGTGCTGCGCTGGGGCGTCGAGCACGGCATGAGCGTGGCGAGCGGCACGCGGCTCTTCCTGCAATTCGGCACGATGGAAGTGCGCCGCTATTGCGAGGAAAAGGGCTATCTGCCGACGTTCGACCAAGCGGGCGCCACGCTCGTGATGCCGGGCTGCGGGTCGTGCGCGAACTGCGGGCCGGGCCAGTCGACCTCGTCCGCCGATGTCACGATCAGCGCGATCAACCGCAATTTTCCGGGGCGCTCGGGGCCGGGCAGCGTGTGGCTCGCGAGCCCGTATACGGTTGCGGCGAGCGCGCTGGCGGGGAAGATCGTGACGTTCGAGCAGTTGCAGAGGGCGTAACGGGTACCGCGCGCGGTGAGATGTGCGGAGATGTCGCCGGTGGTTCGCACCGCCCGCGGCAACTTGTCAAATAGACGGGTTTGTCCGGCTTCAGCGCATGAGCTTCGCCGCCGCAAACGAAGCGGTCACGAAGACTGCGATAAAGCCGCACTCCAGCAGCACGGCTAGCGCGACGATCGACCACGCATGACGCTTCCAGGCGGCCCGCAGCGACTCGGCCGTCCAGCGGAACACGATACGCTCGCGCTTGCCGCGTCGCGCGGGCGCTTCGCCGTCGCGGCCGAGCGCGTCCAGGCAGGTTTCGACGAAGACCGTCACGTTCGCAAGCGCTGCCGCGAAGAACAACAAGAGCACGCTTGCACACAGCGCGGCGCGCCACGCCGTCGACCAGCCGCCGAGCCGCGCTTCGATGCTCGTGCCGATGAACAGCGCGACGGTCAGGATCATCACCTGGGATGAAAGATTGCGCAGGAATTCGAGGAAGGCAACTCTGCCTTCGCGGAGGATGATCATGCGGATCGGCCGGTGAATCAGGGTAAATACGACGGCCGCGAGAGGGGCCACCGCGTCGCGGAGCGACTTTACCGGGCTTCGATTGGCATGTCTGAAACAAGTTGTCGCGGTGGCGCGCTGCACCAAAGAACCGTGCGGCGGCGCTTACGCCGCTCCAGCGCGCTTTTCCTGGAACCGGCGCGACGCCTCTTCCACGTCCTGCCGGAACTGCGCGAGCGCCGCCGCGTTCGCGTCCGGCGGCTGAAGCGCGGCCCATAAGACATCGACGAGTTCGTTCGCCGTCGTGTCGATCTGAGCCTGACTCAGGCGGCGCTTCGCGAGCGTCGCGTCCCACAGCACGTGTTCCATCGGCCCGAAGACGAGCGAGCGCATCAGCCGCAACGGGATATCCGCGCGCACGTGGCCGAGTTCCTGCCCGCGCGCGAGCACGTTCATCAACGGCGCGGTGTAGCGGCGTTGCAGTTCGGTGAGTGTGTCGCTGAGATCGTGCCGCTTCGTACGTCCTTCCGACAGCACCAGCGAGCACAGCCCCGTGCCGTTCACCAGCATCAGCCGCAAATGCGTCCTTACGATGAACGCGAACTGCTGGCGCACCGAGCCGTCTCGCGGCAGGCCGCTCTCGAACGCATCGATGATTTCGTCGTACCAATCCGCGATCACGCGCGCGCACAGTTCTCGTTTGCCGCTGAAATAGCTGAAGACAGTGGCCTCCGAGATGCCCGCGCGCTGCGCGATCTCGGCGCTGGTGGCGGCGTCATAGCCTTTTTCGGCGAACACGTCGCGGCCCGCCTGAAGAATGTCCTTCACGCGCTGCTGCGATTTGACACCCGCCGGCGTACGGCGGCTCGAAACGGAAGTGGTGGCGGACATGGCGCGAGGATGCTCGGGAATAATGTGAGCGTAGCTCAAAAATGTATTGACGGCCAGACAATTTGAGCGTGAAATTGCCCCATTCGATCGAGCTGCGCCTTGTGTGAGTCGAACTCATTTTCAGGGTGCGCCGAAAACATTGGAATCTGGAGGAGACACCATGACTGACGTTCCGGGCCTGAACTTCGCGCTGGGCGAAGACATCGACATGCTGCGCGATTCGCTCGCGAATTTCTGCGCGAAGGAAATCGCCCCGCGTGCGGCCGAAATCGATCGCACCGATCAGTTCCCGATGGACCTGTGGAAGAAATTCGGCGATCTGGGCGTGCTCGGCATGACGGTCTCCGAGGAATACGGCGGCGCGAACATGGGCTACACCGCGCACATGGTCGCGATGGAGGAGATTTCGCGGGCGTCAGCGTCGGTGGGATTGTCGTATGGCGCGCATTCGAACCTGTGCGTGAACCAGATCCATCGCAACGGCACCGAGGCGCAGAAGCGCACGTATCTGCCGAAGCTGGTATCGGGCGAGCACGTGGGCGCGCTGGCGATGAGCGAGCCGAACGCGGGATCGGACGTGGTCAGCATGAAGCTGCGCGCCGATGAAAAGGGCGACCACTACGTGCTCAACGGCACGAAGATGTGGATCACCAACGGCCCCGATTGCGACACGCTCGTCGTCTACGCGAAAACCGATATCGAAGCGGGCGCGCGCGGCATCACGGCGTTCATCGTCGAGAAGGGGATGAAGGGCTTCTCGGTCGCGCAGAAGCTCGACAAGCTCGGCATGCGCGGTTCGCATACGGGCGAACTCGTATTCGAGAACGTCGAGGTACCGAAGGAGAACATCCTCGGACAATTGAACGGCGGCGCTAAGGTGCTCATGAGCGGCCTCGATTATGAACGCGCAGTGCTCGCGGGCGGGCCGACCGGCATCATGCTCGCGTGCATGGACGCGGTCGTGCCGTATATCCACGATCGCAAGCAGTTCGGGCAGGCGATCGGCGAGTTTCAGTTGATTCAGGGCAAGGTCGCCGATCTTTATACGACGCTGCAGGCGTGCCGCGCGTATCTGTACGCGGTCGGGCGCCAGCTCGACACGATCGGCTCCGGCCACGTGCGCCAGGTGCGCAAGGACTGCGCGGGCGTGATCCTCTACACCGCCGAAAAAGCGACCTGGATGGCCGGCGAAGCCATCCAGATCCTCGGCGGCAACGGTTATATCAACGAGTACCCGGTCGGGCGTCTTTGGCGTGACGCGAAGCTCTACGAAATCGGCGCGGGCACGAGCGAAATCCGCCGCATGCTGATTGGTCGCGAACTGTTCGCTGAAACGGCATAAAGGGCGCGCCATGCCGATCATCGAAACGAAACTGAACCCGCGCGGCGAAGAATTCCGCACGAATGCGGCGGCGCTGGAAGCGGTCGTCGCGGATTTGAAAGAGAAGGTCGCGAAGCTCGCACTCGGCGGCGGACAGGCCGCGCGTGACAAGCACGTCTCGCGCAACAAGCTGCTCCCGCGCGACCGCATCGCGCAACTGCTCGATCCGGGCACGCCGTTTCTCGAACTGTCGCAACTCGCGGCCTACGGCATGTACAACGACGACGCGCCTGGCTCGGGCGTCATCACGGGCATCGGGCGGATCGCGGGGCAGGAATGCGTGATCGTCTGCAACGATGCGACGGTCAAGGGCGGCACGTACTATCCGATCACGGTCAAGAAGCATCTTCGCGCGCAGGAAATCGCCGAACAGAACCGGCTGCCGTGCGTGTATCTCGTCGACTCGGGCGGTGCGAACCTGCCGAATCAGGACGACGTGTTCCCCGATCGCGATCACTTCGGGCGCATTTTCTACAACCAGGCGAACATGTCCGCGCAGGGCATCGCGCAGATCGCGGTCGTGATGGGATCGTGTACGGCAGGCGGCGCCTATGTCCCGGCGATGAGCGACGAGTCGATCATCGTGAAGAATCAGGGCACGATTTTTCTCGGCGGCCCGCCGCTGGTGAAAGCCGCGACGGGCGAGGAAGTCAGCGCCGAAGACCTGGGTGGTGGCGACGTGCATACGCGTCTGTCGGGCGTCGTCGATCATCTGGCGCAGAACGATGCGCATGCGCTGGGTATTGCGCGCAGTATCGTCGGCAATCTGAATCGCGTGAAGGAAACGCCGCTCGCGCTGAAAGAACCGTTGCCGCCGCGTTACGACCCGCAGAGCGTCTACGGCGTGATTCCCGTCGATACGAGGAAGCCCTTCGACGTGCGCGAAGTAATCGCGCGCATCGTCGACGATTCCGCCTTCGACGAGTTCAAGGCCCGCTACGGCACGACGCTCGTCTGCGGATTTGCGCATATCTGGGGGCATCCGGTCGGGATCATCGCGAACAACGGCATCCTGTTTTCCGAATCGGCGCTGAAGGGCGCGCATTTCATCGAACTGTGCTGCCAGCGCAAGATTCCGCTCGTGTTCCTGCAGAACATCACGGGCTTCATGGTCGGGCGCAAGTACGAGAACGAAGGCATCGCGAGGAACGGCGCGAAGATGGTCACGGCAGTCGCGACGGCGAAAGTGCCGAAGTTCACGGTGATCATCGGCGGCTCGTTCGGCGCGGGCAACTATGGCATGTGCGGCCGCGCGTACTCGCCGCGCTTCCTGTGGATGTGGCCGAACGCGCGCATCTCGGTGATGGGCGGCGAGCAGGCGGCCTCGGTCTTGGCGACGGTGCGGCGTGACGGCATCGAAGGCAAGGGCGGAAGCTGGTCGAAGGAGGACGAGGAGGCGTTCAAGGCGCCGATCCGCGAGCAGTACGAGGTCCAGGGCCATCCGTACTACGCAAGCGCGCGCCTCTGGGACGACGGCGTGATCGACCCCGCGCAGACGCGCGACGTGCTTGGCCTTGGACTCGCCGCGTCGATGAACGCGCCCATTGAAGACACGCGCTTCGGCGTGTTCAGGATGTAATTGCCATGTTCAACAAAATACTAATTGCGAACCGCGGCGAGATCGCGTGTCGTGTGGCCGCGACGGCAAGGCGCCTGGGCGTCGGCAGCGTCGCCGTCTACTCCGATGCCGATGCGAAGGCGAAGCACGTCGCCGTATGCGATGAAGCGGTGCACGTCGGCGGGTCGGCGGCGGGGGAGAGCTATCTACGCATCGAACGCATCATCGATGCCGCGCTGAAAACGGGCGCGCAGGCGATTCACCCGGGCTACGGCTTCCTGTCGGAAAACGAAGACTTCGCGCGCGCTTGCGATAGAGCGGGGCTCGCGTTCATCGGACCGCCCGTCGAGGCGATCTCCGCGATGGGTTCGAAGGCGGCCGCCAAGGCGTTGATGCAATCGGCCTCGGTGCCATTGGTCCCCGGCTATCACGGCGACGATCAAGACCCCGCGCTGTTGCAGAAGGAAGCGGACCGCATCGGCTATCCGGTGCTGCTGAAAGCAAGCGCGGGCGGCGGCGGCAAGGGAATGCGCGTCGTCGAGAAGAGCGCGGACTTCGCGGCTGCGCTCGTCTCGTGCAAACGTGAAGCGGCGTCGAGTTTCGGCAACGATCGCGTGTTGATCGAAAAGTATCTACTCCGTCCGCGCCACGTCGAAGTGCAAGTCTTCGCCGACAAGCACGGCGGCGCTGTCTATCTCTTCGATCGCGATTGCTCGGTACAGCGTCGGCATCAGAAGGTGCTCGAAGAAGCGCCCGCGCCGGGCTTGACCGCTGAAGTGCGTCGCGCGATGGGCGAAGCGGCGGTCGCGGCCGCGCGCGCGGTGAATTACGTGGGCGCGGGCACCGTCGAGTTCATCATGACGCACGACGGCCAGTTCTACTTCATGGAGATGAACACACGCCTGCAAGTCGAGCACCCGGTGACGGAGATGGTCACGCGCCTCGATCTGGTCGAATGGCAGCTCAAGGTTGCAGCGGGCGAACCGCTGCCTCTGACTCAGCAGGAGCTCAAGGTCGAAGGCCACGCGATCGAAGCGCGCATCTACGCGGAAAATCCGTCGCGCGGGTTTTTGCCTTCGACCGGCACGCTCAAGCATCTGCGCATGCCGCAGGCGGTGGAGTTCACGATCGAAGGTAACGTGCGCATCGACAGCGGCGTGCGCGAAGGCGATACCATCACGCCGTTCTACGATCCGATGATCGCGAAGCTGATCGTCCATGGCCGCGATCGCGCCGATGCGCTTTCGCGCATGGCGCGTGCTTTGCGCGAATGCGAAGTGGTCGGGCCGCATACGAACGTCGAGTTTTTGCAGCGGATAGTTGCGAGCGAGCCGTTTTCGCAGGGCGATCTCGACACCGGCCTGATCGAGCGTCATCACGACACGCTTTTCGCCCCCTCGTCCGTGCCGCAAAAGCAGGCGCTGGCTCTCGCTTGCGCCGCGCTCCTCACGCGCGAAGGCGGCGAGGCGCACGGCAATTCGCCGTGGGATGCGCTCTCGCACTGGCGCATGGCGGGCGGTTACGCGCAGGACCTGAACTGGCACGCAATCGATACGGACGAAACCCTGCAGGCCGTCTTCACGCGCGATTCGACACAGGGCAACGCGCACGGCAAACGCCTCGAGTTGCTCGGAGAAACGGTGCGCTTTGACTGGTCGCATGCGGACGAACCGCATACGTTCTCGGTGCTGCTCGACGAGACGCTCATCAAGGGCCGCGTCTTTATCGACGGCGACGTTTTCCACGTGTTCTACCAGGGCGCATCGCTTGCGTTCGAGTGGCAGAACCTGATGGCGCACGCAGCCGACGCCGAGCACGAAGGGCGCCTCACCGCGCCGATGCCCGGCAAGATCATCGCGGTGCTGGTGGAAACGGGGGCATCGGTGGAGAAGGGCGCACCTCTGCTCGTAATGGAGGCGATGAAAATGGAGCACACGATCGTGGCTCCGACGACCGGCACGGTCGGCGAAATCCTGTTCAGCGTCGGCGATCAGGTCGCCGACGGTGCGCAGTTGCTCACCATGGAAGCCAGTCGAGCCTGAGCGGTTTCGGTCCGAGCAGCGTATCGGCGCTCTCGGACCTCACGAAAATCTCCACGCGCCGGTTCTGCGCGCGTCCCTCAGGCGTATTGTTGCTCGCGATGGGCTGCAGATACGCCATTCCCTTCGTCCGGATGCGCGCGGCAGGCACGCCGCGTGCGATAAGCGCATTGGCGATCGCCTCGGCGCGCATCAGCGAGAGCGCGTCGTTGTAGACGCGCGTTCCTTCGTTGTCGGTGTGGCCTTCGATCAGGATCGGCCGTGTGCTGCGCTTGAGCAGCACCGCGGTGCGATCGAGGATGGCGACGCTGTCGGGGCGCACGGCGGTTTCGTCGCTATCGAAGAGCGTTGCTTCGAGCATGCGCATCTCGACGCCGCTTTTGGCCACGCTCACGACGACGCCGGCCCGGGCGTTGTCCGCTTCTTCCCGCGATCGATCGAGCCCCGACGAGCAGCCGGTGACGAGAAGGGCGATGGCGCAGACGCTGTAAATCGATTGGATGACTTTCACTGCAATTCGTAGAGCGGATGCCAGAGAGAAGGTCGTTCGATTATAAGGAACGCGACCGATCGAATTGTAAAGAACGATATTCCGGGCGAAAGGCTGTCGAAACGGCCCCGACATACAATGCACGAGCCATCCCTTACCCTATTCCAATGATCCAGCACGAATCGATTCCCTCCGAAGACGAAGAAGACGCCCGCAAAAAGCGGCTGCAACGGGCGTCAACGGCGGTGCTTTATGCGGTGCTGGTTGCCGTCGCCTTGTGGACGGTGCGCACGTTCATCCCGGCCGTCGTCTGGGCCGCGGTGATCGCCATCGCGCTGTGGCCCGCGTTCGGCTGGCTCGAGCGGCGTCCGTGGCTCGGCAAGCACCACACGGTGCTCGCGTTCGTACTGACGGCCGCGATCGGCCTTCTGTTCGTGTTGCCCTTCGTGGCCGTTGCGACGGAGGCCGGTCGCGAAGCCGGCGACGTGCTGCACTGGTTCCAGGAAGTGCTGCGCACCGGCATTCCGATGCCCGACTGGGTCAACCAGTTGCCCGCCGGTGCGCGGCAGATCGCGAAGTGGTGGACGGACAATCTCGCGATGCCGCTCCGGTCGTCGCCGGCGGTGCAGAAGCTGCACGGCGCCAACCTGGTCGCGATGACGCGTCACTTCGGCGGGCGCGTCGCGCATGCCCTGATCATCTTCGGCTTTATGCTCGTCGCGCTGTTCTTCATCTTCCAGGCGGGCTCGCGGCTGGGCGAGCAGTTGTTCGCGGCGTCGCGGCGCGCGTTCGGCGGCGAGGGCGCGATGGTCGCGCGGCGCATGGCCGATTCGGTTCGCAGCACGGTGGTGGGACTCGTCGTGGTGGGGCTGGGCGAAGGCGCGCTGCTCGGCGTCGCGTACGCGATCGCTGGCGTGCCGCATGCGACCCTGCTCGGCATGCTGACCGCGATCGCCGCGATGTTGCCGTTCTGCGCGCCGATCGTGTTCCTCGGCTCGGCGTTGTGGCTGCTGGCGCAAGGCTCGATGGTGGCGGCGATCTGCGTCGCGGCGTTCGGGCTGGTCGTGGTGTTCGTCGCCGAGCACTTCGTGCGGCCGGTGCTGATCGGCGGATCGGCGCGGTTGCCGTTTTTGCTCGTGCTGTTCGGGATCCTCGGCGGGGCGGAGACGTTCGGGCTACTCGGGCTTTTCATCGGGCCCGCGCTGATGACGATTCTGGTCGTCCTGTGGACGGACTGGGTGCGGCGTTGAGCGTTTGAAAAGGGCGCACGCCGTGCGCCCTTTGCTGGTTACGACTAGATCACGTACAGATCGACATATTCATTGACCGGCATCGCTTCGAGCTTTGCCTGATCGAGCGATACCGCGAGGATCGCCTGTTGCTGCTTTTGCGG
>NZ_FCOL02000012.1 GCF_001544515.1 Caballeronia terrestris
CGCGACGACAAATCGATATTGCCCGCCGCGATTTCCTTCGTCGCCGAGGCGATCGATTCGCTGCCCGAGCGCACCGTGCGCACGGTCGTGATGAGGCTTGTCTGCATTTTCGTAAGGCCGCGCAGCAGTTGGCCCATTTCGTCGTTCGACGTCACGACGACTTCGGTTCGCAGATCGCCGGCCGCGATGGCATCGAACTGCGCGAGCGCTGCGTCAAGCGGCCGCGCGATTTTGCGGCGCAGCGACACCCACGAATAAGCGGCGGCCGCCACGCCCAGCAGGATCGCGGCGATGCTCAGCGTGCGGAACCGGTTGAACTTCGCCTCGCCTTCTTCATACGCCGTCTTCGCTGATTCGAACTGGAACTTGCGCAATTCGACGCCCGACTTTGCGAACTCCGTGAAAAGCGCCTGCATTTCGTTGGCGCCCTTGAGAATTCTGTCGTGATCGTTGGCGCGAATGTCGGCGTAGCTGGCATCCAGCAGCTTTTGCAGCGCGAGCCGCTGGCTGTTGAAAGCGTCGGCCAGGGGCTTCTCGCCCGGCTCTACCGGCAACGCCGAGTAGGTCGTCCAGGCGTCGTCGGAGGTCTTGCGCATCAGCGCGCCGCGTCCGATCGCGTCTTCGGCGGCCGGCGTGCCCGCGTTCAGCGCGGCGCGGTCGAAGCTCAGGCGCTCGCGCGCCATGAACATCTCGGCGTTTCCAACCGACACGGCGCTCGGCATCTGGTTGGTGAAAAGTTCATGGCTCGTGGCATTGGACTGGCTCATGCCGATCAGGCCGATGGTGCCGATCGCTATCAAAAGCGCGCTCAGAAACGTCATGGCCAGTGCCAGCCGGCCTTTTATCGTCGAAAACATGGATGGTTGGGATCGCACCGCGAATTGCACGGCAGCGGCGGCGGTGCGCCTGCTGGGTGGAACGGGCGAGAACGCCCGGACAACCGTTTAACGACAGCGGCGCGATTACCTTGAGGATTTGCGCGCGCCTCGATGCGACGCTGCAAATTCGTCGCATCAATGTGCGGGCCCCGGAGCGCATGCGCAAAGCTACTCTCCGGGGAACTAATACAGGCTGGTTTTGCGTTGGCGAAACTTCGCAGCCTTGTCGCAGCGCGTGCCGCTGTATGGCATTGAGCTTGCTTGGCTGGTAAGAAGTGCGCGCCGCGCGCTGCTGAGTTAGGGACGGTGGAGCTCACATGAAGATCCTGGTTATCGACGATGTTCGCGATTCAGCAGACAGTTTGGCGGCGCTCGCGGCCGAATTGGGACACTCCGTCGAGGTGGCCTACGACTGCAAGACGGCGACGGAGTACGCGACCACCACTCGCTTCGACGTGATCCTGTGCGACGTCGGCCTTCCCGACGGCGACGGCAGACACGCCTGCGAACGCCTTCGCGACGAAGGCGCCTCGCAGGACGCGTGCATGATCGCGGTGACGGGGCGAACCGATTTGCACGACGACGACTTCCCGTCGTTCGATGGCTATTTGCACAAGCCCTTCGAATGGCCGGTGCTGAAGCATGCGCTCGAAACCTGGGCCGCCGCGGGCATCGACTCGGACGCGCCGCACCCAGCGCGTGACGCCCGTTAGAGACGTCGGGCCGGCGGAGCAGCCTCTCTCAGCGATTCACCGTCTGCCGCGGATGACGCAGCGCGAGCACCGCGCCTAGCACGAGTGCGCCCGCCACGCAGTAGATCCCCGCATTCGTGCTGTGCGTCACGTCCTTCATCCAGCCGATGATCGACGCGCTCACGAACCCTGCCAGATTGCCGATCGAATTGATCATGCCGATGGCCGCCGCCGCCGAGCCGCCCGCGACGATCGCGCTCGGATAGGTCCAGAAGACCGGCATCGTCGCGAGCATGCCGGCCGTGCCGACCGTCAACGCGATCATCGCGAGCGGGATGTTGCCGGTGAGTTGCGTGCTGGCGAAGAGACCGGCGCCCGCGAGCACCGCCGGAATCGCGAAGTGCCAGCGCCGCTCGCCGGTGCGATCCGCGCTGCGCGCCACGAGGAACATGCTCGCGACCGCGCACGCATACGGAATCGCGCTGAGAAGGCCGACGTCGAGCGCGCTCTTCACGCCGGTCGCTTTCACGAGCGTCGGCAGGTAAAAGCTGATGCCGTACAGGCCCATCATGCAGCAGAAGTAGATGGCAGCCATGCGCCAGATGCGCGCATCCGTGAAGACGCCCGCGAGCGACCCGTGCGTCTTGCCGGCGCTGTCGCGTTCGATGTTCGCTTCGAGCACTTGCTTCTCGTCATCGGTGAGCCAGCGCGCCGCGCGGATGCCGTTCGGCAGGCAGAAAAGCGTCACGACGCCCAGAATCGCCGACGGAATCGCCTCGAGCAAGAAGAGCCACTGCCAGTTCGACCAGCCGCCCACGCCCTGGAACGCGTTCATGATCCAGCCGGAGAGCGGCCCGCCGACCACGCCCGCGATCGGAATGCCCATCATGAAGAGCGCGTTCATGCGTGAGCGCCGCTCGGCGGGGAACCAGTAGGTCAGATAAAGCACGATGCCGGGAAAGAAGCCCGCCTCCGCCACGCCGAGCAGAAAGCGCATGACGTAGAACGCAATCGGCGTCTTGACGAACAGCGCCGCCGCCGAAATGATCGCCCACGTGATCATGATCCGCGCGATCCACACTCGTGCGCCCACGCGATGCATGATGATGTTGCTCGGCACCTCGAACAGGAAATAGCCGATGAAGAAGATGCCTGCGCCGAGGCCGTACACGGTCTCGCTGAACTTGAGGTCGTTCAGCATCTGCAGCTTGGCGAATCCGACGTTCACGCGATCCAGATAAGCCGCGACGTAGCAGATGAATAGAAACGGCAACAGGCGCCAGGTGGCTTTCGAGTAGGCGCGGGCTTCGACGGTGGCGCGGTCGAAGACGGTGTCGGTGGTTTTGGCGAGGATGTCCATATGTCTCCAGTCTCTTCGGATGATACGAAAAGGGGCCGCCCGTGCGCGGCTCGTGGCCGTGCGGGCGATCTAAAAATGCTCGGGTGATTCAAAAAATCTGAAGACGCGCCTCAAGCGATCGCTTCGTCGACGATCTCGATCCAGTGGCGCACCGCTGTGCGTCCGCCCGCGCCGAGGTGCGTCTGACAGCCGATGTTGGCCGTCGCGATGACGTCGGGCTTGCCGCTTTCGAGCGCGTCGAGCTTGTTGTCGCGAAGCCTGCGAGCGAGTTCGGGCTGCGTGAACGAATACGTGCCGGCCGATCCGCAGCACAGGTGCGCATCAGGCACGGGCGCGAGATCGAATCCGAGCCGGCCGAGCACGCCTTCCACCGAACCGCCGAGCTTCTGCGCGTGCTGCAGCGTGCACGGGCAATGAAACGCGACACGCTGATCCGCTTCGATGCTCAACTGTTCGAGCGGTAGCGCTGCAAGCACTTCGCCGAGATCGCGCGTCAATTCGCTCACGCGGCGCGCCTTGACGGCATAGAGCGGATCGTCGCACAGCAAGTGGCCGTATTCCTTGACGAACGCGCCGCAGCCGCTCGCCGTCTGGATGATCGCTTCGGCGCCCGCGTCGATCTTCGGCCACCATGCGTCGATGTTGCGGCGAGCGCGTTCGAGCCCCGCGTCCTGTGCGTTCAGGTGATAGTCGGTCGCGCCGCAGCAGCCCGCCTCGGGCGCGCCTTCGATGCTGATGCCGAAGCGGTCGAGCACGCGCGCGGCGGCCGCATTCGTATTCGGCGAGAGCGAGCGCTGCGCGCAGCCTTCAAGCATCAACATCTTCCGCGCATGCCGCTTGACTGGTCGCTGGCCGGCTGCGGCCGCTTCATGCGGAATCTTGTCGCCGAGCGCGGCGGGCAAGACCGGCCGCATCATCCGCCCGACTTTCAGCAGCGCACCGAACGTCTTCGCGCGCGGAATGACGTGGCGCAGCCCGGCGCGCAGCGCACGCTCAGCGGCGGGCCGCGCGACGCGCCGCTCCAGCATCTCCCGCCCGATGTCGAGCAGCGCGTGATACGTCACGCCCGACGGACACGTCGTCTCGCAGTTGCGGCACGTCAGGCACCGGTCGAGGTGGAGTTGCGTCTTGTCGGTGACGGGCTCGCCTTCGAGCATCTGCTTGATGAGATAGATGCGTCCGCGCGGGCCGTCGAGTTCGTTGCCGAGCAGTTGATACGTCGGGCAGGTCGCATTGCAGAAGCCGCAGTGCACGCACGAGCGCAGGATGTCCTCCGCTTCCTTTGCGCGCGGCAGCAGTTTGGCTTCGTCGCTGAGATTGGTTTGCATGATCGGTCGCCTCTCGGTCTCGCGTCAGTAGTCGGCGTACATGCGCCCGGGATTGAAAATGCCCTGCGGATCGAGACGCGCCTTCAGTTGCCGGTGATAGCGCATCAGCGGCGCGGGGATCGGGTGAAACGGCTCGATGCCCGGCGTTCGCGTAAAGCACGTCGCGTGGCCACCGTGCGCGCTCGCGATCTGGCGAATCGTCGCGGCGGGCGCGTCGCTCTTGAGCCAGCGCTGCGCGCCAGCCCAGTCGAGCAGAGCCGCGCCCGGCAAATCGACGAGCGGCGTATCGTTCGGCAGGGAGAGGCGCCAGAGCGGACGCGGGTCGTCGAAGAATGGCAGGCGCTGTTCGCGCAGCGACGCCCAGAAGCGCGCATCGATCGCTTCGCCGCCGATGCGTTCGAGCGCCGCGCGCACCGATCCCGCGCCGCCTTCGAGCCGTACGTGCAAACGGCCGTCGAGATGGCAGGCGCCCGTGACCGGCAACGCCGACTTGCGCCACGCGGACAGCTCGCGCATCGCCTCATCGGCGTCGATATGGAGCGCGAGGCAGCGCGACTCGCGCGGCTTCGGCAGCACCTTCAGCGACACTTCCGTGATCAGCCCGAGACAGCCGAAGCTCCCGCCGATCAGCCGCGACACGTCGTACCCCGCGACGTTTTTCATCACCTGCCCGCCGAAGCGCAGATGCTTCGCTTCGCCCGTGATCACGCGGCAGCCGAGGATGAAGTCGCGCACTGATCCCGCCCAGGGACGGCGCGGACCCGACAAACCGCTCGCGACCGCGCCGCCGACCGTCGCTTCGCCGCCGAAGGCTGGCGGCTCGCAGGGCAGCATCTGGCCAGCGTCGTCGAGGATCGCGTTGATCTCGGCGAGCGGCGTGCCGGCGCGCGCTGTAATGACGAGCTCACTCGGCTCGTAGCTCACGATGCCGCGATGCGAACGCGTGTCGATCTCGTCGGCGGCGACCGGCCGTCCGAGAAACGCCTTGCTGTCGCTGCCGCGGATGCGCAGCGGCCTTTTGTCCGCGAGCGCTTCGCGAACGTGTTCGACGAGGCGCGCGCTGTCGTCGATGGAGATCAGGTCACGTCGCATCAGAAGCGCTCCAGTTCGGGAAAGGGCAATGCGCCGTGATGCACGTGCATCGAGCCGAATTCGGCACAGCGGTGCAGCGTCGGCACGTTCTTGCCGGGGTTGAGGAGGCCGTCCGGGTCGAACGCGGCTTTCACCGCGTGGAAGAACGTCAGTTCGTCGCTGTTGAACTGCGCGCACATCTGGTTGATCTTCTCGCGCCCCACGCCATGTTCGCCCGTGATGCTGCCGCCGACCGCGACGCACAGTTCCAGGATGCGCGCGCCGATCGCTTCGGCGCGTTCCATCTCGCCGGGGGCATTGGCATCGAAGAGGATTAGCGGGTGCATGTTGCCGTCGCCCGCATGGAACACGTTCGCGACGCGCAGCCCATATTGTTCCGACAGCTCCGCGATACCGCGCAACACGCGCGAGAGTTCGCGGCGCGGGATCGTGCCGTCCATGCAGTAGTAGTCCGGCGAGATGCGGCCGACCGCCGGAAACGCGTTCTTGCGGCCGGCCCAGAAGCGCTGGCGCTCGGCTTCGTTCGCCGCGAGCCGGATGTCGGTCGCGCCCGCCGCGCGCAAGAGCGCCTCGACGCGCTCGCAATCCTCCTGCACGTCTGACTCCGCGCCATCGACTTCGCAGAGCAGCAGCGCTTCGGCATCGACGGGATAGCCCGCGTGGATGAAGTCCTCCGCCGCACGGATCGAGAGGTTGTCCATCATTTCGAGCCCGCCGGGAATCACGCCCGCCGCGATGATCTTCGCGACCGAATCGCCGGCTTTCTCGACGTCGTCGAAGCTCGCGAGCAGCACCTTCGCGCTCTGCGGCTTGGTCAGCAGCTTGACCGTGACCTCGACCACGATGCCGAGCATCCCCTCCGATCCGGTAAAGAGCGCGAGCAGGTCGAAGCCAGGCGAATCCAGCGCTTCGGAGCCGAGCGTGAGGCGCTCGCCGTCGATCGTCACGACCTCGACCTTCAGGATGTTGTGGACCGTCAGCCCGTATTTGAGGCAATGCACGCCGCCCGCGTTTTCGGCCACGTTGCCGCCGATCGAGCACGCGATTTGCGACGATGGATCGGGCGCGTAGTAGAGACCGTGGGGTGCTGCGGCCTGCGAGATCGCGAGGTTGCGCACGCCGGGCTGCACACGCGCGGTGCAGGCCTCAGGATCGAGTTCGACGATGCGATTGAAGCGCGCCATCACGAGCAGGATGCCTTTTTCGAGCGGCAACGCGCCGCCTGACAGACCCGTACCCGCGCCGCGCGCGACCACCGGTATGTGATGCGCTGACGCGTACTTCATGAGCGCGACGACTTCATCGACGGTGCCCGGCAGCGCGACCAGCATCGGCGTGATGCGGTACGCGGAGAGGCCGTCGCATTCGAAGGGGCGCAGGTCTTCTTTCGAGTGGAGGAGCTGGAGGTCGGGGAGAAGCGTCGTGAGGTCGCGCACGATCGCGGCTTTGTCGTGATCGCGCAAGGGGCCGTCGAGCGCCTCGTCGTAGGCGTAGGTCATGGGGTGTCGTCTCCAATGTTGGCGCTCGATAAACGCCTTGTTTGAACCGATTCTTGCGGCTTGCCACTGCCCTGTCGAACGGTTTCACACTGGTCGTACCACTTTCTGCCATGCGTTCTCTTAAATCAGAACCAGTGCTTCCCTTGCTGGTATAGCGTTTGGCGGAAAATGTGAGTCGCGGCGTGCTACCCTAGGAAGGTGGTCATACCAGTGGGAGGCGCGATGAAAGAGACCCAACCCGAAGCCAAACGCCAGCTCGCGGACGTGGTCGTCGAGAGAATCGAACGACTGATCGTCGACGGCGTGCTTAAGCAGGGGCAGACGCTGCCGTCGGAGCGGCGGCTGACGGAAAAGCTCGGCGTGTCGCGCACGGCGCTGCGCGAAGGGCTGAAGATCTTGCGGGCCCGCGGCCTGATCGAGACGTCGCAGGGAAAGGGATCGTTCGTCGCGAAACTGAGCGCCGAACCCGCGCAGGCGCCGATGATGCATCTGCTCGGCTCGCAGCCGCGCACGCTCTACGATCTGCTGGAGGTGCGCGAGATGATCGAGGCGGAATCGGCGCGGCTCGCGGCGTTGCGCGGCACGCCCGCCGACTACATCCTCATTACGCGGCGCTATGAAGAGATGGTGGCGGCGAACTCGCGGGACACGGACGCCTCGACGCACGCGCGGCTCGACCACGCGTTCCATCTCGCGATTTCCGAGGCGTCACACAATCCAGTGCTCGTGCATACGCTCGCCACGCTCAACGATTTGATGCTGAGCTCGGTGTTCGCGTCCGTGAACAATCTCTATCACCGCGAGGCGCAAAAACGCGCAATCGATCGTCAGCATGCGCGGCTCTATAACGCGGTGACCGGCAAGCTGCCCGAGCAGGCGCGGCGCGCGGCTAGCCAGCACATCAAGAGCGTGCGCGAGAACTTCGCGGAGATCGAGCAGGAGGAGCAGCGGCTCGTGCGCTCGACGTTGCGGCTGGAAGGGTGGACGTGACTATCGATAGCGCGGTCCAGGCGTGAAAGTGATCGTGCTGCGAAGCGTCTTAGCCTTGATGATGCTTCGCGTAGACCGTCGCAAGCAGTTCCTCGTCAATTGTTATCGTGATTCGCTGCATGGCGGTTTCCTTGGACGGAGCCTGATCGGGTATGAGCTATTTTTGTAAAGGTATCATTTGACGCGAAGCGGATACGAGCCAACCATCGACCTTACAAAAAGCACATGACAAACTTCATCCGGGCAATATTCGGCGATGACAACGGGCAGTTGCGTCAGAAGGTCGTCACGGTCTATGCGCTTCTCGTCGCGTTCAATGTTGCCGCCTGGATCTGGGCATTCGTCGCGTTCCACGACTATCCGCTGCTGATGGGCACCAGCCTGCTTGCGTATTCGCTTGGGCTGCGCCACGCGGTCGACGCGGATCACATCGCGGCGATCGACAACGTCACGCGAAAGCTGATGCAGGAAGGCAAGCGTCCGATCACGGTCGGGCTGATGTTCTCGCTCGGCCATTCGACGATCGTCGTGCTCGCATCGGTCGGCATCGCTGCGACTGCTATGGCCTTGCAAAGCAGGATGGCTGGCTTCAAGGAGATCGGCGGATTGATCGGCACGCTCGTGTCGACGTTTTTCCTCTTCGCGATCGCGCTGATGAACCTCGTGATTCTGCGCTCCATCATCCGTGCGTTTCGTCGCGTTCGGCGCGGTGAGCCATATAACGATGAAGACTTCGACCTGCTGCTCGCCGATCGCGGATTTCTCGCGCGCCTCTTCCGCCCGCTCTTTCGCCTGATCACCAAGAGCTGGCACATGTACTTCCTCGGCTTCCTGTTCGGCCTCGGATTCGACACGGCGACCGAAGTCGGGCTGCTCGGGCTTTCGGCCGCAGGTGCCGCGCAGGGCATGCCGATCTGGTCGATCCTCGTCTTCCCGGTGCTCTTCACAGCAGGCATGACGCTGATCGATACGACGGACAGCATTCTCATGCTCGGCGCATACGGCTGGGCGTTCGTCAAGCCGATCCGCAAGCTCTACTACAACATCACGATCACGACGATTTCCGTGATCGTCGCCTTGCTGGTCGGTAGTATCGAAGGGCTTGGCCTGCTCGGCGACAAGCTGCGGATGAGCGGCTGGTTCTGGGACTCTGTCGCGCGGCTGAATGAGAACTTCGGGTTGATCGGCTATGCGATCGTGGGGGTGTTCGTCGTCTGTTGGGTGCTGTCGGCCGTAGTCTACAAGTGGAAGCGCTTCGAAGAAATCGACGCTGGAACAACGTCTCTCTAAGACGATGCCATCGACCGTCCGCAACTCGCTCGTCTGGATCTTCGAGCCGTTCGAGCGCGATGCCACCTACATTCGAAAGAGGATGTTCGGCTGCGACGCCGCGTATGTCGATGGCCTGCTCTGTCTCGTCGCAGCCGATCGGGACAAGCCGTGGAATGGCTTGCTGGTGTGCACGTCGCAAGAGCGCCACGCGGCGCTTATCGAAGAGATACCTGCGTTGCGGCCGCATCCGGTGCTTGGCAAATGGCTTTACGTGCCGCAGGACGATCCGGAGTTTGAAGCCGTCGCAGAGAGGATGACGGCGCTCGTACTGGCGCGCGACGGGCGCATAGGCGTCGAGCCTAAGCCACGCCGGCGTAGCCGGAAAAAATGATTACGTTCGCTTCGCGAGATACGCATCGATCAGCGTGACGAGCCGTTCCCGGCCGAAGCTCGTGTCATGTCCCGCGTGAACGACGCGCACAGGCAATTCGCGCAGACGCTTCATCGTGCGCACGTAAGTCGGGATATCGGCGCCTTTGATCTCGTCGAGCAGCGGACCATCATAGATCGCGTCGCCTGAAAATAGCGTGCCGCTGGCCGCTTCCCAAAGCCCGATGCTTCCTGGCGAGTGCCCCGGCAGATGCAACACCTCGAAATGCCGGTCGCCGAGATCGACCACATCGCCTTCGGTGACGGTTTTCGTCACGGACGCGCCACGCAAGTGGTACTCCGACATCTGGTACTCGGCATGCGGAAGCGCCGTGATCAAGTCACCGTCGAACGGGTAACCGAATGCGCTGTATCGGCGAATCGCCGCCTCGCCCAATACCGATGCCAGCAGCGTTCCGCGCTCTCGCGGCGAGCGCAGGTTCTCCGCCTCCAGTTCGTGGACCAGCGTGTGCTCGAACTCGTGATGTCCGCCGACGTGGTCGGAGTGCGTATGCGTCGCGACGGCAGTCACGTCTTTTTGCAGCAGGTGCCGCGCGGCGTCGCGAAGGCTCGCGATGCCCATGCCGGTGTCGATCATCAAGTCGCGGTCGCGGCCGCGTACATGCCAGATATTGCAGCGCATGAGCGGCACGACGTGCGGCTCCCACAGCAAGGTGATTTCATCGCTGATGCGTTTCAGTTCGAACCATCGGTCGGCAATTGGGAGCATAGAGTGTTTAGAGTTTTTTTTCGAACCAGTGATGCGCGTATGGTTCGTCGTTGAATGCGTCGACCTCAATATATCCCGAGCGTCGATACAGGTTGATTGCCTCGGTCAAACCCCGGTTCGTTTCAAGGCGAATCGCGCGGGCGCCTGCCTTCTGCGCATGCCGCTCGGCTTCGGCCAGCAATTGCCGCGCGATGCCGAGCCCGCGTGCGGACGAGCTCACCCACATGCGCTTCAATTCAGCCGGCGCCTTCTTGTGAAACTTGAGCGCCACACAGCCTGCAACGCTGCCGCGCAGTCGCGCGACGATCAGTTCCCCGGCGGGGGGCGTCAGGTCCTGTGCATCTGCGGAAAGGCTCAACGCCGGATCGAAGCCAGTTTCAAAACGCCTATCGAGTTCGGCGAAGTATTTGTCGAAGCATGCGCGCGCGTCGTCGCTCGTCGGGTCTTCGATCTCCATGCGCACGAGCGACGGTTGCAGCAAGCGCTCGACTTCGGCCATCGCCGCGACGAGCGTCGCGCGTTGCTGCTCGTTAAGCGATTCGAGAATGTGCGAGGCGACCGAATCCGATCGGCGGTCCAGCTCGGCGCGTTCTGCGAGGCCAGCCTTGGTGAGGCGTGCTTTGCGCACACGACGGTCGTCGTCGCATGTTTCTACCACGACGAATCCCTGCTTTTCCAATGCGCGCAGCGTGCGGCTGATGTAACCCGAGTCGAGACCGAGTCGAGTTCGAAGCGCACGGACTTCGACGCCATCGATTCCGATTTCCCAAAGCAGGCGCGATTCGCCCATTGGACGGGCGCGGCCGAGGAAACGCTCGTCGAGCGCGCCGATGCCTTCGGCGACCGTCCGATTGAAACTTCGAACCTGCTGGATGGGATGCGCGTTCATATCTCTGACTTTAGTCAGAGATTTCGCGGAAGTCAAATTGATCAGCGCGAGCTTCGTGCCGCGATCGCGCGATGCAAGCTGCTACTTCCCCTTGAACACCGCGCGCCGTTGTTCCCGTTCCTTCGCGAACCGACTGCTCATGGTCGCATCCAGATCCTTCCGTTCGACTGGAACGCCGCAATGCGCGCAAACGTTCCCTAGCCCCACATCGTGTCCACATTCACGATGCACGAAACGCACGGCGACCTTCTCGCGCTTCTCCTTGCACCAGGTCTCGCCCCATGCGCGTAGTGCGTGAACGACGGGATAAAACGACCGCCCCTTCTCCGTCAGACGATATTCATACCGCAGCGGCTTCTCGCTGTACGGATGACGTTCGATCATCGCGTCCGCTTCCAGCGATTTTAAGCGTGTAGCGAGCATCTGCGGCGTTGCTTCGGTCTGAATCTGGATTTCCTCGAAGCGCGTCGCGCCCATGAACAGTTCCCTTAAGACCAGAACAGACCATCGATCGCCGACGATATCCAGCGACCGCGCAACTGGACACACCGTGCTGGCCTTCTCCGAAACTCGTGCCACGATTCATTCTCCCCAAGTCACTCTCAATTTCATAGTAGCACGATTCCCGGACGGCAACGCGTACCCGAATCGTACGGAACAGCGCAAACAATCTTGACACTATGTTTTTCATAGTCGTATGCTGCGACCAGCGCAACCGATGCGCGAAGCGTCGCGAAATCTTCGTATCAAAGCCTCTACTGGAGAACCGAAATGCCCGATTCCACCAACTACCGTGCGGAGCGCACCGGCCTGTTACTCGTCGACCCGTACAACGATTTTCTGTCGGAAGGCGGAAAGATATTCCCGATGATCAAGGAGATCGCGACGAACGTCAGGCTGCTCGAGAACCTCCGTTCGACCGTCGCTGCCGCGCGCAAGGCGGGGATACAGGTCGTGTACGTCCCGCATCGCCGCTGGCAACCCGGCGATTACGACAACTGGGACCATCCCAACCCGACCCAACGTCTTGTCCAGCAACGTCACACGTTCGAAAAGGGCACATGGGGCGGCGAATGGCATCCCGACTTCGTGCCGCAGGACAACGACATCATCGTCCACGAACATTGGGCGCAAAGTGGATTCGCCAACACCGATCTCGACTTCCAGTTGAAACAGCAGGGCATCACACATGTAATCGTCGTCGGCTTGCTCGCGAATACGTGCATCGAATCCACCTCGCGCTTTGCGATGGAACTTGGCTATCACGTCACGCTTGTGCGCGATGCAACGGCCGCCTTCACCGCGGAGATGATGCATGCGGCGCACAAGCTGAATGGCCCGACTTTCGCGCACGAAATCCTCACGACGCAAGAGTTGATCGCGGCGCTGCCCGTTTCGCAAGGAGAACCGTCGTGAAGCTCACTGGCAACCTGCTGATCGGCGCGCATGAATTGAGCGCGACCGCCGGCAGCATGAAAGCACTGAACCCCGCAACGAACGCCGAAATCGAACCGTCCTTCGCATTCGGCGGCGTCGCGGAAGTCGACCGCGCAGCACGACTCGCCGACGACGCCTTTGACAGCTACAACAACACGACGCTCGACAAACGCGCCGCGTTTCTCGAGCGCATCGCCGATGGCCTCGACGCCATCGCGCCCGAACTCGCGCAACGCGCGTCGCTCGAAACGGGCTTACCGGTCGCGCAGCTCGAAGCCGAAGCCGGTAAATCGGCGACGCAGTTTCGCCAGTTCGCGGCCGTCGTGCGTCAAGGGCGCTTCCGGCAGGCGACGATCGATCCCGCTCAGCCGGAGCGTCAACCGCGCGCGCGGATGGATCATCGGATGCAGAAGATCGCGCTCGGTCCCGTCGCGATCTTCGGCGCGAGCAATTTTCCGATCTCGTATTCGGTCGCGGGCGGAGACACCGCGTCGGCGCTGGCGGCGGGCTGTCCGGTGGTACTGAAGGCGCACAACGCGCATCCCGGAGCGTCCGAAATGATGGCTCGCGTGATCCGGCAGGCCGTCGAAGATTCGGGCCTGCACGAAGGCGTGTTTTCGCTGTTGCGTGGCGGCGGCAATGAAATCGGCGAGGCGCTCGTCGATCATCCGCTCATCAAGGGCGTCACCTTCACCGGCTCCGAAGGCGGTGGCATGGCCCTGTATCGGCGAGCACAGCAACGTCCCGATCCGATCCCCGTCTTCACCGAAATGACGAGCGTCAATCCGACCTTCGTGTTGCCTGCTGCGCTCGCGGCACGCGGCCGAGACATCGGCGACGGCTTCACCGAACGCATGCTCGTGACCGTCGGTCAGGCGTGTCTGAAGCCCGCGATCCTGCTCGCTATCGACGGTCCCGGCTACGCCGAACTCAGGCAGGCGATGATCGCCCGCGTAGAAGCAATGCACGCCCGCACGATGCTGACGCCCGGCATCTCGACGGCGTATCGCAAGAACGTGGAGCGGCAGCGCAACGCGGGGGCGGAGAGAATCGCAGCGGGCGGCAAGGCGCAGGGCGCGTGGGACGGCGAATCGATTCTGTTCGAAGTCGATGGGGCGCACATGCTCGAGGAGCCGTCGCTATCGGAGGAAGTGTTTGGACCGGCAGCGTTGCTCGTGCGCGCGAAGGACATCGAGCAATTGGTTGCCATCGCGAAGCAGTTTCGCGGACAGCTTTCGGCCACGATGCAGGTCGACCAGGCCGATCACGCGCTCGCCGCTCGTCTGTTGCCGGTGCTCGAGCGTCGCACTGGCCGCATCGTGATCAATGCGTTCGCGCATCCGCAAGAGGTGTCGAATGCGTCGATTCACGGTGGACCGTTCCCGGCGACGTCGGACAGCCGCTTCACGTCGGTCGGCACGACGTCGATCGAGCGATTCTTGAGGCCGGTGTGCTATCAGGGCTTTCCGGACGACCTGCTGCCGGAAGCGTTGAAGCGGGACAATCCGCGCGGCATCTGGCGCGTGATCGATGGTGATCTGGCTAAAGCCTGAGTGACCTATGCATCCAGCGCGAATTGCGCAAAGAACCGCACGATCTCGCGCGTCGCATGCGGCCCGCGAACGTCGGTGTGCGTGCCGTCGGGGTTGCCGCCGGACCACGCGTGGCCGAGCCCGTGCACGATCCACTGCTCGCCGACCGTCACGTTTTCCTGATCGCGAAACACGTGGCGCGTGTACGCGTAGCCGTTCTCCGCGCTTTCGAGATGCGTCAACGCGGGCGGATGCGCGTCTGCTTCATCGCCGAGCAAAAGGCGGCTCATCGCGACGATCTGCTCGCCGTTGCGCGGATGCACGGTATCGTCGGCATCGCCGTGAAAGACGATCAGCGGCACCGCGCGCGCCCGGATTCCCTCCGCCGACGACACCGGCAGACGCACCTTGCCCATGCCGTCGTTCATTGCGCAGAGCGCGGAAAGCGGTTCATCGGCGACGCCGAACGCCATGCCCGAATGGATCGCGGCGGCCGCATATAGCTCCGGATGCGTCACCGCGAGATTGACGGCCATCGCGCCGCCCGCGGACATGCCCGCGACATACACGCGCGCGGCATCGACGTTGCACATCGCCATCACTTCGCGCGTGAGGGCCGCGACCATCGCCGTCTCGCCCGATTCGCGCGTCTGGTCGCCCGGACGGAACCAGTTCCAGCAGCGAAAGAGATTAGCGCCTTCCGACTGCTCCGGATACACGACGATATAACCCTCGGCTTCCGCGACGGCATTCATGCCGGTGCCTGCCGCGAAGTCGTCCGGGTGCTGCTGCGCGCCGTGAAGCATCACCATCAGCGGCAGCGGCTGGCCGTCGTAGCCGCTCGGGATATAGAGTTTGAAGGGGAGCGTGTCGCCGTCGTGCTCGAAACGGCGGCTCAGCCATTGGGCTCCGCCAGTTGCCGGCTCGATTCGGACGACCGCTTCTTCCACTTCCGGGACTACGTCCTTAAGCGGCTGAGCTGCCACAGCCGTCTCTGGATCGACGAAAAATTGTGCCGTGAGCCCCATCGGTCCGAGTGCGAGAAGCGACCAGAACGTGTCTTGGGCCGAAGCAAACGGATCGGAAGTGGTCATCGGGTTTCCCTAAGTTAAAACGAACGCAATAAAAAGCCCGCCTGACGCGGGCTCCAAAACAACGGTGCTACAGGACAATCAATGCTTCTGAGCGATTTCGCTGCTCGCATCGACGACGACAGCAGCGGTTTCGTCGGCGGCATCGGCCGATTCCTTCGCGGCGTTCGACAAAAGTGCGACCGGACCCTTCGCGAATGCTTCACTCTGCTGCGCGGCCGTTTCGAACACGCCCTTCATGTTGAAGCCGTACTTGCCGAACTGGCTGCGCGTTTCGTTCAGAATGTCGGTTTCGGTCGAGCGGACGATATTCAGGAAATGGCGCGAATACGCTGCCGCTTTTTCCGGCAGCGCCGCGAACAGTTTCGGTTGCAGGCTCAGGAATTCACCCGGCTTTACGACCGGACCGGCCTTCAGAACCGAGGTGCTTTCTTCCATAACCGTCTTGATCGTCTGCACGTTCAGTTCGGCCAGTTGCTGGAGTCCGCTCGCATAGCGCTTGGACACGCTGACGAACAGCTGAAAATTCGATGCCGCACCCGACGAAGCCTGCTGGGGAAATGAAGGAAACATTGACCGCTCCTGTGTGAGAGTTCGCCCTGGACCGGTCAATCCGGACCATCGAATGGCTTTTTGCTGCATTGCAACAATGAAGCCATCATACGGCAGTCTCGGCAGGCGTCAAGCATCGATTTTCGATCTGTGCAAATTGGCGGCATGGACAAAAGTTCTGAACATTACCGGCTGAATCGGCTATTTGGAGGGCGTAATCGTCTTCAAAGCCTGCATGTTTTCTTCGGCACGCCGCGTCATTGCCGCGATTGCGGCCGTTTGCGACTGCTGCGCGATTTCCGCGAGCTGGCGCATATTGTCGAAGGCCTTTTGCAGCGATTTTTGAACGAATTCACTTTGGCTCGCCATCACTTCGGTAGGCGTAGCGCCTTGAATTTGCTGCGCCGCGGTCTGAATGGCGCGCGCATTTTCGTTCAGCAATTCGGTTTGCTTGCGGATCAGCGCCTGCATCCCTTCATAGGCGAGCCGATTTGCCTCCGTCAGTGCCTGCAGGTCCTTGCGCGTCGACTCGGTAATGGAAGCCGAATCGACGCCGGGGAATTTGAATTGCTCCAGCATTTTCGTGAAGTCGGTAAGCGGATTAAATGGCGTTGACATGGTGTCTCCTCGATCCGTTAATCAATAAACCAAAGTGAATTGGAGCGTCACACAGTATGGGCCAGCAGAAAATAAAATCCGCCTTTTATGCGACTGCCGGGCACTTGCTTCATCACGCTTGCCGAACCGTTACAGCCTTCTTTCGTTCTGACGCACGTCGCATGCCTGGACGCACGTCGAAAGCATATCTTCTGGTTTTTCGCGCGGCGCCGGTCTATAAATCATCATTGCAACGCCCCTTTCGCCCGTTGCCGACCCACAAAGTCACCCCGCACATATTCGTGCTTCCGACAGCGCGCGTCGGATAATGCCACGCAGCCTCTACCAACAGACTCGACCGGCATTCCAGTCAAAAAACGCGGGCTCGCCATAACACGCCCGCTTCCGTCATTTACGATGCTTTCCCGCCCGGCCCACGCCCAGCTTTCCGGGTTCCCGAGCGATAACAAATTCGGACGTTTGCCGATGTGCAAGGCACATTGGTAGCGTCGAAACGTAACCCGTGCATAAACGAGGCGCCAATATGAGAACCAGGCTTATTCGAGTTGCGAGTGCAGTCGTGCTGTCGATGGGCGTCGGTATCGCCTATTCGCAGACGACGCAACAAACCCCGTCCTCCTCCGATCAATCGTCGATGTCGCAGACTGCCGCGCCGAGCACCGGTGATTCGTCGTATGGCGGCTCACCGGCGCGGGGAGCCTATGACAGCGGACGCACCCGATACAACACCGCGTGCATCCCCGGCCTGTCGTGCGATATCTTTCAGGGATCGTAGAGAATCGCTTCACTCTCAAGAAGCGTCCAGCGTGGCGCTTCTTGCCGCCACCTCTCCCGCCCGATATTCTTGCCCATCGACCGTTCGACAACGCATTTCAAGGGGCAGCGTGGATGACCTGCTGCTGACGTGTTGACGAATTAAAAAAACTTCCCTAAACCGCCTGATAAGTTCTTGATTTCCTAATTGGAAAGGTTCACCTGAGCCTAGACAAATCGAAGCACGCGCAAGAATGGTCTTCGATGGCAATGACGACATGATTCTTCCCCTGTTCGTGCTCCGCGGTCATCGCGTTATCACGCCAAGCCTTTCGCGCCGGTCCTGTCTAGCCGTGGCTGTCGACCCCCGCACGGGCCCAGCTGAGGCCAGCGTACTGTGCTTCCTCTTCTGTGTCGAAAAGGCCAAGGACGCCCGATGCGTCAACCAGCCTGTTGTTTCGGGTAATGGTGCCACCCGCCGCGTACTTCTCGGGTTGCAGAATGTCTGCTTGCTGGAGGATTGCGTGGCCCCAGATGCTGTAGCCGTCTTCGCATATCGGATTGCATCAGTACAGGTCCTTACGTGCGCAAATCACAACGCGCGACCCGTCATAGGCCGAATAGATTGTGCTGAATCTGACGCAGGTGTCCGGTGAGCATCTGGCCGGCCTGCTCCGCGTCGCGGTCGCGTAGCGCTTCGACAATCGCCCGGTGCTGTGCCTCGTATTCCTTGCGGCGCTCAGGGGTGAGCGAGTGGCGCTTGAGACGACCCCATTCGCCCTGCTCGCGCACGCGATTCGTCAACTCAAGCACCTTCAGGAAAAACGAGTTGTGAGTCGCGAGAGCGAATGTGCGATGCAGCTCGCCGTCCCAATGCTCGAACTCCTCGACCGTCGCGGCAGCCTCCGAGCGCTCAATGCATTCCATCATTCGCGCGAAGTCCGATGACGTGGCGTTGCGCGCGATAAGTTTCGGCATCAGTGGTTCGATAAGAAGGCGCGCTTCCATCAGCTCCGCTGGACTCGTCTGAGTTTCTGGCGGCTCGTCGGCCACGACTTTGGATGGAGGCAATGACTCCGCTGCCCCCGCCAGGACGAACGTGCCGCTGCCGACCGTCTGCGTAATCAGACCGCGGTCTTTCAACTCCTGCAGGACGCGGCGCACAGCCCCGCGCGATGCACCGAACTGTTCGCTCAATTGCCGTTCGGCGGGAAGCCTGAAGCCGTCCCGCATCCGGCCTGATGCAATCTCATCGACCAAATAAGCCGCGAGCGCCTTCGCTCCCGCGGCGCGTATCGGACTTTTCGCTTCAACTTCGTTCATTTTTATAGCTCCCCGCAATGCGTTGACGCAATGATACCAAATTACGGTACCAATTGGCTATGTTTTGGTTAACCATGACTTGCGTGGTCTCCTTTTTGGTTCTACATTACGTCCTACGCCAACCAATTGGACCAAATTAGGAGTTACTCCATGAAACTTGCAAACCTTGAATTTGACGGCGCCAAGGCGCTCGCCCTCGTCGATGCTGAAAAGTCGGTGTTCTGGCCTATCGCTACCCTGGTCCCGGAGTTCGAAGGCGATATGGTCCAATTGGTCCAGTCGTTCGCAAAATTCAAGGGCGACCTCCGACCGCGCGGTGAAGGACGTCCCCTGAGCGAGGCAAAAGTGCTGGCCCCCATCGACCAGCCGCGCCGCAATATCTTCTGTGTCGGCAAGAACTATCACGAGCACGCGGCGGAATTCCAGAATTCCGGTTTCGACAGCAGCGCCAAAGATGGTGAACACGCCCCCGAAGCGCCCGTCATATTCACAAAGCCTGCCAGCACAGTCATCGGCCCGGGCGTGAAGATTCCGCGCCACACGAACGTCACGAGCCAACTGGACTACGAAGCGGAACTTGGCGTGGTCATCGGCAAGGCCGGCCGGGGCATCAAGAAGGCCGATGCGATGGACTATGTCTTCGGCTACACGGTCATCAACGACTTCACCGCTCGCGACCTGCAGAAGCTCCACCGCCAATGGTTCATCGGCAAGTCGCTCGACGGCTTCTGCCCGATGGGTCCGTATCTCGTGACGGCCGACGAAGTCGACGGCCAGAACGTTGATGTGAAATGCTGGGTGAACGGCGAACTGCGTCAGAACTCGAACACCCAGCAACTAATTTTCGACATCCCGACGCTCATCGAAACGCTTTCGGCTGGCATCGAATTGCAACCGGGCGATGTGATTGCGACGGGCACGCCTGCTGGCGTCGGCATCGGCTTCAATCCGCCGAAGTTCCTGCAACAGGGCAATGTGGTCCGCATCGAGATTCAGAACGTCGGCGTGCTGGAAAACGAGGTGGGCGAATGAGCACGGCGCTGATTCGAAACGTCGCCGTTGAAGTCGACGGCGACGGCCAGGCGGTGGTTTGTATTCATGGTCTCGGCGGGTCATCGAATAACTGGACGCCGGTGCTGTCGGCGTTCGAGGGTATGAAGGTCGTCCGGCCTGAGTTGCCGGGAAGCGCCCGGTCGGCACTGGCATCCCAACCGCTTTCCATCGACCTTTACGTCGATACCCTGGCGAGCGTGCTGGGAGAACTCGGCGTATCGAAGGCGCACGTCGTAGCGCACTCGATGGGCACCATCGTCGCGCAGCATCTGGCCGTCAAGCACCCGGAGCTCGTGAAGAGCCTCGCGTTGTTCGGTCCGTTACTGGCTCCGCCGGACCAGGGCAGGCCGGGCATTCAGGCTCGTGCGGCGCTGTCCCGCGAAAAGGGCATCGCCGGCGTGCAAGAAATCGCGGACGTCATCGTCAAGGCTGCGACGAGCGCCGAAACGAAGGCGCAGCGCCCGGTGACGCTCGCACTTGTTCGTGAAAGCGTGATGCGACAGTCGCCTGAGGGTTACGCTCAAAGTTGTGAAGCGCTGGCGGGCGCCCAGGCAGCCGAGGTCGAGAAGATTTCAGTTCCGACGTTGCTGGTCACCGGCGACGAAGATGGAGTCGGACCGCCGGCAGCGGTCAAAGCCATGGGCGAGCGCATCGCCGGAAGCAAGGTCAGGGTCCTGTCGGGCTGCGGCCACTGGACGACCTTCGAAAAGCCTGCCGAATGCGCCGAAGAGCTCAAGGCCTTCTATCAGTCAATGCAGTAAGTCCCCCACCTATCGGAGGAGACATGAACGCAACCGTATTCACCAACGTCAATATTTTCGACGGCACCGGCGCTGACCCGTACATCGGCGAAATTCTGGTCGAAGGCAATCGCATCACCCGCGTCGCCAAGAACGGCGATACCGTCAACACGCCGAATGCGCGCGTCATCGACGGCCGTGGCCGGTTCATCATGCCGGGCATGACCGAAGCCCACACGCACTTTTCGTGGAATGACCAGCCGTCGCTGTCGGCGATTCAGTTCATGCCGCCTGAAGAGCATATCCTCTGGTGCGTGCGTGTGGCCAAGCGCTATCTGGAAATGGGTTTCACGTCCGCGCTGGGTGCAGCCGCCGCGAAGCCACGTCTCGATGTCGTGCTGCGGAATGCCATCAACGCCGGCGAATTCCCGGGGCCACGCTATCTGGCAGGCAGCCAGGAAATCACGACGCTCGGCGGCTTGGGCGACAACACGCTGCCCCATCTTCCGTTCCGCGAGTTAAGTTTCGGCGAAGTTGTGAGCGGCCCGGAAGAAGTGCGTCGCGCGACACGCATGTTCATCAAGTACGGCGTCGACCATCTGAAAATCAACCTGTCCGGCGAATACATCGCCGGCATTCCGGCCGAAGTGTCTCCGTTCTCCGAGGAAGAAATCGCAATGCTCTCGGCGGAAGCCAAGCGTGCGGGAAAGCGGGTCGCCGCTCACGCCCGTTCCAGCGAATCGGTCAAGCAGTGCGTGCGTCACGGTCTCGAACTGGTGTTCCATGCGAGTTTCGCAGACGAAGAGGCGCTCGACATGCTGGAGGCGAACAAGGACAAGCATTTTGTCGCGCCTGGAATCGGCTGGCTGGTCAGCACGCTTTACCACGCCGAGAAGTGGGGCATCTCGGAAGAGGTCGCGACCAAAATGGGCTACGCCCGCGAGCTGGAAGTCGCTTCCGAAACCCTGAAGAAGATGCACAAGCGTGGTATCCGCATCTTGCCAGGCGGCGATTACGGCTTCGCGTGGATGCCGCATGGCACGAACTCTCGTGACCTCGAGCATTTCGTGAAGTACATCGGCATGACGCCGAAAGAGGCGCTCCTGTCGGCAACGCAACTGGGCGGCGAACTGATGATGCAGCCAGAGAGCATTGGCAAAATCGCCGAAGGCTACTACGCGGACATCGTTCTCGTCGACGGCGATCCGCTTCAGGACCTCAAGGTCCTGCAGGACCCGACGAAGATTTCTCTCGTTATGAAAGATGGCGAAATCATCAAGAGCTGCTACGACGTGAAGATTCCAGAAGCTGCCATTCATGTCACTGGAGGCAACGAGCCAATGCGGGACTCGGGTGTCAGCAAGGCACTGCACGCCGAGGCGCACTGACTTTTTTCCGGGCTCGCAATAGCCCGGCAATCCCACGATAGAAAGTGAGCCCAGACGCCCGCGCGTATCGCGCGGTGAGTCTGCGCGCGTCCAAAAAATAGCTTCGGAGACAAGCAGCGATGTGTGACTGCATTGGTAAGGCCCTCGAGCTGGGCATGTCACGACGAGGTTTTCTTGGCGCAGGCTGGAAAATGGCCGGCGCTGGCGTGCCGCTTCTCCTGGGCCTTCCTGCCAGTGCGGCCGAAGTCGACCAGCGCAAGCAATCGATGGTGGCCGCGCGAAGCCAGGCGCAAAATCACGACACCCGGCTCGTTTTGCTCGGCACCGCGGGCGGACCAGTATGGTGGCCCAATTGCGACCGCGAAGGAATTTCTTCTGCTCTTGTGGTCGGTGATGCCGTGTACGTCGTCGATTGTGGAGACGGCGTCGGGAAGCGCTACAAGCAAGCCGAGCTTGGTCCCATCAATACCGTCTCGGGCATGACCGGCATGGAGAATCTCAGAGGGATATTCCTCACTCACCTTCATTCAGACCACACCATCGATTACTTCAACCTGTTTCTGTACGGTTGGTACGACGGCCTGTCGGGAGTGAAGCAACCGGTTCAGATTTATGGGCCTGGACGGCGTGGCCAGATGGAGCCCATCTTCAACATCCCTGGCCAGAAAGCATCTGCGCCCCCTCCCATCGTCAATCCCGAGAATCCGACGCCGGGTACGGTCGACATGACCAACTACCTGTACCAGGCATACGCTCTCGATATCAATGACCGTCTGCGTGATGCCCATCGGCCGGACCTGCGCACGCTGATGCAGGTCCACGACATCGCCATTCCTCCGGTCGCTGGATTCAAGAGCCCGAACGAGACGCCCGTTCCTAACATGGAGCCGTTCCTTGTCCATGAGGATGAGCGGGTCCGCGTGACGGCGACGCTGGTCAACCATTTCCCGATTTGGCCCGCGTTCGCATTCCGCTTTGACACGGACGATGGCTCCGTCGTGTTCTCGGGTGATACCTCGCCATGCGACAACCTGATACGACTCGCCCGCAATACCGACGTTCTTGTGCATGAGGTCATCGACACCAGTTGGGTCGACGCGCTCTTTCCACCGCCCGTCGGCGAGAAGGAGGCAGCGTTCAAACAACATCTGCTGAGCTCGCACACCTCCATTGACGATGTGGGCAAAGTCGCCGAGGCGGCCGGTGCGAAAACGCTGGTGCTGTCTCACATCGCGCCGGGCCATGCGCCACGCGCGAACTTGATGCGAGCGCAACGCAACTTTTCCGGTCAGCTCATCATCGGCGAAGACCTGATGCAAATTGGTGTCGGCCGCAAACATGGCTGATTTCCGGAAATAGACGCCTGCTTACACTTTTTTTCTGCCAGCGACCTTCGTGTGGGCGGCGACAATGGCTTTGTCCGGCGTAGCGACATTCATCTTGGCCGGTAGTGCGGAGTCGGAGGCGGCGTAGCCGCCGCAGACGACGAACTGCCAGCGACGCCGGGTCGGCGAGGCCTAGGATGGCTGACTAAATCTAAAAAGAGGCGGTCAGCCCATGTCTGGAAACCGCATTCCCGACCGAAAGGTCGAAGTGATGAGAATAGCCTCTTCCCCGTCCCGTAAAGCATTTCGACGACCTTCCTTTGCAGCCACTACTCCGCTTGCCCGCTCTGAAATGGGCTATATGTTGAATCGAAAAAGTGGTTGCATCTGCTTGTGTAGAACTCGGAACGACTCTAGCCGCTCTGACAAGATTGAATGCCGCTCATCGTCTGGAATGAATTCCTCCCATAGCGATGGGGCGCGCACGACGACGGAAATATCTCCTTCAGCCGCTAACCAGCCAAGGCGGGCGGCTCCGAGCGCCGCGACACACTGTGTGTCGGGCGGGCGGCGTATCGGCACCCCAAACGCGTCAGCAATCAACTGTGTCCATAGCGTACTGCGTGCGCCTCCACCGATAAGGAACAGCGAAGCCATGCGGGTGCCGTCCGCACGCAGAGCATCGAGGCCGTCCGACAAAGCAAATGTAACGCCCTCAAGGACCGAATATGCAAGCATGGCACGGTCAGTCGACTCAACAAGTCCGCAAAACACGCCTTGCGCGTATGGGTCATTGTGGGGTGTCCGTTCACCAGAAAGGTATGGCAGGAACAAGGGGGCTTTGGCGCGGCTATTAACGCTGACCCGTTCTGCCTCACTTAGCAAACACCCTTCGTCGGCCGATGTGAGTTTGCATAGCCAACGAACGCAACTGGCCGCAGACAGCACAACGCTCGTCCGGTGCCACCTGCCCGGAATCGCGTGGCAAAGCGCGTGTACCCCTAGTAGCGGGCTCGGCCGAAACCGCTCGGTCACGACAGACACCACTCCCGAGGTACCGAGAGATAGAAATCCATCACCCGATTCCGCTGCGCCGACACCCAGCGCGCTAGTCGCGGTGTCGCCTCCGCCGGCCGCAACGATTACATTTTTGGGCAAGCCAAGTTCGCTGGCGACACTGCCAAGCACAACGCCGGCCGCTCGGCTTCCTTCTTCAATCGAAGGCACCTTTATTCGCGTCATGTCACATGCTTCCAAAAGCTCGTCGGACCACTCGCGACGTCCGACATCGAGCCAAAGGGTTCCCGACGCATCGGACGGGTCTGTGAGCTTCATACCGGTCAGACGCAGACGTAGATAGTCTTTCGGCAGCAAGACGCACGACAGTTGGCGGAAGTGCTCCGGCTCGTGTCTAGCGACCCATAAGAGCTTCGGTGCCGTGAGCCCGGGCATCGCGCAATTGCCTGCGATTTCATGCAGCCTCGGTGCGCGGGCAGTGAGTTCAGCGCATTCAGCCACGGCCCGCATATCGTTCCACAATATCGCCGGGCGAAGCGGCTGGTCTTTGGCATCGAGCAAAACGGCACCATGCATTTGACCAGAAAGGCCAATGGCTTGTATGCACTCAAACGCGTCGGGATAGTTCTTACGCAGCGTCGATAGCGCAATCCGCGTAGCTTGCCACCAATCCTCTGGGTCCTGCTCCGACCATCGGTGCCTCAGCCGCGATATTTCCAGCGGATGACGAGCGGTCCCGACAATGTGACCATCGCCGGCGAGCAGTAGGACTTTCAATTCGGTCGTGCCGAGGTCAATGCCGAGGAACATTATTTCAACCCAAGATGATTACTGCTTGTATCAACTAAAGGTCGAAGTTGGTCGGCATCAGCACTACGTCACGAATGGTCAAACCGCGTTGTCGCGTCAACATGAACATGATGACGTCAGCTACCTCACTGGCCTCAATCAGGCTGCCCGATGCTTTGGCTTCGTTTAGTTTTTCCTCTGGCCAGTCGGCGAGCAACGCGCTAATGACCGGACCGGGTGACACGGAGCCGACGCGGATTCCGTGTTTGAAGACCTGGCGCCGCACCGTCTGAACAAAGCAGTTAATCGCCCATTTGGACGACGCATAGACCGGCTCCCATGGTGTCGGAAAGTGAGCAGCGAGTGAACTGGTCACGATAATGTCGCCGGTCCGTCGGGCTATCATGTGGGGCAAAACGTCGTGAATGTTTTTCATCACGACATTGACGTTAAGATTCAGCATCCGGTCAATTGCGGCCGTATCCGCGTCCACCAGTTCGCCGCCGACGTATGTGCCTGCGTTGGCATGCAGGATGTCGATTTGCCCCGTGATTTCCAGCACGCGCGGCACGAGCGCCGAGCACGCCGTCGGGTCGAGCAAATTTACGACAAGCGGAACCGCCGCATCGCCGTGTTTGGCGCAGATTGTTTTCAGCGCAGCTTCGTCACGGTCCACTAGTACGACGCGTGCACCTGCCGACAAAAGTGCCTCGGTGCTGGCCAGCCCGATGCCTGATGCAGCGCCCGTGACAACGGCGACCTTGCCCTGCAGTTCTTTTTCCATTTCCGATTTCTCTCGCTGACTTAGCCATCTGTCGGACCGACCACCTGTTCGGCTTCCGCGGCTGGCAATGCGGAATTTGGACCTACATCTGTTCCTCGGTGTAAGCGTCCGATAATTCTCTATGCACGATAGCCCCGCTCGACATTTGATTGCTATTGAGTGGTCAATTGCTCTGTATAAGAGCAAATATGCGGTTCGAGTGATGTACTGTCAAGATGATTCTGGAGGGTAAAAACCCCCAGCGTTGGGCGGCAGCGTCCGCATTTTCCACGCGAACACCGAGGCGGCCCAGCCAAAGCGCGTCCGACCCGCCGCCGCACCAGGGCGCGTCATGCGACGATTTGGGTCGTCCGATGCAGAGCCCTGAGGATAATGAGTGGGCAGTGAACGGTCAGACCAGCCATGCCGGGCGTGTTTGCAGGGTTTGCGTGCGCGTGACGGGACGTAAAGAGGCGGGTACAGCGCTCACCGTGGGGTCGCGCATCGCTTCTAGCCATTCGCACGTTGGGGTCCCTGAAGCGAGTCGTCCATAACAGGATATAAAAGACTTGCCTATAGGCAGGTCGGCATGACCAACTCTCTATTTCATCCTGCAAGCAACCGAACGGCTCGGGAAAATACCTATTATCGAAGGGAAGACTTTTTTATTTCCGAACATGACGACAACCGAAGGCATCAGCCTTCCCGACAAAGTCTGCAAGCTGGTCATCGAAGCGATATTGCGCGGCGAGTTTGCCGTCGACAACAAGCTCCCCACCGAGTTCGAACTGACCGCCCGCTATGCCGTGTCGCGCACGACGATTCGCGAAGCCCTTTCGCGCCTGCGATCGGAAGGGATCGTCGAGTCGCGGCGCGGGTCGGGGAGCTACATCCTGCGCATGCCCGGTCGCGCGGAGCCGTCCGCGCCGTCCATCTCGAGCATCGCCGACGTCGAGCGGTATTACGCGTTCCGCCTGTGCGTCGAGGCGGGCGCGGCGGGCCTGGCCGCGCAGATGCGCACGGACGCCGACATTGCATCGATTCACGCCGCGTATCGCGCGCTCGACCGGCGCGTCGACGACGCGGTGTCAGGTGTGGAGGGGGATCTCGAACTGCATCTGGCGATCGCGCGCGCGTCGCACAATCCGTTTTTCATCTCGACGATCGAACACGGCCTCGCGCCGATCCGTCAATGCATGGAACTCGCGCGCAACCTCGGGCAAACGCAGAGCCACGCGCGCTTCGAGCAGGTGCAGGCGGAGCATCAGGCGATCATCGACGGCATCGAGGCGCAAGCGTCCGAGGAGGCGTCCGCCGCGATGCGCCGACATATCGAGAACTCGCGGCGGCGCATTTTCGAAGGCGCGTAACACTTGTTCACAGCGTGAACCCGAGCTGATCCTTCCCGAGTTCCGTCAAGCTCGCCTCCCCGGCCCTGCCGACGAAATCGGTTTCGAAGTTGTCGGCGGGAAAATCGGGCGGGCTGCGGCCATTGAGCAAAGTGGGCAACTGCCGCTTCAGATATTCGTCGTTTTTCGCGCAGGCCGGCGCGGCCGAGATGTACATCACGTTGCTGTAGCCCGTCCCGCGATGGGCGTCCTCCACCGCGTGGATCACGTCGCTGTGCCAGAACACCGTGTCGCCCGCCTGCATGTTCGGAATCGACGAAAGCGCCTCGTGCAGCGGCCCGTGCCACTGAGGTTCGATAGACAAAGCACGGCCCGGCAGCGCGCCGCACAGGTCATCGTCCGCGACCTCGTCCTGCAGTGCGCGCGGCAGCACGTACACCATCGCGTTGGCGATCGGCACGAACTGCAGCGTGCCGTCGCCCGGGCCTTGCGGCGTCAGCGCGGTCCAGCTCTGGAAGGTCTTAGCCCGGAGCGCGCCAGAGTGATACGATGCGGTCAACTACTTCGCGAATCCTGCCATGAAACCGGCTTACGAACACGTCGAGATGGGCAGCGGCTGCTCGGTGCGGGTGTACCACCGCCAGTTGCCGCGCATTCCGTTCGAATGGCACCATCATCCCGAGTACGAACTCACGCTCACGATGAACAGCCGCGGCAAGCGCTACATCGGCGATTCGATCGCAACTTACGCGGGCGACGATCTCGTACTCGTTCCGCCCGACCTTCCGCACACGTGGTCGTCGAACCGTTCCATCGATGCCAGCGCGCCGCAGGTCGCCATCGTCGTGTGGTTCGGCGGCGACTGGGCGCGGCGCGTGGCCGATTGCTGTCCCGAATACGACGCGCTTCACCGGCTCTTGAGACGCGCGGCCTGCGGGCTCGCGTTCAGTCCGGAGGCGGGCGCGGCGCTCAGGCAGCGCAGCGGCGAACTGCTCGCGGCATCGGCGCGGGAACGGCTGAATGCCGTACTCGACGTGCTCTGCCAGCTCGCCGACGCGGACGCGCAACCGCTCGCATCGCCGAGCGCATTCGACGGCAGCCGCATCGGACGGCCGTCGGGGCACGAGCCGGAGCGGATCAATCGCGCGCTGGCGGTCATCGAGGCGCGCTTTGCGCAGCGGCTGACGCTTGCGGAACTGGCTGCGTCGGCGACGCTGTCTGAGCGCACACTTAACCGCTATTTCGTGCAGCACGTCGGCGAAAGCGTGGGGAAATATGTGAATCGCGTGCGAATCGGCCACGCGTGCCGCATGCTCGCCGATACGTCGTGGCCGGTTTCCGTGATCGCCGCGCGCTCGGGCTTTCCGAACATCGCCAACTTCAACCGGCAGTTCCGGGCATTCAAAGACACGACGCCCGCGGCGTATCGCAAGGAATTCACCGGCAAGTCACAGCAGCCGCTCGACACGACTCCGCTCGACCTGCGCTCTCCCTCGCTCGAACGCGGTGCGCGCCAAAAACGCCCATCTGCACCTTAAAAGCACGGATCTGCACCCACATAGGGAAAATCAATCGAAAACTAAATATCGATGATTTTCTGCCGTTAGTCCTGTGATCCAACGGTTTCAGGTCGGCGAAACCGGCCGCACGAAACCGGACCACGACTAACCCAGTGAGGTCGATCTTGAGGCGTTCCCCAACCGTCGAGTCGCCCGCGCAGTTCCTCCAGCGCCGGAAAGTCTCATGAACCGCAACCTGTTCTTCCGGCTGCTGGCGCGGCTGCGAGTCGGCCGCAAGCTGCTGCTCATCTACCTGCTCGACCTGAGCGCGGTGATCTACATCAGCGGCATCCTGATCCACGAGAAATACCTCGCGATCGATTTCTCCAACAAGGAAATCGTCGGCAACGCGTATGTGCGTGATGCGCGCGACGCGCTGGTCGATGTCGCGCTGGCCGCTGCGGGCCAGCGTCCGCCGGCCGCGCGCTTCGAGCGGACCGCGACGCAGCTCGCCGCCGCCGAGCAGCAATACGGTGAGCATATGCAAAGCGCCCCGCTCAACGAGCGCGTGCGCAGCGCGCTCACCGCGATGGCGCACGAGCGCGACCCGAGCCCTGCCGCGGCGAGCGCGGCGCTCGACGCCTGCCGCGAGCTGATTACGCGCATCGGCAACCAGTCGAACCTGATCCTCGATCCCGACCTCGACAGCTACTACGCGATGTCGCAATCGATCCTGCGCTACCCCGCGCTGCTGGACGCCGTGAACGGCATCGGCCGTCATCTGCACGAAGGCATGCGCTCGGCGCATTCGCACGAAGAGGTGCGCACGCGCTATCTCGTGCTAGAAGGCCAGCTCGATGCCGTGTTGCAGGGCCTGCGTTCGGACTTCGCGGAAGCGGGCGCGGCGAACCATACGCTCGAAACCGCGCTCGCGCCTTCCGTCGAACGCATGCGCACCGCCGTGGAGGCGTTCCGGCACGCGGCGCGCATCGTCGTGGACAGCAGCGAGACGGCGGACCCAGCGATGCTCGCCATCGTCGATACGACGCAGCAGACGCTCGTCGTGAGCGTCGACGAAGCGTGGCGCAACACCGGCGAGCATCTCGACGGCCTGCTGCACGCGCGCGTGCACGGCCTCTTCTCGCGCATGTGGCTGCATCTCGGCACCGCGCTGTTCCTTCTGTGCATGATCCTCGCGATGGTGTATTTCGTCGCGCAGCAGATCTCGTATCCGCTGCGCAAACTCGCGGGTGTCATGGACACCGTGCGCCGCACCGGTGACCACTCGCAGCGCGCGACGTGGCACAGTCAGGACGAAATCGGCCAGCTCGTGCGCGGTTTCAACGACATGCTCGAACAGCTCGACCGCGAACGCGACGTGCAGAAGGAACTCGCCGCGACGGCGCGCGCGTCGGCGGCGCAATACGCGCTCGTCGAAGCGACGCCGGTGCCGATGGTCGTCACCGCGATCCCCGGCCACGAAGTTCTGCACGCAAACAAGCCGGGCCTCTTCTGGCTCAACGGCTGCGCGACCGATCCGTGGGCGTTCAGCCTCGATTCATCGACGCGCGCGCGTTTCTTCCAGCAGCTCTCGGATCACGACGCGATCGACGAATTCGAAGTCCACTGGAAAGCGACCAGCCAGCCGACCTGGGCGATGCTTTCCGCGCGGCGCTTCACGTTCCAGGGCCGCGATGCGATCCTCACCGCCTTCACGCCGATCAACCAGATCAAGCTGATGGAGCAGCGGCTGGAGCTGTGGGGCAAGGTCTTCGAGGCGTCGTCGGAGGCGATCGTGATCCTCGACAAGGACGGCCGCCTCGTCACGGGCAACCCGTCGTTTTATCGCGCGACTGGCTACCGTATCGACGATGTGGTCGGCAAGCCGGTGTCGTTCATCGTCGGCAACGGCGAAGACGGCGCGCACGGCGGCGTGATTCCGGGCCTCGATACGCGCATCGACCGCACGAGCACCTGGCACGGCGAAGCGCAGGTGCGCCGACGCGAAGGCGGCGATTATCCGGCGTGGCTGATGATCAGCGCCGTGCGCGACAAGCGCGGCAACGTCTCGCACTACATCTGCACGCTGATCGACATCACGGACCGCAAGAAAAGCGAGGAGCGCATCCAGTTTCTAGCGGAGCACGACGTGCTCACCGAACTGCCGAACCGCGCGCTCTTCGCGACGCGTCTCGGCGTTGCGATCGCGCAGGCGGAACGCACGCGGCAGCGTGTCGCGGTGCTGTTCATCGACCTCGATCATTTCAAGAACATCAACGATTCGCTTGGGCATCACATCGGCGACGGCCTGCTGCGCTCGGTGTCGCGCAGGCTCCTCAAGGCGGTGCGCAGCAACGATACGGTGAGCCGTCTCGGCGGCGACGAGTTCACGGTGATCATGAACGCCGTGACCAACGCCGGCGACGTCACGCGCACGATCGACCAGCGCCTTATTGCGCTGCTGCGCGAACCGCACGAGATCGGCGGCGTGACGCTGCAGGTGTCGTGCAGCGTGGGCGTCGCGCTCTATCCCGACGACGGCCGCGACATCGACACGCTGATGCAGAACGCCGATGCCGCGATGTATCAGGCGAAAGCGGCCGGGCGCAATCTCGTCAAGTTCTTCTCCGCCGACATGGCCGAGCACGCGCGCCACCGCCTGGCGCTCGAAGCGTGCCTGCGCACGGCGATCGCGCGCAAAGAGATGCGGCTCGCGTACCAGCCGTGCATCGACGCGCGCACGGGCGCGCTCGTGAGCGTCGAGGGCTTGTTGCGCTGGAACAATCCCCAACTTGGCTCAGTGCCGCCGGGGCAGTTCATCCCCGTCGCCGAGGAAACGCGGCTCATCGTGCAGATCGGCGCGTGGGTGATTGATGAGGCTTGCCGTCAGCTCGCGGAGTGGCGCGAGAACGATGCGCTCGATATCCGCGTGTCGGTGAATCTCTCCGCGATCCAGTTGCGCGATCCCGAACTGCTCCCGGTGCTGACGAAGAGCCTTGCGAAGCATCGCGTGCCGCCGCAAAGCCTCGAACTGGAGATCACCGAAACGGTGCTGATGGACAGCGCCGAAAACTACGTCGATGCGATCCGCGCGATCCGTGCGCTCGGCGTGAAGCTCTCGCTCGACGATTTCGGCACGGGGTATTCGAGCCTCAGCTATCTAAACCGCTTCCCGCTGGATCGTTTGAAGATCGACCGCGCGTTCGTGCACGACATGCTCGACGCCCCCGCCGATCTCGCGATCGTCAAGGCGATTATCGAGCTCGGGCACGAGCTGGGGTTGCGGGTGGTGGCCGAAGGCGTCGAGAGCGAGCATCAGGCAAAGATTCTGCGCGGCATCGGCTGTGACGAGTTGCAGGGGTTTCTCTTCTCGGCGGCGCTGTATTCGGAGGATTTGTGGTCGTGGTCGAACGAGCGGGCGGCGGCATGACTGTCAATACAACGCCGCCAGCCCCTTTCGTATCACGTCGGGCACGTTAGGCTCCGCCGCGATCCGCTTGAGGAAATTCGGATCGTCGGCGACGGTCAACGGGTCCAGTTCGATCGGACCGAGCACGGTCGAGAGCGCCGGTCCGGCAAATGCCGCCGGCTGGAGATTCGGCCCGGTGAAATCCTCTAGGCCGTCGTACGGCAAACGCGGGCGCTGATCCATGCCCGTGCTCTGAATCTCGTCGAGTGCGAGCGTCCAGACGACCGGCTTCGGCGCGTCCATCGCCGCGAGCCGCGCGTTGGCCGGCGCCGGCTTTCCGCTCTCGATCTCCTTCGCGAGCTTCGGCAATTGCTTGAACGCGCGTTTGAGCGCCTTCGTCGCCGCACCGAGCGAGACCTTCGCGACATCGGGATCGCCCGTCGCCTGTTCGAGAAACAACTGGCGTTCTTCCTTGCCGACCTTGAGCGTCTCGCCCTCGGCATCGAGCGCCCTCATGATCGCCGGCAGCCCATAGCGCGCCACGCCGTTGATCATCACGAGCTGGATCGCCGTCTCCTTCGATTCGATCAGCCCTTCGTACGGATCGCCCGTATTCCCATCGATCACAATCAGGTCCGCGCGCTTGCCCGCTTCCAGACTGCCGAGCGCCGCCTGCCACTTGAGGATCGCCGCCGCGTCGCGCGTCGCCATCGCGACGAGATCGCGCGCGCTGAACAATCCGTCGAGCATGTGCTGCGAGTACAGCCACGCCACCTTCAATTCGCCGAGCAGGTTCTTGCTGCCCGAAGGAGACCAGTCGCTGCCGATGCCGATCCGCACCTTCGCCTTGCGCGCCGCATCGACGTGGGCGGTCGCGCCGTACAGCAGCAGGTTGCTGAGCGGCGACCACACCATCGCGCCGCCGAAGCGGGCGAGCGTCTCGAAGTCGCCGGGGACGAGGCCCGCCGCGTGGATCGCGGTCAGCCGGTCGTTGATCGCCCACTTGCCCGGCGTTACTTCGAGCGCGAGGAAGTGTTTGCGCGCAGTGGATACGGTCGCGTCCGCGGGCGTGATGCCCTCCGCGAGATGCAGCAGGAAGCAACTATCCTCCTGGTTCAGCCGCGCGAGGAACGATTTCGCGCTTTTGGCATCGACATCGGCGATGCGCGCCTTTGCCTCCGACAGCGCCGGATCGTCGGTCTGTTCGACGTTGCGCAAAATTCCGCGATAGTAGCGCTGCACGCCCGCGTTGCTGCTGAGCATGATGCCCTGGCTCGTCGTGACGCCGCCAAGGATGCATTTGCACTCGACGTAGCGCACGAGCGGCGCGAGCAACGCGGCCTGTCCGCGCGCGTCGCGATATTTGCCGACGACCGTCATTGGTCCGCTGATGAGCCGCCGGTAGTCGGGATGATTCGGCCACTGCCCGCGATCCTGATAAAGCTGCGGAACGGGGCTCCAGAGCGGCAGCGCGTTGTAGCTCAGGTGGTTGTGCAGTTCGATCAACCCGGGAAAGATCGTGCCGCCGGTGTCCAGCACGCGGACGCCTTCGAATCCGGCCGGCGCGCGGTCGCTCCGGTTGCGGATGGCGACGATGCCGCCGTGGTCGATATAGACGACGCCCTTGCGCTTCACCGTGAACGTGTCGTCCATCGTCACGACGCGGCCAGCGAGCGCGCACCGCGCACTGTCGAGCGGATCGACGGGGCTGGCGAGGTCCGCCGTCGCGGGATCGGGCGAGAGCGGATACCAGCGACGCACGGCACGAGTCACGTCACCACCCCGCGTGTCACCTTGATCGTGATATTGCGGCGCTTGGCGAGCGCGTCGGGGCCGGTGCGCGTCGCCCAGCCGTCGTTTTCGCGCATCCACGCGGGCAGGCCCGCCGGATAGTCGCGCTCAGGGATAGGCACGCGATCGCCGACCGCCCACGTGTCGCCATAGAGGACGGGCGGCGTCGGCGTATCGGGATGGGTCAGGCCCGGATGCACGGCCTGCAAGCCGGCGTTCCAGTTGCGCAGGAGCTTTTTGGTGGCTTCGGCGAGCTTGGTCTTGTCGCCGGCGGACGAGCTTTCGGGCTGCGTGGGATGCGTTACGGCAGCATACGACACCTGCACCGCTTGACCTTGCGGCGTCGCGCGGAAGGCTTGCCAAGCGGCATCGGCCGCTTGTCCGAGCGCAAAAACGACCTCGATATTTTGACTATCGAAAAGCGCCTCGAACCAGCGGTTCCGATACTCGACCAGCTCGGGCTTCCTCGCCGTCGCCGCCTTCACGCTGCCGTACACGCTATACAGATACGTATTGATGCAGACATAGCTTTCCGTGATGCCGAGCTTCGCAAGCAGTCCCTGCACGCGACGCCCCGCCTCGCCGACGAGAATCCTGCGGATCACCGTCTCGTGCTGCGCCGGGTCCTGCCCGATAACGAGCACGCGCGCCGATCCGTCGAGCCGGCCGCGATGAAAGATCGGCCCCCACTCGACGCGAAACTGATCGGCAGGATAGACCGTCGCGTCGGGGTAATCGGAGCACAGTGTGAGAAACGGCTCGGCGACGTAGCCGGGATCGAAGGGATGCAACATGCGCGCCTCCTTGTCCTTTGGGACGAGCAGTGGCACTGCGAATCCTTGCCGCCCGTTGATGCGTTGCAGCGGCCGCATCGGGCGAAAGTCACGTTCGACTCTACCAGCATCGAAACATGCTGACCATCGGCTTTCATGATGGAACACTGGTCCGACTAAGCGTAATATCGAACGGCACAAGGAGGTCCTCATGTGTTCTTCGATCGCGCATCGGGCGGCGTCATGACTGGCGAAGCCCCGCGCATCCATCGGCTGCAACTCATGCTGGCCGGCCCATGCCTCACGGACAACGCTGACGCTCGCGAGGAACTCAAACGCGCCATCCGCGAGCTCGGCATGACCGTGAGCGGCGAGGGCGCGGCGTCGCTGTCCGCGCGCATCACCGATGCCGATTTCCAGAAGCTCTTCCCCGCCGCGTCCTGCACCGCCGACAGCCTTCCCGTACCGGACCGGCTCAAGCCCCATGTCTCGTCGATCTGCGAAGCGCCGAGGCATATTTCATTCGAATAACGCAACAATCTTGCATGGGGAGAAGAAGCAATGAAAGCCTACGATCCCAATGACCCCACCACCAAGCCCACCCGCCGCGATACTTCAGGCGAACAGCTTCGGGTCGCGATCACGTTCAACCGCGCGGGCCAGCGCGGCGGTCCCACGAAGTTCGCGGCGCGGATGTCGACCGATACCGTCGAGTCCTTCAAGCCCGATCCCGCGCAGGCCGACCTCGCGCTCGCCGAACTCGCGCGGCGCGGCTTCACGCTGACCGGCCGCGGTGCGCTCTCGGCGTCGATGCGCTGCACGCGCTCGCAGTTCGAGACGCTGTTCCAGACGAAGCTCCAGCGCATGAAGGCGCCGGGCGGAGCGGCGGCGCAGTTCAGCTCGGTGCTCTATCCGCCGGACAACGCGACGTGGAATCCCGATCCCGCGCTCGAAGCGCTGCTCGATGACGTCTATATCCAGTGGCCGCATATTTATATGGCGAAGGCCGCTGCAAAGAAAACGACCAAGTCGGCGAAAACCGCCAAGCCGCCCGCCAAGACCGCCAAGCGCAAAACGAAGCCCTCCGCCGGCACGCTGCCATCGGCGACGCCGCCCGCGCTCAACTACTACCACCTCGACGCCCCCGCCGACATCGCCCACCGCCTCAACGCAACGCCCGCGCATCTGAAGGGCATCACGGGCAAGGGCGTTCGGGTCGTGATGATCGACAGCGGCTTCGGCCACAGTCATCCGTACTTCAAGGCGAACGGCTACGCCTCGTCGATCATTCTCGCGCCGGGCGCCACCAACCGCCGCACCGATTCCAACGGCCACGGCACCGGCGAGTCGGCGAACATCTTCGCGATCGCGCCGGGCGTGACCTTCATCGGCGTGAAGCTCGACAACGAATCCGATCCGAGCGCAGGCGCGTCGGTGCTCGAAGGCCTTCAAGAAGCGCTCAAGCACGATCCGCACGTGATTTCGGTGAGCCTCGGCTACGACCTGCGCGCGCCGGACAACACGCCGCTCGCGAGCCTGCCGAACAGCCTTGTCGCGCTCGAAGCCGAAATCCAGGCGGCGGTGAAGCGCGGCGTCGTGATCGTGTTTTCAGCGGGCAACGGCCACTATTCGTTCCCGGGCCAGATGCCGGACATCGTCTCGGCGGGCGGGGTCTACGTCGACAAGTCGGGTGCGATGCGCGCGTCGGACTACGCGAGCGCGTTCACGAGCCTGATCTATTCGGGGCGCAACGTGCCGGACGCCTGCGGACTGGTCGGCCTCTTGCCGCATGCGAACTATCTCGCGCTGCCGATTCCGCCCGGCTGCGAGATCGATCGCGACGGCGCAAGCTACGACGGCACCGAAGCCGCCGACGGCTGGGGCGTGTTCAGCGGCACGTCGGCGGCAGCTCCACAGCTCGCGGGCCTGAGCGCGCTGCTGCTGCAGGCGAGCCCGGGGCTCAAGCCGTCCGACATCAAGGCGATCCTGCGCCGCACCGCGCGCGACGTCACGACCGGGCATGCGAACCCGTCCAGCGATCCCCGCGGCGTCGGAATTGCTGCGGGCGTGGGGCTGGACGGCGCGACGGGCAGCGGCCTCGTCGATGCCTGGGCGGCGGTCAAGCAGCTTTTGTGAACGCGGACCAAGAGGCGCGGCTCAACAGCCGTTGATCGCGCCTTCCAGCGATTCCTGCGACACCGGCTTGAGCAGGTATCCGTCGAAGGATTCGAGTTCTTCGGGGCTCATGTCCGCGCGCCCCGTCACCGCGACGACGCACGCCTGGTCGCTGCGGCTCGCCGCGCGCAGTTGCTGGCAGAGTTCGCGGCCGTCGACGTCGGGCAGGCCGATGTCGAGGAAGATTGCGTCGTAGGTGTTGGCCGTGATCAGCGCGAGCGCGGCCTGGCCGTCGTAGGCGACTTCCGGATCATGGCCGATGGAGGCCGCGAGTGCGGCGAAGGCGTCGGCGAGGCGCGGGTCGTCTTCGATAAACAGAATGCGCATGCTCGACTCCCGCGTCGAAAGATGACCACTGATGGCGTGAACGCGCGAAACGCGTCCCTATTGCGATGCAACAGCAGCGTTTGTGCCTGAACGCTGGCAAGGCCGTCCAGGCGCCCTTCGCGCGCCCTGACCCTCTGATTCGCGGCGACAAATTACAAACCGGCCGTCAGAAATTATTCTTCCGAGGCATCCAGACTCTCATCAGCGACGACAACCGGTCGATATCGATCGGTTTCGCCAGATAATCGCTCGCGCCCGCGGCCAGACACTGCTCCTGGTCGTCCTTCATCGCCTTCGCCGTGATCGCGATGATCGGCAGTTTCCGGAAACGCGCATCGGCACGAATCCGGCGCGTTGCTTCGAGGCCGTCCATGCCGGGCATCATCACGTCCATCAGCACGATGTCGATGTCCGGCGTCTTGTCGAGCGCGGCGATTGCCTCGAAACCGTTGCGGCCGATCTCCACGTTCAGCCCGTGATGCTCGAGCGCGCTCGTCAAGGAGAAAACGTTGCGGATATCGTCGTCGACGAGCAGCACGCGCCGGCCGTCCAGCGCGCGGTCGCGGGCCCGCGCGACGTTCAGCATCGTCTGGCGCTCGACGGAAAGATCGGTTTCCACCTTGTGCAGGAAGAGCGTGACTTCGTCGAGCAGACGCTCAGGCGAGCGCGCGCCCTTGATGATGATCGACTGCGAATAGCGCAGCAGCTCGGCCTCTTCGTCGTGCGTGAGGCTGCGGCCGGTATAGACGATGACCGGCGGAAACGAGCAGGCGTCCGTGCCCGCCATCTTGCGCAGCAGGTCGCCGCCCTGCATGTCGGGCAGCTTCAAGTCGACGATCATGCAGTCGAACACCTGCGTCTTCAGCAGTTCGAGCGCATCCTTGCCGAACTCGACCGGCGTGATCTCGATATCGGCGTCGCTGATCAATTCGACAATGCTCTCCCGCTGCCGCGCATCGTCCTCGACGAGCAGCACGCGCTTGATCTTCTGGCTGCTCTTTTCGTCGAGCCGCTGAAAGATCGCGGCAAGCTGTTCGCGCGTGGTCGGCTTGACCGCGTAGCCGATCGCGCCGAGATGCAGCGCGGTCTCGCTGCGATCGGACGCCGAGACGACGTGCACCGGAATGTGGCGCGTGCGCGGATTCGCCTTCAGCTCCTGAAGCACGACGAGCCCCGAGCGGTCGGGCAAATTCAGGTCGAGCAGGATCGCGTTCGGGACGAATTGTTCCGCGAGCCGCAGCGCTTCAACCGCCGTCGCCCCGATGATGCAGCGGTAGTTCAGTTCGTGCGCGAGATCGCGGAGGATGTGCGCGAACTCGGCTTCGTCTTCGATCACGAGGACCGTGCGGCGGCCCGAGGGAGCGTCGAGGCGGTCGTCGGGAATCGTCTGGATGATCGCTCCGTCATCGAGCGGCAGGACCGGAACGATGGGATTCACCCGGGGAAGCTCGGCAACCGGCGCCGGCTCGGCAGCGGCGCCGTACACGAGCGGCAACGTCAGCGTGAACGTGCTGCCCGCGCCGGGCGTACTGCTCAGCGAGATCGTGCCGCCGAGCAGATGCGCGAGACTGCGCGAAATCGACAAGCCCAGCCCCGTTCCGCCGTAAACCCGGCTCGTGGTCCCGTCGGCCTGCTGAAACGCTTCGAAGATCAGTTGCTGCTGCTCCGGCGCGATGCCGATGCCCGAATCCGTCACGACGAACTGCACGGCGTCGTCGCCCGCGCGCCTGAGCGTCACTGAGACCGAGCCTTTCTCGGTGAATTTCACGGCATTGGAAAGCAGATTCTTGAGGACCTGCTCGAGACGCCGAAAGTCGGTCGAGACTGTCGGACTCGGTTCGATCGCGTTCACGAAACCGAGCTGAAGCTGCTTCTGGCGCGCGAGTGGCTCGAACGTTCGCTGCAACGCTTCCACGATGCGTTGCAACGGCACGTCCTCGACATGCAGGTCGAGCTTGCCGGCCTCTACTTTCGAGAGATCGAGAATATCGTTGATGAGGCTGAGCAGATCGTTGCCTGCCGAGTAGATCGTGCGCGCGTATTTGATCTGCTCGCCGGTCAGATTGCCCGCCTTGTTCTCCGACAGCAGTTTCGACAGGATCAGCGAACTATTGAGCGGCGTGCGCAACTCATGCGACATGTTCGCGAGGAACTCGGATTTGTAGCGGCTTGCGCGCTGCAGTTGCTCGGCGCGCGCTTCGAGTTCGCCCTGCGCCGTGTTGAGCGCGACGTTGCGTTCATCGAGGATGCGTGCCTGATCGTAAAGCTGCTCGTTGTTCTGTTCGAGTTCCGCTTTCTGGTTCGCGAGATACGCCTGCGCCTGCGAAAGCGCGGCCGTCTGCTGTTCCAGTTCCTCGTTCGACGTGCGCAGTTCCTCCTGCTGCGTCTGCAATTCCTCGTTCAACTGCTGCGTTTCCTCGAGCGCGCGTTGCAGCCGTTCGCGATACTGCTCGGCCTCCACGAAGCCGCCGATGTTGCCCGCGATCGATTGCAGGAACTCGCGGTCGCGCTCGCTCACCGCATGCATGAAGCCGAGTTCGATCGCGCCGTTCGCGTGGCCATCGTTTTCGATCGGCAGCACGACGAGGCTCGCCGGTGTGTTCGCACCGAGCGCCGACGTCACCTTCCAGTAGCTGGCCGGCACGCTGTCGATGCTCGTGAGACGCCCCACATGCACCGCGTGTCCGACGACGCTATCCACGCCCGAGAACGATTCGGGAATCGCCGCGGATTGCGGATCGAAGCCGAACGCGGCCGTGCGCCGCAGCGTGCCGTCCTCGTCGCGCACGTAGAACGCGCCCATCGACACTTTCAGGTAATCGGCGAGGAAATCGAGCATCGCCTGGCAGAGCGCCGGCATCGACTGCGCGCCGACCACCTTGGCCGCCAGCAGCACCTGTCCGCCGCGCAGCCACGCTTGTCCGCGCAATTCCTCCGCCTGACGTTCGTGCTCGCTGATCGCGAGGCCGTAGGCGCCGGAAAGCTGCATCAACTCGCGCCGCCCGAACCACGCCAGGATCGCGCTGATCGAGAGGCTCAGCACAAGGAAAACGATCATCGTGACGATCGTAAGCTGCCGCGCCGACTGCACGCGTTCGACGCGCAAGGTCTGCTCGATGTTGAGAAACGCGTCGAGTTCGCGATCCGTTTCGCGCCGCTCCGCCATGCCGCGTCCGCCCTGCACGAGCGCGGCGGTGTCCTCCTGCTTGCGGCGCGAATCGAGCATGCCGTCCGCGATCTTGTCCCATTGCTGTTGCAACGCGCGAATGCGGGTCAGCCGGTCCACCTGAGCCGCGTTGTCGTCGACGAGTTGCACCATCGAATCGATTTCGGCGATGAGCTTCGGCTTCGCTATGTCGTAAGGCTCGAGAAAACGCGCGTCTCCGGTAAGGAGGAATCCGCGCAGCGCGCTCTCCTTCTCGCTGACGAGCCGCCCGATCTCCTGCGTGTTGCCGATCACGCGCTCGGAATGCTCGACCCAGTTGATCGCGGCGAGGAGATACAGCACGAGCCCGACAAAAGCGAGCGCCGTTGCGACCCCGGCGCCGAGCGGAAGCGCGATGTTGCGCGCGAGAATACGACGAAACGTCACCTGATCGACGCCGAACCGCGTAGGCATGTGCAACTCCGATGATGCGGGCCACGTCGCCCGCTTATTCTGTTCTTGGGTTCAACCGGAGCGAATCATAAACCGATTGGAGCGCAGTGCTCAGGCGGCTTGCGTCGATATGCCCGTTATGCCCATCGTTTGCAGCATGTCGCGTACCGCGTCGAGGGCGCCGCGCATCTCGCGCTCGCCGATCCGCCCGATGCAGCCGATCCGGAATGAATCCGCGACCGTCAGCTTGCCCGGATAGATGACGAAGCCGCGTTCCTTCAGGCCGTCGTAGAAGCGCTGGAAGTCGAACCGTTCGTCATCGAGCATGTGGAACGTGACGATGATCGGCGCTTGCAACCCGGTTTTGAGTAAAGGCTTGAAACCGAGTGCCGTCATGCCTTCGATGAGAACGCGGCAATTGTTCCGATATCGCCCGCCACGCCCTTCCACACCGCCTTCCGCGTTAAATTCTTCAAGCGCCTGATGCAGCGCGACGATTACATGCGTCGGCGGCGTGAAGCGGTACTGGCCGGTCTTCTCGAAGTTCGACCATTGATCGTGTAGATCGAGAACCAGCGTCGTCGCGTTGCCTTGCGAAGCTTCGAGCGCCGCACGACGGCAAATCACGAAGCCCAGCCCCGGCACGCCTTCGATGCATTTGTTCGACGATGCCGTGATCGCGTCCGCGTGCAATGCGCGGGCGTCGAGCGGGATCGCACCGAATGCGCTCATCGAATCGATCAGGAAGCGCTTGCCGTAGCGCGCGGCGAGTTCACCAATCTGCGAGACCGGATTGAGGATGCCCGATGTCGTCTCGCAATGCACCGCAAAGACGTGCGTAATCGACGGCGTGCGCTTAAGGATCGACTCGATTTTCTTGAGGTCGGGCGGCGCGTCTTCCGCCGTCTGATGCACGACCGTCTTGCGTCCTGCGATATCGAGGATGCGCTTCGCGCGTAATCCGTAAGCGCCATTGATCAGCACTAGCACCTTGCCATCGCGCGGCACGAGGCTCGTCAGCATCGCCTCGACGGCGAACGTCCCCGAGCCTTGCACCGGCACCGTTATGAACTCATCGCCGCCGTTCGCGATGTCGCGCAACTGCGCAAGCACCGATTTATTGATCGCGACGAAGTTCGCATCGCGCGAACCCCAGTCGTGCAGCATCGCCGCCTTGACGCTGCGTGACGTGGTCAGCGGGCCGGGCGTGAGGAGAAACGGGTCACCGGTTTCAGAGGCGAAAGGCGTGTCGGAAGGGGATCGAGGCATCGAAGATTCGTCCGGAGTCGGGAAGGTTACGCGTATTGTGCCAAGTCTGCCGCGTCAACGCGCCCGTAGCGCATCGACGATATTGAGCCGCGCCGCGCGAATCGCGGGGAAAAAACCACCGACGAGCCCCATCACCATCGAGAACGCCAGCGTCTTGATCACGACCGCGGGCGTCAGCACGAAGCCGAACGAGATGTCGGCGAAGGTCTGGAAGTTCGTCGTCGAGAAGGAGGCAAACTGCATCAGCGCGGCGCAGCCGAGGCCCGCCAGCCCGCCGACCAGCCCGAGCAGCAGCGCCTCCAGCAGGAACGCGGCAAGCACGTTGGCGCGCTTGAAACCAAGCGCGCGCAGCGTGCCGATCTCGGCGACGCGGTTCGCCACCGACGCATACATCGTGATCATCGCGCCGATCATCGCCGCGATCGAGAAAATGGTCGAGAGCGTGAAACCGAGGATGTTGATGAACGTCGAAAGCGCCTTCGACTGGTCGCCGTAGAACGTCCGCTCGCGTTTGGCCTGATCGGCGAGGCGCGGATCGACGTCGATATCCGCTGAGAATCGATCGAAACGATCTCCGGGTGCAAGCCGCACCACCATCGACGAATAGCTGGTGCGCCGGAACGACTGCATGAGCTGATCGACGTCGCCCCAGATCTCGGAATCGAAGCCGCTGCCGCCCGCATCGAAGTGGCCGACGATGGTCCAGTCGCGCTGCGCGAAGCGCAGATGCTCGCCGATGCGCGTCCCGCTGAACCCCTTCGCGATGCTGCTGCCGACCACGATCTCCGACGACCCCGGCCTGAACATGCGCCCCGCCACGAGTTTGACCTGCGGCCGCAGGCCCGGCCCCATCGGCGAGACGCCGCGAATCACAACGTTCGAGAGCCGCTCGGTGCCCGCCTTCGCGAGCGAGATCAGCACGACGGTTTCCTTCGACGCCATCGGCCGGCCGCTTGCATCCATCGCCACCGAAGGATGCATCTCCATGATGTTCGCCTGATTCCGGTCGATCCCGCTTTGCACCTCGGTTTCCGCGCCCTTGCGAATCACCACGACGTTGTCCTCCTCGCCGGTCGAGACGAGCGTCTTCTGCAAGCCGGCATCGAGCATCTGCACGGTCGCGAAGACGAACACGACGAGCGCGAGGCCGCCCGCCGTCAGGAGCGTGGTAAGGCGCCGGGCCCACAGGTTGCGCGCGATGTAGGAGAGCGGAATCGCCACGCGCGCCCCTAGCCGATCGCCCGCAGGCCTTCGACGATCCGCACCCGCGCCGCCTGCGCCGCCGGGATGATCGCGGCCGCGAGCGCCACGACGAACGCGCATGCGGCCTGCAACGCGAGCGTCTCGCCGGAAACGCGGAACACGGGGAACACACCGCCCGTCGCCTGCTTGAAGACGCTCGCGACCGGCGGCGTCGCGAGCATGCCGAGCGCGCCGCCGATCGTGCAGATCGCGATCGATTCGCCGAAGACGAGCAGCGCGAGAAAGCCCGGGCCGAAGCCGAGCGCCTTGAGGGTCGCGTATTCGACGGTGCGCTCGCGCGCGCTCATCGCCATCGCGTTCGCCATCACCGCCATGATGATCAGAATCACCACGTAGGACACGACGCGGATCGCCGCGATGATCTGGTTCGACATCGCGACGAAGCCGAGCTGAAACGCCTGCTCCGTTTCGGTGAGCGTCTCGGCCAGCGAGTTCTTGAAGACGGCGTCGACACGGTGCGAGACGGCGGCGGCATCGTCGGGGTTCTCGACGCCGAATACGTAGATGCCGACCTGATCGGCCCGTTTCGGCGAGATCTTGCGCACGCTCTCGTTCAGGTAGTCCCAGTGGAACAGCAACTGGCGCGTGATGGTGGATTCGTCGCGCCCTTCCATGATCCCGCGCACGACGAATTCCCATGTGCCCGGAAAGATCGTGCCCTTGATCGGGATCACATCGCCGACCTTGAAGCCGAACTGCGTCGCGAGTTGCCGGCCGATCAGGGCGCCCTTGCGGTCACGCACGTAGTCTGCGCGTTCCTTGTCTCCGAGGACGAGTTCGGGATACAAGTCGAGATAGTTGTCCGATACCGCGAACTGCGCGAAGAAGTTCTTCGGGTCGCGATACACGCCGCCGAACCAGTTCGAGCGCGCGACCGTCGTCACGCCGTCGACGCCCTTGATGCGGTTCTCGTAGCTGAGCGGCAGCGGGAACACGAGCGAGATCGCGTTGCGCGTCACGAGCCGCGCATTCGACGCCGCCGCGGCGCCCGCATACCACGCGTCGACGACCGTGTTCAGCAGCCCGAAAGCGAGTATCGCGATGGTCAGCCCGAGCACCGTCAGCGCGGTACGCAAACGGTGCCGCAGCGCGTTGCGCGTGATCAGCTTCAGCAGGACCATAACGCGCCGGGGCGATGCCGGTCAGGCGTCGTTCGCATGGATCAGCTCCCCCTTCTCCAGATGCACGAGCGCCTTCGCCGCGCCTGCCGCGTGCGCGTCGTGCGTCACCATGATGATCGTCTTGCCGAGCTCGCGGTTCAGGCGCTGCAACATCGAAAGAACTTCGGCGGCGGAGGTGCGGTCGAGGTCGCCGGTCGGTTCGTCGGCGACGATCAGGCGCGGATCGGTGATTAGCGCCCGCGCGATCGCCACGCGCTGCTGCTGACCGCCCGAGAGCTCGGACGGATAGTGGCTCGTGCGGTCGCCCATGTTCACCATGTCGAGCACCATCGCGACGCGATCGCGACGCTCCGCGCGCGTGAGGCGCGTGAGCATCAGCGGCAGTTCGACGTTCTCGAACGCGTTGAGCACCGGCATCAGGTTGTAGAACTGGAAGATGAAGCCGATGTTGGCCGCGCGCCAGTCCGCGAGCGCCGCTTCGCCGAGCCGCGTGATATCAAGGCCCGCGACGCGCAGCTCGCCGCTGTCCGGCCGGTCGATGCCCGCGATCAGGTTGAGCAGCGTGCTCTTGCCCGACCCCGACGGCCCCATCAGCGCGATGAAATCGCCGTCGCCGATGTCGAGTGTGATGTCGGTCAGCACGGAAACGTCCTGCACCCCGCGTCGATACGACTTCGCGACGTGGCTGATTTCGACGAGCGGCGGCGTGCTCATGCTATTTCTTCGCCAGAGTGACGCGCTCGCCGTCGCCCAGCTTCGCCGAGGGCGACAGCACCAGCACGTCGCCCGGCTTCACGCCGCTCACCGCCACCAGATCGCCGATCTTCGCGCCGGTCGTCACGGTAACTTCGTGCACGCGGCCGTCCTTCACGGCATAGACCACTTTCCGGCCATCGCGCGTGGCGATCGTCGCTGGCTGCACCGCGACCACCGGCTGCGTTTCGTCCGGCGGCACCGGCTTCGAGAGGAACGCGATTTTCGCGCTCATGTCGGGCAGCACGCGCGGATCGCGATCGACGAAACGCACTTTCACGAGCACGGTTGCCTTCGAGCGATCGACCGTCGGCACGATCCGCGACACGCGGCCCGCCGCCCGCAAGTCGGGCAGCGCGTCGAGCTGGATCTCGACCGGCGCGTCGATGCCGATCTTCGAAATGTTCGATTCCGCCACGTCCGCCTCGACTTCGAGCGTCTCCATGTCGGCGATCGTGACGACCGCGCCCTTGCTGTCGGAGGCCGACGAGAATGGCGTGATGTTGTCGCCCACGTTCGCGTGCTTTTCCAGCACGACGCCGTCGAACGGCGCGCGAATCACGGTCTGGTCGACGGCGACCTGCGCCGCGCGCGCATTCGCCTGCGCCGACGTAATCGACGCCCGGCCACTGTTGATCGACGCCACCGCCTTGTCGTAGCGGGCCTGCGCGGCGTCGAACTGGGTCGCGGGGATCGCGCCCTGCGGCGCGAGGATGCTCATGCGGCGCAGGTCGATCTCGGCGTTTTTCATCTCGGCGACCTGCAGTGCGAGATTAGCCTCCGCCACCTTCACCTGCGCCGACGCCTGCGCGAGCGACGCGGACACGTCGTCGCTTTCGAGCCGCGCGATCACCTGCCCTTTCTTGACGACGCTGCCTTCGAGCACGCCGAGCCATTCGACGCGCCCCTGCGCCTTCGACGCGACCGCGGCCTTGCGCTGCGGCACGACATAGCCGGTGGCGTTGAGGAGCGTGTAGTTTTGCGATGGATGAACGGAGGTGACGGTCGCCGTCTCGACGGCCGGCGGGCCCGTCAGCTTGAAAGCGAGGCCGATGAGCGCGAGGACGATCGCCGCGAGTACGGCGTAACGGAGCCAGCCGCGCCGCCGCCGTGGGACAGTGGCGGTGGGCGACCGGTCGATCTTCAGCTTTTCGAGATTGTGATCAGCCAATTTTGTGGGGCCTTGCGCCCGCGGCCGGCCACCTTGGCAAAGCGTGATGGAGGAACGCCTTTACATGAGTGACCGTCCGGCTCGTGGCGCCGTGAACGGGGTCCCAGTATAGCGCCGCGTTCTGCCTTTGCTTACAACGGTCTTGCTCGTCGTCTCACGCTCAATGTCATGCACGCGCGAACGCCTGCACGAGCCGGTTGAAGGCCCCGGCATGCGACACGTTCAGCCCGTGCGACGCGCCCTCGATGGTCTGCCGCTCGGCGAAATCCATCCACTCCGCGAGCTTCTCCACGTTGTTGCGGAACATGCGCGGGCTCTTCTGCCCTTCGATCAGCAGGGTTCGACACTTCACGTCACGGGCGGCTTCACGCGAATACGCGGGCAGCGGATCGCGGAACTGCTTCGGCAGCGTGGCGGCGTTGTCGATGGACATCGTGCGAAAGCCCGCCGGGCTCTTGCGCCACGAGCCGGGCACGCTCACCGAATCGACGAAAAGCTGCAACCCGGCATCGATTTCGCCTTGTTCGATCAGGTTCGCCACTTTCGCGCGCAGCGCATTGGTCGCGGCTGGCAGCGACGCTTCCGGCATGCCGTCGATCTGCAACGGGCCGCCCGGGTCTGCGAGCGTCAGCGACTTCACGAGCCGCGGAAAGCGGCGCGCGAGCTGAAACGCGACGCAGCCGCCGCGCGAATGCCCGACGAGATGCACCGGCTCGAGATCCATCGTTTCGATGAATTCGGCCAGTTCGGCGACGTGCGTTTCCCAACCGAATTCGCCCTGGATGCACGCCTCGCCCGCCGGCCAGTAATGGCTGAGGCTCACCGCGATCGTGCGGAAATCCTTCGCGAGCGGCTCCGTCTGGCCGCGCCAGAAGCGGTAATCGCAGAGCGATCCGTGCACGAACAAGAGCGGCTCGCCTTCGCCGCGCTCGACGTAGGGCACGCTGATGCCCGACGGGATCGTCGCAAAGGACATTTCGGACAGGGCAAGCACTGAGGGATCGATTCGCGCATTCATAGGTTGGCTCCTTGTGGACACTATGCCCGCAGCCAATATTCAAGAAAACCGCGTAATATTGATGGTATCCATTCGTTTTTCTGATACCAACATGAAATGAAAGCACTCGACCTCGATGTGATGACGATGATCGTCGCCGTGGCGGATACCGGCACGATCAGCCGGGCGGCGGAGGTCGTGCATCGGTCGCAGTCGGCGGTCAGCATGCAGATCAAGACGCTCGAAACGGCGCTCGGCAAGCCGCTTTTCGTGCGCAAGCCGCGCAGCGTCGTGCCTACGCAGGACGGCGAGGTGCTCCTGGCGTATGCCCGCCGCATGCTCGCGCTGCGCGAGGAAGCGTGGGCGGCGGTCGTGCGGCCCGATGTGACGGGACGCGTAAGCATCGGCGTGCCGGACGATTACGCGTCGTCGCTGCTGCCGCCGATTCTCAAGAAATTCTCAGCGACTTATCCGAAGGTGGAGATTCAGGTCGTCGGCCTGCCGAGCGTCGCGCTCGCGCCGATGGTGAAGGACGGCTCGGTCGATCTCGTCTGTGCGACGCGAGTGAAGGGCTTGTCGGGCGAGTTTATTCGCCTGGAGCCGATGGTCTGGGCCGCGGCGCCGAGCGCGCACGACATCTGGCGCGAACGGCCGCTGCCAATCGCGGTGTTCCTGCCGGGGAGCGTCGCGCGGGAGAACGCGATTCAAAGCCTCGAGCGCGCGAAGATTCCGTACCGGACTTCGTATGAGAGTCCGAGTCTGCTCGGGCTCATTACGATGGCCGAAGCCGGACTCGCGGTTACGCCGCTCGCGCGATGTGCGGTGCCCGCGCACTTTGCGCTGCTGGGCGCGGCGCAGGGCTTGCCGGAAATCGCGGCGCTGGAAGTGGTGCTCGCGAGGAGCACCGGGTCGAGGCGCCCGCCTTGCGATTTTCTGGCGGAGAAGATTATTTCGGAGTTGCGGCGGTAGTGGCGGCAGCCTTCCGGCCGCCACCCTCTAAAAGTTCCCTCACCGCACCAAACAAGGCTTCTTGTTATCGAACTTCCAGTTCGGAATCAGAAACTGCATCGCGACGCCGTCGTCGCGCGCGCCGAGGCCATGCTGCTGATAAAGCGCGTTCGCCTTTTCGAGTTCGTCCATGTCGAGTTCGACGCCCAGCCCCGCTTTCTGCGGCACTTTCACTTTCCCGCCCACGATTTGCAGCGGATCGCGCGTCAACCGTTGTCCGTCCTGCCAGATCCAGTGCGTATCGATCGCGGTGATCTTGCCGGGCGCCGCCGCCGCCACATGCGTGAACATCGCGAGCGAGATGTCGAAGTGGTTGTTCGAATGCGAACCCCACGTCAGGCCCCAGTCGTTGCACATCTGCGCGACGCGCACCGAGCCCTGCATCGTCCAGAAATGCGGATCGGCGAGCGGAATGTCGACCGATTGCAACTGGATCGCGTGGCCCATCTGGCGCCAGTCGGTCGCGATCATGTTGGTGGCGGTCGGCAGGCCGGTCGCGCGACGGAATTCCGCCATCACTTCACGCCCCGAGTAGCCGTTCTCCGCGCCGCACGGATCTTCCGCGTACGCGAGCACGTCGTGCTTGTCGCGGCAGAGGCGGATCGCTTCCGCAAGCGACCACGCGCCGTTCGGGTCCAGCGTCACGCGCGCGTTCGGGAAGCGCTCGGCGAGCGCCGTCACCGCTTCGATTTCCGCATCGCCTGCCAGCACGCCACCCTTCAGCTTGAAGTCGTTGAAACCGTAGCGCGCCTGCGCAGCTTCCGCGAGCCGCACGACTGCTTCCGGCGTCAGCGCGACTTCGGTGCGCACGCGCTCCCAGTCATCGCGGCCTTCGGCGCCGCTCGCGTATGGCAGGTCCGTCCTGTTGCGATCACCGATATAGAACAGATAACCGAGCATTTCCACTTCATCGCGCTGCTGCCCCTCGCCGAGCAGCGCCGCGACCGGCACGCCCAGATGCTGCCCGAGCAAATCGAGCAGCGCGGCTTCGAGCGCGGTCACCGCGTGAATCGTCGTGCGCAGGTCGAAAGTTTGCAGGCCACGACCGCCAGCGTCGCGATCGGCGAATTGGGTGCGCGCCTTGTTCAGCATTGCCTGCAGGTTGCCGATCGACTGGCCTACCACGAGCGGCCGCGCATCGTCGATCGTCTGGCGGATCGCTTCGCCGCCCGGCACTTCGCCCACGCCCGTGTGACCGGCGCTGTCCTTCAGGATCACGATGTTGCGCGTGAAGAACGGGCCGTGCGCGCCGGAGAGGTTCATCAGCATGCTGTCGCGCCCGGCGACGGGGACGACGCGCAGTTCGGTGACGGTCGGCGTGGCGTTGGCTTGAATCGGGGTCGTGGACATGAACGGGTACCAGTATGAGTTGATGAAGAAGCGATGCTTAAACCGTTAGGAGCGAAGGCGCGACCCGGGCGACGATTTCGACCCAGTTCGCCCCGTTGCCGCCTTCGCAGCGCGAAAGCAGCGAGAGCGCGCCGGATTCGGCGTCGATGCCGTAGACCGCCACGTGCGAAGACTTTTCCCCGCACGCAACGAGGAAACGGCCCGCCGGGTCGATCCGGAAGCCGCGCGGCTGGGTTTCGGTTTCGATGAAGGTTTGGTATTCGAGCGTGCCGTCCGGCTGCACGCGGTAGGTGATGAGCCGGCTCGTCGTGCGCTCGGAGACGTAGACGAAGCGGCCGTCCGGCGTGAGCTGCATGTCGGCGCCCCAGACGAGCGTGGCGAGCGTCTCGGGATCGATCGGCGTGCCGCCTCGGACTTGACCGTCCTTCAGGTGCGCGAGCGCGGCCGGACGCGGCGACACGCCGGCGGCACTCAGCCGGCCCGTCTCGCGATCGCGTTCGAAGACGGCGACCGTCGCGCGGAATTCGCTCACCACGTAGAGCGTGCTCTCGTCCCGCGAGAAGCGCAGGTGGCGCGGGCCGAAGCCCCGGTCGAATTCGAGCGCGTCGAGGTGGGCGAGTTCGCCGTGCTGGTCTTGCTTCAGTTCGTAGCAAAAGAGCCGGTCCGAGCCGAGCGACGTCACGTAGGCGAACCGCCCATCGCTGGAAACGATCGCTGCGTGCGCGTTCTGAATACCGTCGACGACGAAAAGCGGCTTGCCGATGCCATCGGCGATGCGCTCGACGTCGTAGACGCTCGCGCGGTTCTCGCCATAAGAAGCGCCGAACAGATACCGCGAGAGCGGGTCCGCCGACAGATACGCGAGGCTCGATTCGATCGGCGCGGTGACGCGGTGCGACAGGTCGCCGGTCGCGGCATCGATCGAATAGGCAATGATCGAAGGCCGCGCGCCGCGCGTCGCGGCGTAGAGGGTGCGCTCGTCGGGCGAGAGCGTCATCGGCTGGGTGCTTTCGGCGGCCACGTGCCGCGCGACGGCTTCGAGCTCACCGCTCTGGGTATCGAGGGAAAAGACGGAGATGTCACCGTCGATCGAGTTCGAGACGTACACGGAATAAGAATCGGGCAATGGTTGATTCATGATCGGTCGTTCCTCTAGTGGAATTTGATTTCGACGGCGGCGTTCAGCGATGCGACGTCCAATCCGTATAGTCCGCCCGCTACTTAGGCGATGTGCGGTTGAAATACCCGGACGGGGTCAACGCGGCCGACAGTTACGTTGTCTGATGACATTGTATGACTTTGCGATATACACGCAATAAGGGGTTTACCCTTTTGGCGATGTAACCCTTATCCTGAATGGCTTAGAGCCGCTTTTCTCCGCCCTAAAAAAGACTCAATGACGACATCGGACAACTCAGATCATAAGCGGGAGATCTGACAACACCGAACAACGAACCCAATAGCCAAAAAGACGAAAGCCGACTCCCGTCGGCTTTCGTCTTTCATGGGGCACTGAATGGGGCGTTGACCGCCCCGCCCGTTACCGCGGAATAAAGTGATTCTTGACCGCCTGCGCCGAATTCCTGAGCAAACCCATGTCCGCGCAAACGGCCACAAGCGTGCCGCCCATCGCCAGATAGCGCTCGGCGTCGGCCTGGACGGGCGCGAGTATCCCGCTTGCCTTGCCGCCCGCCTTCACGCGCTCGAACACATGCGCGATCGCCTGCTGCACGTCTGGATGATTCGCGTTGCCGATATGCCCGTAAGACGCCGCCAGATCCGACGGCCCGACGAACACGGCATCGACGCCATCGACCGCCGTGATCTCGTCGATCGCCTCGACCGCCGCGCGGCTCTCGATCTGCACGACGACGCAGATGTTGTCGTTCGCCACGTCGAAATAATTCGCGACCGTGCCGTACCGGTTGCCCCGCTGCCCCACCGACACGCCGCGAATCCCCTGCGGCGGATAGCGCGTCGCCGCGACGGCGCGCTCGGCATCGGCGGCGCTGTCGACGAAAGGAATCAGGAAGTTGAAGAATCCCGCATCGAGCAACCGCTTGATGACGACGCTGTCGTTCGCGGGCGGCCGGACCATCGGCGCCGTCGCACTGTCCTTGAGCGCCATCAGTTGCGGGATGAGCGTGAGCACGTCGTTCGGGGCGTGCTCGGCGTCGAGAAGCATCCAGTCGAAGCCGATCATGCCGAGCAGTTCGGTGGTGATCGGGCTCGCGAGCGACGCCCAGCAGCCAATGAGCCTCTCACCCTCGGCGACGGACGCCCGGAACGCGTTGGGCAGCGGCTGGTACGGTTTTGATGCAGTCATGGTGTCCCCTGGGAGGCGTGCGAAGTAACAAGTTATACGACGTCTGAACTCAGATTACCAACGTTCGACGTTGACGGAACAGCCGCGTAAACCCGTAACTTGTGAAAACCGATATCAGCACAGAGATAATCGCTTGCTGGGCAAAGCCTCTTTGTTATACGATGACTGATGTTAAGCTAACTATTTCTGGAGACGAGATGCAAATCACTGGCGACATGCTCATCGGTCGGCTCGCGGTGCGCGGTAGCGACAAGCCCCTGCACGCGTTCAATCCTTCCACCGGCGAAGAGATCGCCGCGCCGGTCTTCGGCAGCGGCACGGCGGAGAACGTCACGGCGGCATGCGAACTGGCGCAGAAAGCGTTCGACCCGTACCGCGCCCTGCCGCTCGCGGTGCGCGCGGAGTTTCTGGAGCGCATCGCCGATGGCATCGCAGGCTTGGGCGACGCGCTGATCCAGCGCGCCCAGGAAGAGTCGGGCCTGCCGAAAGCGCGTCTCGAAGGCGAGCGCGGCCGCACGATGGGCCAGCTCAAACTGTTCGCGCAAGTCGTGCGCGCCGGCCAGTGGCTCGCCGCGACGCTCGATTCGCCACTGCCCGAGCGCAAGCCGCTGCCGCGCTCGGACCTGCGCATGCAGAAGATCGCGATCGGCCCGGTCGCCGTGTTCGGCGCGAGCAATTTCCCGCTGGCGTTTTCCGTTGCCGGCGGCGATACCGCAGCCGCGCTCGCCGCGGGCTGCCCAGTCGTCGTGAAGGCGCACAGCGCGCACCTCGGCACTTCCGAGATGGTCGGCCGCGTGATCCAGCAGGTCGCGAAGGACATGGACCTGCCCGAAGGCGTGTTCTCGATGATCGTCGGCGCGGGACGGACGGTCGGAGAGGCGCTGGTCGCGCATCCGGCGATCAAGGCGGTCGGCTTCACGGGATCGCGTGCGGGCGGCACGTCGCTCATGCAGGTGGCCGCGCGCCGCCCCGAGCCGATCCCCGTCTACGCCGAGATGAGCAGCATCAACCCGGTCTTCCTGTTGCCGAACGCGCTTGCCACGCGCGGTGCGGCCATCGCGCAGGGTTTCGTCGATTCGCTCGTGCTCGGCGCGGGACAGTTCTGCACGAATCCGGGGCTCGCGATCGGCATCGAAGGCGCGGAGCTGTCGAAGTTCATCGAGACGGCATCGGCGGCGTTGAGCGCGAAACCCGCGCAGACGATGCTCACGTCGGGCATCCATGCGGCTTATCAGCAAGGCGAAAGCCGGCTGGCCGCGATCGAAGGTGTGGCGAGCGTCGCGCACGGTGTCGAAGCGAACGGCCCGACGCAAGCCTGTGCCGCGCTCTTCGTGACCGACGCGCAGACGTTCCTCGCCAGGGCCGAGCTGGAGGACGAGGTGTTCGGCCCCGCATCGACGATCGTGCGTTGCAAGGATGCGCAAGAACTGGCGGCGGTCGCGGAACATTTCGTCGGCCAGTTGACGGCGACGATCCAGATGGATCGCGACGACTTGCCTGCCGCGAAGACGCTCGTGCCGATTCTCGAGCGCAAGGCGGGACGTATCCTCGTGAACGGCTTCCCGACGGGCGTCGAGGTTTCGCACGCGATGGTCCACGGCGGTCCGTTCCCCGCGACGTCCGACAGCCGCGTGACCTCGGTCGGCACGACGTCGATCGAGCGCTTCCTGCGGCCGGTCTGCTATCAGGACTTCCCGGCGGACCTGTTGCCCGAAGCGCTGTCGGATGCGAATCCGCTCGATTTGTGGCGTCGCCGGGATGGCGAGACCGTGCGCGGTTGAGCGCCTTTTTGTGAATCATCGAAGCGGCTGCGAGGCCGCTTTTTCGTTGGCGCGACGCGTGCTCGGAGGATAATATTCAGACGTTGTCGGACGACTTGAAAGCGCGTCGTTGATCGAAGCTGCGCGGAAGTCCGACGACCCCATCGACGAACTCCATCCCGCAAGCCCTTATGAGCAGCCTCACCGACAAAGTCGTCGCCAGCCTCACCGAAGACATCGAGCGCGGCATGCTCCGGCCGGGCGACAAGCTCCCGACCGAGGCCGCGCTGATGAAGCAGTTTTCGGTGAGCCGCTCGGTCGTGCGCGAGGCGATCTCACGCCTTCAGGCGGCGCGTCTCGTCGAAACGCGTCACGGCATCGGCACGTTCATCCTTGGCACGGACAAGGACGCTGCGATGCATCTACCCGAAGCCGATCTCTCCAGCATGCTCGACGTGATGGCGATCATCGAGTTTCGTATCGACCTGGAAGCGGCCGCGGCGGCGCTCGCGGCGATGCGTCGCAACGAGCAACATCTGGAGCGGATCGCGGCAACGCTCGAACACTTCGAAGCCGAACTCGCGAACGGCAGCACCGACGTGCTGGCGCACGACGTCGAGTTTCACCTGCAGATCGCGCGCGCGAGTGGCAACCGCTACTTCTTCGACGTGCTGAGCCAGATGGGCCGCGCGGTGAGTCCGCGCACGCGGCTCGGTCGAGCGGAGATCGCGGAACTCGATCAGATCGAACGCCTGCGAAACGTGCTCGGTGAACACAAGCTGATCTATCAGGCGATCGTCCGGCAAGACGCCGACGATGCACGCGCCGCCATGCGCATGCACCTGAGCAACAGCCGCGAGCGGTTGCGTCGTGCTCACGAATCGACGGTGACTTAACGCCGCACCGGTTCGGCGCACCCACGTCTCAACAAATCGCGGCGTTCCTGCGCAATCCGAAACGTCATCCAAACACGACAACAGACGGTCATTTCGGACACCGTTGTCACGTCTTGTTCCCCGAACAAACGATCTCACCTGACAGCGCAGGAAAATCCTTCTGCACGCCTTCATCGACGTCAAAACTTGTGAGTGGTCGCCCACATACGCGCCCTATTCCGTCTCCTACGATTCGCAACGCTGAAGGTTTCGAACAAGAACGCAAGCGAACCGGAGCACGCCATGAAGATCTCGTCGGTCGTCGCCTTTGTCTTGAGTCTTGGACTTCTTTTGAGCGTCGAGCTTCACGCACAGACGACGCAACCGTCCAAGTCCTTCGCCGATCTTAGCGACACCACCGACGCCGCCACCGACAATGCCTCCGAGAACACGCCGGGCGGACTCGCATCGAGTCGCGCAACGTGATACGCGACACGCTCTTCGTGAAGACCAGCTATCAGGTCATCCTGCGCACGGAGTGCGAGGACTTCACGGGCGAGTTCGTCATGCATTGCCACATCCTCGAACATGAGGATCGCGGGATGATGCAGAACGTCGAGATCGTCTCGCCGACGACTGCCTTCCTCAGGCAGATGGCGACGCCCGTCAAGCTCGCGTCGAGCAAGGCCGAGCAGTGGTTCGCGCAACTTGTAGGAGCTAAATCGGCGAACGCGCAGGAAGTGTTCGCGTCGTCGCTGTGCACGGCGAAAGGCGCTTCGGTGCAGGCCTTTACGACTCGTTGAAATCGATCAAGAAGCGAACGGCGAAGTCTTGCGCAGCGCCATCGCCATCGCCTGCATCGCGACGAGATAGCCGTCGACGCCCAGTCCGCAGATCACGGCCGTCGCCGCGCGCGACACCAGCGAGTGGCGATACGTTTCGTCGCGCTTGTGGATGTTCGTGATGTGCAATTCGATCAGCGGCCGCTGCACGAGCTTGACCGCGTCCAGCACCGGAACCGACGCGAACGAGAACCCCGCCGGATTGATGATGACGCCGGCATCGCGTTCGAACGCTTCCTGCAGCCAGTCGACGAGCGTCGCCTCGCTGTTCGTCTGCCGGAACTCGCACGCGAGATCCAGCTTGCTTGCGAGTGCCTCCGTTTCCTGCTGCACGCGCGCGAGCGTCGTGGTGCCATAGAGATGCGGCTCGCGCTTGCCCAGCATGTTGAGGTTCGAGCCGTTCAGTACATATACGAGTTCAGTCATTGTGGTGCTCACGTTTGCGATGGTGTTGTGTTTCGTTGCTTCGAGTGCGGCATGCGCCGCTCAGTGGCTGTTGCTCATGCTGGCTTGCGGAAAGTCATCGTCGCCGGCGAGACGCGCGGCCGAGTCCGTGCGGTTCATGTCGATGCCGAGCGTTTCGGGCGCCGTGAGGATCGCGACCAGCGAGATCACGTTGAACGCCACGCACACCGCGACGACGCCCCACGGCGAGCCGTTGCAGATCGAAAAGAGCCACACGGCGAGCACCGGCATCGGACCGCCGGCGATGAGGTTCGCTCCGGTATAGGCGAGCGCCGAGCCGGAATAGCGCACGTTGGTCGGAAACGCTTCGGCGAACGCGACCGGCTGGATGCCGCTCTGGAACTGCGTGAAGCCGAGGAAGAAACCCATCGCGGCGAGCATCGGCAGGAAGCTCTTGGTATCGAGGATCTGGAAGTACACGAAGAGCATCAGGAGCGTCGCGATCGAACCGATGGCGAGCGCCTTCTTCCGGCCGATCTTGTCGCTCAGCATGCCGCCTGCGAGCGCCCCGACGATCGCGCAGACGTTCGCGCCCATCAGCAGCAAAAAGCCGGTCTGCTTCGGCACGGCGAGCGTCTTCGTGATGTAGCTGAGCGAGAACACGACGATCAGATAAAAGATCGCAGCCGGTCCGCAGAAGAAGAGCATCCAGCGCAGCACGGTCCGCCAGTGCAGGCGCAATGCATCGCGCAAGGGGCTCGCGACCTGCACGACCTGCGTCTTGCGCAATTCGACGAACGCCGGCGTTTCGCTGACCTTCAGCCGGATATACACGCCGATCACGATCAGCACGAAGCTCATCAGGAACGGAATGCGCCAGCCGTAGGAGTCGAACGCTTCCGCCGACATCATCGACGCCAGCAGCAACAGTACCCCGTTCGCCATGATCTGGCTGAGCGGCGAGCACAGGCCGAGCAGGCCCGAGTATTTGCCGCGACGGTCGGGGCTCGCGTGTTCGATCGCCATCAGTTGCGCGCCGGTCGATTCGCCGCCGAGCGCGAAGCCCTGCAGGATGCGCAACACGACGAGCAGGATCGGCGCCCACAGGCCGATGCTCGCGTAGGTCGGCAAGAGGCCCATCAGCATCGACGAAAGGCCCATGATCGAAACCGTGCCGAGCATGAGGTTGCGCCGGCCGAGTTTGTCGCCGAGGTGTCCGCAGATGACCGCGCCGAGCGGCCGCGCCGCGAGGCCAACGCCGAACGTCGCGAGTGACGCCAGCAGCGCGGAGGTCGAATCCATCGCGGGGAAAAAGAGCTTCGGCAGCACGGTCGCGGCCAGTGCGCCGTAAAGCGTGAAGTCGAACCATTCGAGCGCCGTGCCTACCGCCGCGGCGGTCACGGCGCGCGTGCGCATCGCTGCGTGCGCTTGCTGTGCTTCCTGAGTCATGTTGTCGTCTCCTCTACGGGTCGCTATGTCGGGCCGCTTTTTCGATGTGCGCGGCCGTTGGTCATCGGATGTTTTGGGCCGGCGCTCGACGAGCACCGAACCGTAGAGCGAGACTATCACTGGTGGGTGGGATGTCGTTCCAGGGTGGAATTTCATCTCATAATGTGCAAAACTCGCTGCACAAAAACAGCTTTCGATGGAGACAGACCATGCCCGGCGTCACGGAACGCACCCTCGCCGTCCTCGAATATCTCGCCACGCAGATGGAGGGCACGCCGCTCGCGCTCATCTCGGCCGAACTCGATATTCCGCGCAGCGCGTGTCATCGGCTGCTGGTCGATCTCAAGCAGTGCGGCTACGTGCGGCAGTTGCGCGAACACGGCGACTACGTGCTCACGACGAAGCTCGTCGGCTTGGGGCTCGGGTTTCTCGCGACGTCGGGCATCGTAGATATCGCGCAGACAATGCTCGACCGGCTCGCGGAGACGTCGGGGGAACTCGTGCGCCTCGCAATCGTCGATGGCGACAGGCTCACGTGGGTCGCAAAGTCGCAAGGGGCGCTCAAGGGCCTGCGTTACGACCCGGACATGGGCATGGACACGATCCTCTCGTGCAGCGCGACCGGCCACGCATGGATGATGACGATGAGCGACGAGCGCGCACTCGAACTGGTCTCGCGGCAGGGATTCGGGCAGCCGAAGCAGTACGGCCCGAAAGCGCCGACGACCGTGCAGGGCTTGCTGGAGTTCGTCCACGCGGCGCGGGCACGCGGCTATGCGACGATCGACCAGGTGTTCGCGCCGGGCATGACCGCGATGGCCGCGCCCGTGCAGCGCCGCAACTATCCGGCGATCGGCGTGATCAGCATTGCCGGGCCGGCCGTGCGGCTGGACGAGAAGCGCATGAAGAATCTTGGGCCTGCATTGCTCGCGGCTGCGTTCGAACTGGCGGCGGCGAGCAATGCGTCACCGCTTTTCAATCGCGGTCGGTAGGAAGGGTCATTCGCTGCCAAGACCGAGATGTTCGCGCGCGGCTTCGAGGATCTCGTCGGAGAGTGGATCGCCGCGTACGGCGCGCGCGAGCGTCACGGCACCGATCAGCATCGATAGCCGCGCGAGTGCGAGCTTTTTAAGCCGCTTTGTCTGGCGCGCCTCCGAATACGACGTCAGCACCGCGACGAGCGCTTTCAGTCCGCGTATATAGACACCTCGCACGGGCTTGTCCGCATCCTCGCGCCCCACGTCGGCGGCGAGCGAATTCGCCGGGCATCCCGCGCCGGGCTGGTCCCGCTGCTTCGCGCTGAGGTAGTGCTTCGCGAGCGCGTCGAGGGCGGCCGCTTCATTCGCGCCGTCTTTCGCGAACGACTTCCAGCGCGCCGCCGACTCCTCGAACGCTTTACCGCATGCGAGCGCGACAAGCTCGTCCTTCGAGTCGAAATGACCGTAAAAGCCGCCGTGGGTAAGGCCCGCGGACGCCATGATGTCCGCAACGGACACGCCGTTGAAGCCATGCTCCTTGAAAAGACGCGCGGACGCTTCCTCGATGAGCAGCCGGTTCTTGTCGGTTTGTTCGCGGGACACGCGCGGCATCGTTCAGCTCCGGAGTGACTTAAGTCGCATACTGCGCCTCGCCGTTGCCGAACGACCAGTTCTCCTTCTGCACTTCGACGAGGCTGATGAACACGTCCTCTCGTCGCAACCCGATTCGCTCGTGCAATCCGTCGACGAGCGCCTTGTAGAACGCGCGCTTCATGCCCAGGTCGCGGCCCGCGTTCAGCGTAATCTGCAGGATCACGCACTGCGGCGACCGCTCGATGCCGAGATACGTCGGATCAGCAATGAAATCACTTGGCTTGTGCTCGGTCACGATCATGAAGCGGTCGTTGGCGGGCACGTTCAGGGTGGTGGTCATCGCGTTGTAGACTTCGTCAGCGATGGCGGTGCGGTACTCGGCCGATTGGCCTTCGGCAAGATCGATACGTACGAGCGGCATGTCGATTTCCTCGATGCGGGCAGTGAAATCCCAGAATAGATGATGATCGAACTTTATTCAATAGATTTCAGTCGTCATCTATTTGGTCTGTGGTTTCGCCGTCCCGGCAGCATCCGCCGCAGCGTATCGTCGCGAAGAATCAGGTGATGGAAGAGCGCGCCCAGCACATGAAAACCGACCAGCGCGATCAGCACCCAAGCGGTGAACTTGTGGACATCGCCGAGCGCGTGTCCGGTCGATGAACCTGTCGCCGCGAGCGGCGGAAGCGGCACGATGTGAAAGAGCGACACGGCCCATCCGCGCGACGACGCATTGGCCCAGCCCATCAGCGGAAACGCGATCAGAAGCGCATAAAGCAGCCAATGCGTGACGCGCGCGGCCGTCCTGAAGACGCGCGGCACCATCTCCGGTTCGGGCAGCAGCGGATGCATCAGGCGCCATACAAAACGCCCGAGCATGACGATGACGATCAGCGCGCCAACGGAAAGATGCAGTCCCACGAGCCCGACAGGCTTCGTATCGCGATGCACGTCGGGCATCAGCCAGCCGATCGCATACTGAACGACGAGCAGCAATACGGTGATCCAGTGAAAGAATTTGTCGGCCGCGCTGAACGCGGGCCGGCTTGTTATACGGGTGTTGATCATGGGGAGCGGTTGTCGTCAAGGTGCAAGTGAAGCGACCAATTCCGGCATGATGCCGCCCGCAGTCGATGTCAGGCTTAGTAGCGGCTTACTTGTAGTACGGCGACTGTCAGGTAAAACGGTACGAACGCCCGTGCGCCGCCTGCAAACGTTCTCTCTGTCAACACGATCGGAAGTCCGTTAAAGTCGGACGAACGTCGCAGCAACAAACGCCGCAAGCCGCATCCCTCCGACGATTCGCTTTCCCGTCCACCCGAACGGAGCAACACCGATGCAACTCAAGTGCGCCAATCTCTTCGAGCAGTCCGCGTATGTCGGCGGAACGTGGATCGAAGCGACCTCCCAGCCGAACGAAACGGTCGTCAATCCGGCGAACGGCGAGCCGGTCGGCCGCGTGCCGCGTCTCACTGCGGCGCAAGCAAACGATGCGGTCAGCCACGCCGCAACGGCGTTCGACGAATGGCGCGAGTGGAGCGGCCGCGAGCGCGCGTGCGTGTTGCGCGAGTGGGCGCAGCTCGTCAAGACGCATCGCGACGATCTCGCGATCATCCTCAGTTCCGAGCAGGGCAAGCCGATCCACGAAGCGCGAGCCGAGATCGCGCAGGCGGCGAACTACATCGAGTGGTTCTCGGAGGAGTCGCGGCGCATCTACGGCGACAACATGCCCGCCGCGCGGCGCAGCCAGCGCGTTCACGTCATCAAGCAGCCGGTCGGCGTGTGCGCGGCGATCACGTCGTGGACATTTCCTTCGTCGATGGTCGCGCGTAAAGTGGGTGCCGCGCTCGCCGCCGGGTGCACGGTCGTGCTGAAGCCGTCATCGCAGGCGCCGTTTTCCGCGCTCGCGCTCTGCGTGCTCGCGGAAAACGCGGGCCTGCCGCGCGGCGTGTTCTCGGTGCTGACGGGCGACGATGACACGCTGATTCCCGCGCTGCTCGACAGCCCGCTCGTCAGGAAGGTGTCGTTCACCGGCAGCATCGACGCCGGCAAGAAACTGATGGCGCGCTGCGCGGACACAGTCAAGAAAGTATCGCTGGAACTCGGCGCGAGTTCGCCGTTCATCGTCTTCGACGACGCCGATCTCGACCTCGCCGTCTCCGGCGCGGTCGCGGCGCGGTTCCGCCACACAGGCCAGGCGGCGATGTGCGCGAACCGCTTTCTGATCCATGACCGCGTGCACGACGAGTTCGTGCGACGGCTAGCGGGCAAGGTGAAGGCGCTGAAAGTCGGCGACGGCATGCACGACGACTCGCAAGTCGGCCCGCTCATCGACGGCGCCGCGCTCGCGCGCATCGAGGCGATGGTGGCGCAGGCAGTCGGCGCGGGCGCGAAGGTGGTCGCGGGCGGGCAGCGCCATCCAGCGGGCCCGAACTTCTATCAGCCGACGGTGCTGACCGACGTCGATCCGTCGATGGACATTTGCGGCGACGAAATCCTCGGACCGGTCGCGAGCGTGATCCGCTTCAGCGACGAAGCCGAAGCGCTGCGTCTCGCGAACCAGCCTCGCACTGGGCTTGCCGCGTACTTCTACACGTCAGACCTGAACCGCTCGTTTCGCGTCGTGGAAGCGCTGGAATGCGGCGTGGTCGGCGTGAACGAGACGCTCGTGTTCAACGAGGTCGCGCCATTCGGCGGCGTGAAGGAATCGGGGATGGGGCGGGAAGGCTCGCACTACGGCGTCGATGAATATCTCGACACCAAGTACGTGTGCATCGGGAACGTCGGATGAAAAACGGCGCGTCCAGACGACGCGCCGTTCAGCAAGAACTCAGCGCTCGCGCCGTGCGCGCACCGCGCGCGCGAGCGTGTCGAGCACAGGCTCGGTCTGCGCCCAGCCGAGGCACGCATCCGTGATCGACACGCCGTAGCGCAGCGGCACGCCCGGCTTCAGGTCCTGCCGCCCTTCCTCCAGATGGCTCTCGATCATCACGCCGGTGATGCGCGTGTCGCCCTGCGTCAGTTGCGCGGCGACGTCGTTCGCGACATCCGTCTGGCGCAGATGCGACTTGCCCGAGTTCGCGTGGGAGAAGTCGACCATCACCTGTTCGCGCAGGCCGACTGCCTTCAGCGCGGCACAACACGCCTCGACCGACGCAGCATCGTAGTTCGGCCCTTTCTTGCCGCCGCGCAGGATGACGTGCGCGTCGTCGTTGCCGCGCGTCTCGAAGATGGCGGCCATGCCCATTTTGGTCATGCCCATGAACGCGTGGCTCGCGCGGGCCGCCACGATTGCGTCCGCTGCGATCTGCACGCCGCCGTCGGTGCCGTTCTTGAAGCCGATCGGGCAGCTCATGCCCGATGCAAGCTGCCGATGGCTCTGGCTCTCGGTCGTGCGCGCGCCGATCGCGCCCCACGCGATCAGGTCCGCGATGTACTGCGGGCTCAGCAGGTCCAGGAATTCGGTAGCCGTCGGCAGGCCGATGCTGCTCACGTCGAGCAGCAACTGCCGCGCGCGCCGCAGGCCTTCGTTGATCCGGTAACTGCCGTCGAGACGCGGATCGTTGATGTAGCCCTTCCAGCCGACCGTCGTGCGCGGCTTCTCGAAGTAGACGCGCATCACGATCAAAAGGTCGTCGGAGAGCGCATCGGCGGCGGTTTTCAGGCGGCGCGCGTAGTCGAGCGCCTGGTCGTGATCGTGGATCGAACACGGACCGACGACTGCCACGAGGCGATCGTCGCGGCCGTGCAGGATATTGGCGATTTCGGCGCGGCTTTTTTCGACGAGCGACTGCACCGTGGTGGGCACGGGCAGTTCGTCGAGCAGCAGCGCGGGGGAAATCAGCGGGCGCACGGCGCCAATGCGGACGTCGTCGATGCGCGTCGTGTCCTGGGTGGAGTCGGCCAAGCCGACTTCCTGATCGCGTTGCGGGTTGTCGATGCGAGTCAAGGCGGTTCTCCCGGGTCGTGCAGTGAGCAAATCGCGATTATCGCATTCGTTCCTTACTCGGCCGGGTCACTGTGCTGCGTGCCTCAAACAGGCGTCGTATCGACGATCGACCCCGTGCGCGCCGCCTCGACGATCGCCTCCGTGATGCGCAAATTCTGCAAGCCATCGCGCGCGCTGACGATCGGCTCCGCCTCGCCACGCACCACGCAGCCGAAGTGCTCGATCTGATGCTTGAGCGGATCGTCGCGCGTCACGTCGGCGACGCTCACGTCGAACGGCTTCCACCACGAGCGGTCCTCGGCGCGGCCGTAGGTCTTGAGGCGCATCGTAGGCACGGAGAGCGAGCCGAAGGTGCCCGCGATCACATAGCAATCCTCGTCGGGATAGGTCGCGTAGGCCTTGTTCTCCTGCGACGTCTGCTCCCAGCTCCGCGCGCTCGCGGCCGTGTCGGACAGCATGAACGTGCCAAGCGCGCCGCCCGCGAAACGCAGGTTGATCGCAACCGTATCCTCGACCGGAAAGCCGCGCGTCGCCTGCGACGCGAACGCCTGCACCGCGACGATGTCGCCGCAGAGCATGCGCAGGTTGTGCACCTCGTGGATCATGTTGAGCAGGATCGGGCCCGCGCCCGGTTCCTTGCGCCACGGGGCATCGGCGAAATAGTGGTCGGGCTTGAAGAACACGGCGCTGCCCATCACCGCGACGAGCTTGCCGAGCCGCCCCTCGTCGATCAGTTGCTTCGCGCGCGCCATGATCGGGCTGTGAGCGCGATGATGACCGATCAGGATTTTCGCGCCCGTGCGCTCCGCTTCCTTCACGAGCGTCTCGGCTTCCTCGACCGTCGGCGCGACCGGTTTTTCCAGCAGCATCGGCACACCGGCCTCGATGCACTTCAGCGCATGCTCGACGTGCAACTGGTTCGGCGTCGCGAGCACGACACCGTCGGGGCGGTCCTTCCCGAACAGTTCGTCGAGCGAGCGATAGAGCGGCACGCCGGCCTTCGCGGCGATATCGACGGCGGCCGGCGAAGGATCGACGATCGCCGACAGCATGCACGTCGGGCTCGACTGAATCACGCCCATGTGCGCGAGTCCGATATAGCCGGCGCCTGCCACGGCGATGCGTGTCTTGGTCATTGCAGCGTCTCCTTGATGTGACGATCGGTAACGATCGATCCCGATTGCGCGATGCATCGGGTTGGAGCTAGATTAATATGCATTCAATCGAACACAATGCGGCCCCATGGAAAATCACAGTGCGCTGATAGCGAACAATGACGCCTTCCTGCGTGACCTCCAGTTGTTCTGTCTGGTCGCACGGCGGGCTAGTTTCATCACGGCATCGACGGAAATGGGAATCTCGCCGTCGCACGTCAGCAAGCGGATCGCGATGCTGGAGGCGAGTCTGGGCGTAAAACTCTTCGCGCGCACGACGCGGCGCGTCAGCATCACGAGCGACGGCGAAGCGGCGTTTCAATGGGCGCAGAAGATTCTCGAAGACGTGCAGGGCATGGCAGACGCGTTCGCTAGCCGCGCGAGCGGGCCGCGCGGCCTGCTGCGCATCGCGACGAGTTTTCGCCTCGGACGCAATCATGTTTCGCCGATCCTGTCGCTGTTGCGCAAACAATATCCCGATCTCGAGCTATGGCTCGAACTGCTCGACCGCCGCGCGGACATGGTCGCGGAAAATTTCGACATCGACATACGCGTCGGCGACGTAGAGGAGCCGCATCTGATCGCGCATCGGATCACGGAGAGCGTGCGGATTCTGTGCGCGGCGCCGGATTACATCGTGCGCCGCGGGGCGCCGAAGCATTTGACGGAGCTTGCGCAACACGACTGCCTGCTTTTTCGCGGACGCGACGACCGCTTCGGCGTCTGGCGCCTGACCGGCCCGCACGGCGACGAAAGCGTCAAGCTAACGGGGCCGATGGCGTCGAACCATACCGATATCGTGCTCCAGTGGGCGCATGCGGGGCACGGCATTCTGATGGCGTCGGTGTGGGACGTCGCGGAGAGTCTGCGCACCGGCGCGCTCGTGCGCGTGCTGCCGAATTACCGGCAACAGGCGGACGTGCTCGCCGTGACGTCGACGCGGGCGTCGTCGTCGGCGAAGATTCGCGTGTGCATCGATTTTCTGAAGGAGCAACTGACGAGCGGACCGTTCGCGCTCGTCACGCAGGGGGTTGGCGGCGTGTGAGACAGCGTTACGTCATGCGGCGTGGCGCATCGCGCTTGCGCCGCTTTGAGGTTGTGGCTGGCGGTGGTCGATTTCCGCCCTTCCATAGTCGAGCGCGAAGCTGTGCGCCGTGCCCGCGCACGGAAAATGGCCCAGCACGCCGCTTGCGCGCTGCACGCCGTTGCGTTCCTTCACGATCAGCATCGCCGCGTATTGACCTTCGTCGTACGCCGCGAGCGGTATGAGGAAAACATCCTTGTATGCGACCTCGGTATTTCGCATTGTCGATTCTCTCCAGGTTCGTCTGCCTTGTGCGCTCCCGGTAATGGTTTCCCGGTGCGTCGTTATGTTTATCATTGTGAGTAAACATAATTACCGACGCAGTCGGGGTTTCCCCTAGGAAAATGTTTTTCTTGCTGTTATCTGATGAAATATTCGCGTAGTAATGACTTCTTCAGACGAAGAAGTCCTGCGGAAAGGTGATGTCGATGCGCAAGGCGTCCATCGTCACCGATTCGATGAGCGCGCCGAATTCGTCTTCCGAGACCACTTCGATCGGCAGCGACGTTGCAGGATCGAAGCGCAGACGATAGCGATGCACGCCCGCTACCGTTCGGGCGGAAGCGCCGTCGACCACTAAATGAGCGCCATCGATACGCATCACACCGCCCTTTCCGAGCGCGCGGACGTTACGCAGCAGCGTGCCCATGTCGGACTGATCGACGCGATGCCCGTGCGGGCCGCGAATCATCGGATTGTCGGGGTCGAGCGCCAGAGAAGGAAAGCGCGGAAAGCCGAATGGCCAGACGCGCGCCGTCCGCGTTTCTGGACTGTAGATGAGCGTCGCGCCCGCGTGCGGCCGGACGAAATCCATCCGGATGAAGCCGGGCTTGCGAAAGCTGTAGCGAAGTTCGATCGCGTCGCCGTCAGCGGGGTGCGAGCGGAGCGTCAGTTGGTAGGTCGTGAGCGCTTGGAAGCGCGCTTCGGCGGCCGTGAGGGCGGCATCGGGGGACATCGTTGATTCATTGCGCCGCGCCAGACTGCTCGTCGCGCGGCTTCGCATCCTCGCTCGCCATGCGCAGATACGCTGCCGCGAGCCGCCGAAGCTCATCCTCGCTGGCGTCCTCGATGCCGATCAGCTTGTCGCTCGCCGCGCGATGCGACGCGATCAGCTCGTTCAACTTCAGATGCAACGCGACGCTGTCCTTGTTCTGGCTCTGCTGGATCAGGAACACCATCACGAACGTGACGATCGTCGTCCCCGTGTTGATCACGAGTTGCCAGTTCTCCGAGTAGTGAAAAAACGGCCCCGTCACGCCCCACACGACCACCGAGGTCACCGCCAGCGCGAACGCGAGCGGAGAACCGGCCCAGCGCGTGACGGCGCTCGCGAATGCGTCGAAGGCTCGGGTGAGCGGATGGCCCGCCGCGTAGGCGGGGCTCGACGTATCGGGGACCGTGGCGAGTTCGTCGGTCGAAAGCGTGGCTTCCTTGCGCATCGTATTGCTCCTTGTCTTTGAAAAGCATAGAAGCAAGGCACATGCCTTACATCGACATTTCATCGACAAACGGAAAACGTCAATGCGCCACCTTCGCCGGCACCGCGCGACGCCTGAGCACCCTCGCCTGCAATACGATCACGAGCAGCAGGAACAAGCCGCGAATCACCGATTGCCAGTACGCCGACAAGCTGATGTACCCGAGCCCGTTCTCGAAGTTCAGCAGGTTGAACACGAGCCCGAGCAGCGCGACGCCCGCGATCGTCATCGCGATCGATCCTTCACCGCCGGTCAGCCGCGTGCCGCCGAGCACGACCGCCGAGATCGCGAACAGCTCCCAGCCGACGCCTTCGTTCGGCTGTCCCGCGCCGAACTGCGCGGCGAGGATCGCGCCCGCGATGCCCGCGAGCAGCCCGCTAACCGCGTACACGGCGACGAGCGTGCGGTCGACGTTGAGCCCCATCAGCCGCGACGCCTCTTCGCTGCCGCCGATCGCCAGTGCGTGCCGTCCGAAGCGCGTGTTGCGCAGTGCGATCCAGCCGAGCACGGCAGCGGCCGCGGCGACGAGTCCGGGAATCGGCAGATCGAACAGGTCACCCTGGCCGAACGCGGCGAAATTCGATTCCGCCGAGATCGCGACCGCGTCGTTGTGACCAAGCAGTAGCGCGAGCCCGTGCGCGCCGAGGCTCGTCGCGAGCGTCACGATGAACGGCAAAATCCGCATGTGCGTGATGACGAGCCCGTTCAGCACGCCGACGGCGAGCCCCGCGCACGAGCCCGCCAGCACCGCCGCGACGCCGCCGTGCGGACTCGCGAGCGCCGCGACCACGCTCGCGAGCGCGGCCACGGCGCCGACCGACAGATCGATGCCGCCCGTGATGATCACGAACGCCATGCCGACGGAGATCAGCGCGAACATCGAGTTGTAGCGCCAGAACGACGTGATGTTGTACGCCGACGCGAAGTGCTCGTAGCGCACGACGCCGAGCACGAGCAGCGCCACGAGCGCGATGAGGATCGGAAGGTTCTTTTTCATGTCGATGGCCTTTGAGCGCTCAGTGCCGGCGCCGCTGCACGTACACCGCCGCGATGATGATGCCCGCCTTCAGCACGAGCGCCGCCGCATCGGGAATGCCGTGCGCGAGCAGCGTGTAGCGCAGCAACTGGATGATGAGCGCGCCGATCAGCGTCCCCGCGATATACGCCTTGCCGCCGGTCAGCGCCGTCCCGCCGACGGCCACGGCGGCGATGGCGTCGAGTTCAGAGCCCAGGCCGATCACGTTCGCATCCGACGACGAATTCACCGAAATCGAGATCAGCCCCGCGAGTCCGGCGAGCGCGGCGCACACGGTGTACGCGATCATCTTCACGCGCGCGGTGGGGATGCCGCTCAGGTACGCGGCCTGTTCGTTGCCGCCGGTCACGAGCAGGTACTTGCCGAAGAGCGTCTTCCTCACGATCCACGCGAACAGCGCGACGAGCGCGAACATCAGCAGGATCTGGAACGGCACGCCCGCCACCTTGCCGAGCGCGATCCACTGGAACGCGGGGTTGTTGAACGCTTGCAGGCTGCCGTCGGTGACGACCTGCGCGATGCCGCGTCCCGCGATGAACAGCACGAGCGTCGCGACGATCGGCTGGACTTCGAGCCGCGTCACGAGAAAGCCGTTAAAGACCCCGCACACAGCGGCCGCGAGAATCGGCAGGGTGAAGGCGAGCACGAGGCCGAGCGGCCCGTCGATGTTCATGAAGAGCATCGGCGCAAGCGCCCCGGCGATCGCCATCGACGCGCCCACCGACAAATCGATCCCGCCCGTCGCGACGACGAGCGTCATGCCGATCCCGACGATCACGATCGTCACGACCTGCGTCAGGTTGACATTGAACGTCTGCAGCGACCAGAAGTGATCGGTGAAGATGAGGTTGAACACGATCATCGCGACGAGCACCGCGATTTCGCGCTGGATCGTCAGGCGATGTTTCTTCTTGGGCGTCGCCTCGGGCAGCGCCACGGCGGCGGGTTTTTGCGTCATGACTTCGTTCCTTCGCTTGTCCCCACCGCCTGCGCGAGCGTCGATGTTTCGCCCGAGCCGTAGGCGATCGCATCCATGATGGACGCCTCGCTCATGCGCGCGCCGTCGAGCCCGGCGACGGTCTCGCCGTCGCGGATCACGACCGCGCGGTCGGCCACCGCCGTCAGTTCTTCCAGTTCCGACGCCGAGAGCAGCACCGCGAGCCCCGAATCGCGCAGCTCGCGCACGATCTTCGCGACATCGGCTTTCGCGCCGACATCGATGCCGCGCGTGGGTTCGTCGAGGAGCAAGAGCTTCGGATCGGTTGCGAGCCAGCGCGCGAGCAGCACCTTTTGCTGGTTGCCGCCGGAGAGTTCGCGGATCGGCTGGTCGGGCGAACGCAGCTTGATGCCGAGCGATTCGATGAAGCCATCGACGATCTCGCGCTGCCTCGCGACATCAACGACGCCGCGCTTCGTCAGCGTGCGCAGGCACACGAGCGTGAGGTTGTCGCGCACGGAAAGCTCCGGCACGATGCCTTCGGCCTTGCGGTCTTCCGTCAGATAAGCGATGCCGCGCGCGATCGCGTCCTGCGGCGACCTGAGCGCGACGGGCTTGCCGTCGATCGTCAGCGTGCCGCGCTGCGGACGGTCGGCGCCGAAAAGAAGGCGCATCGTCTCCGTGCGGCCCGAGCCGAGCAGACCGGCCAGTCCGACGGCTTCGCCAGCGTGTACATCGAGCGTCACGTTGGTGACTTTCGCGCCGCTCGCGAGGCCTTCGGCGCTCAACGCGACGCCACCGCGCTTCGCCAGATTCGCCTCTTTCACGGCGCTGTCTTCCTGCACGACGGCGGCGAGCGTGCGGCCAAGCATCGTCGTGACGAGTTGCAGCTTGTCCATGCCTTCCATCGCGCTTTCGGCAACGGTCTGGCCGTCGCGCATCACCGTCACGCGGTCGCAGAGCGCATACAGTTCGTCGAGCCGGTGCGACACGAAGATCACCGCGCGGCCGTCGTCGCGCAGACGCCGCACGACGTTGAAGAGCAGTTCGACTTCGCGCTCGTCGAGCGAGGACGTGGATTCGTCCATGATGACCATCCTCGCGTCCGACGATACGGCGCGCGCGAGCGCGACCATCTGCTGGATCGCGGTCGAATAGTCGCGCACGGGTTTTTCGACGTCGATCTGCAAGCCGAACGAGTCGAGCAGCGCCTTCGCTTTGGCGCGCACGCTCTTCCAGTCGATCATGCCGAAGCGGCGCGGCTCGCGACCCAGAAAAATGTTCTCCGCGACCGAACGGAACGGCACGAGGTTGATTTCCTGATAGATCGTGCTGATGCCCGCCTCGCGCGCTTCCTTCGGCGTGCGGAAATCGACTTCGCGGCCATCGAAACGGATCGTGCCGCCCGAGCGCCGGTAGGCACCGGTAAGGATCTTGATGAGCGTCGACTTGCCCGCGCCGTTCTGGCCGATCAGCGCATGCACCTCGCCCGCCGCGACCGTCAGCCGCGCGTGGCGCAACGCCGCGACGCCGCCGAAACTGATGTCGATGTCCTGCATGTCGAGCAGCGGACGCGCGGTTTGTGCCGGCGTTTCCATGTGCTGCGTCTCCTTCTGTCTTCGGTTCGCTTCAACCTTGAGTTGTCGGCCAGCCGCGCATGGCGACGCACCGCCACATCGGGCGGCCTGCGACCTTCCGGACCAGCCGTCTGGCCCTCCCGGCGCCAGACGCCGCGCGCCCGCATCCCAAGCAAGGACGACGGCCTGGCCGACAATCCCGTCGGCAACACTTGAGTCCGGCGTACAAAAGGAGCGGCCGCCCGCGTAAGTTCGCAGACGCGCCGCTCCAAACACCTTCGCTATTACTGTTTCCAGCTCGTGAGCGCGATCAATACCCGTACTGCATGCTTTCCTTGACGTTGCTCTTGTCGTAGAAGCGGTCGGAGACCTTGACCCACGGCGGCACCGTTTCGCCCTTCGCGAACTTCTGCGCCACGTCGCAGGCGAGCGGCCCGAAGAACGGGCTCGATTGCACGCTCGCGCCCAGTTCACCCGCTGCGATCGCTTCGAGTCCGCCCTTGGTCCCGTCGATCGTCACGAGCACGATGTCCTTGCCCGGCTGCTTGCCGGCCGCCTTGATTGCGGCGATCGCGCCGAGCGCCATTTCGTCGTTGTGCGCGTAGACGGCGGTCACGTCCGGATGCGCCTGAAGCAGCGTCTCCATGACCTGGCGGCCCTTGTCGCGCGCGAAGTCGCCGCTTTGCGACGCGACGATCTTCATGCCCGGATTCTTCGCGATGACTTCGTCGAAGCCCTTCTTGCGGTCGTTCGCGGCGGACGCGCCCGTCGAGCCTTCCAGTTCGATGATGGTCGCCTTGCCGCTCGTCGCCTTGACGAGCCAGTCGGCGGCGCGGTGGCCCTGGTCGATGAAGTCCGAGCCGATGAACGTGATGTAGTCGCGCCCGGCCTTCGCCATCGACTGGTCGACGTTACGGTCGACGAGAATTACCGGGATGCCGGCCTTCTTCGCCTGCAACACGACCGGCGCGAGCGGCTTTTCCTCGCGCGGCGGGAACACGAGCAAATCGACGTGCTGCGCGATCATGCTCTGGATATCCGCGACCTGCTTCGCGGGCGAACTGTTGGCGTCGGTCATGACCATCTGCCATCCGCACTTCGCGGCGACGTCCTTGAAGCTCTTGGTCTCGGCGAGACGCCACGGGTTGTTGCTCTCGGTCTGCGCGAAGCCGACTTTCAGCGGCTTTTTGTTGGCGATCTTGGGCAGGGCGTCGTCCGCGGCGCTGGCGATGCCGGCAGCTCCGAGGCCCGCGACGAGCGACAGCGCGACGAGCGATGCCGCGAGCGGACGAATGCCAGTGGCGCACCGGCGTGAGGTTTTTGTTCCAAGCGACAGCATGTCTTCCTCCGATAGGGATGGTTTGCTTGTTCTGTGCTGCTGATGCGCACTGCGGTTGTAGTTCTTATGGCTTCCGAAGTCCGTCGATTATTCCACCGTGTTTTATTAACGGTCAATCGCTAATATTATTAGTTGCGAGCTGCTTTGCTTCGGTAATTACCCTGACTGACGCGCGTTCGACGAGCGGTCCGTCGAGCTTCACCGTCCGATGCCGCACCGGTGCGCCGGCCGCGCGGTTGTGCTCTTCCTGCAGTAGCGTTTCGACCGCCCAGCGGCCTAGCTCGTAGTTCGGCAGCACCACCGTCGAAAGCGGCGGATGCGTGTGGCGCGCGATTTCCTGGTCGTCGTAGCCGAGCACCGAGACGTCTTCGGGTACGCGCAGGCCGAGTTGTTTCAGTGCCTCGATCGCGCCGAGCGCCATCAGGTCGTTCGCGCAAAAGATCGCGGTCGGCGGGTTGAGTTCGCGCATCAGCGAGAGCGTCTGTTCGAAGCCCGTACCCGAACTCCAGTCGCCCTCGCGCACGAGTTCCGGCGCGTATGGCAGGTCGGCGGTGGCGAGCGCCGTGCGGTATCCCTTCAGGCGGTCGCGCGCCGCGTCCTGCCACGGCTCGCCGTTGATATAGCCGATCCGCCGATGCCCCGCGTTGAGCAGGTGATCGGTCGCGGCGTGACCGCCCGCGACCTCCGCCGGCACCACCGACGACAGGTTCACGTCGCTCGTGTAACAGTTGAGCAGCACGGTCGGCACCTGCGAGAGCGCGGCGGGCGGCGTCACGCGCCGCGTGTAGACGGTCGCGTAGATCACGCCGAGCACGTTCGGGTTGGTGAGCGCCGCGTCGAGGACCTGCTGCTCGATCTCCGCGTTGCCGTGCGTCGAATAGACCGCGAGCATGCGGCCGTGGGCGAACGCGGCATCGCGCGCGCCGTCGATGTTCACGACCGGATGCGGGCTCGTCGAGATCTCGTCGGCGAGATAGACGATCAGGTTGCGCTCGCCGGGGGCGTCGAGCGCGAGCGGTTCGCGCGCCGTCATCCGGTAGCCGAGTTCCTGCGCGGCCTTGAGCACCTTGTCGCGCGTCGAGCCGGAAAACTTGGCGCCGCTCGCGTTGTTCAGCACGAGCGAAACCGTCGATTGCGAGACGCCAGTGAGCTTCGCGATGTCGGTCATCGTCGGGCGGCGTTGCGTGGATTTTTTCATTGTGTAGGCCGCTCGCGGGCGGCTGATGCCTGCATTCTTGCGTCGCACGTTACCACTAATAATATGCACGGACAACGCTCGGAAATGCTGTCGGTGTTATTACTAATAATATTGACGGGGCCGTGTGGCGCGTGCGATTCTGCGCGAATTGCGTGCAACTTCGTTGCACGGAGCCAGCGTACGGCGCGTGGCTGACGCAAGCGCGCTCAGGGTTAGACGAATGGGATCAGAGTACGGCGCTGAAGCGCCAACTCTGAACGACAACGCCAACTGGCCGACCGAGCCAAGCCTGGCCGACAAAGGAGACGACGCAATGCCCCGATACGACGAAAGCGCCCGCGATGCGCTCGCCGCCGCGTTCGAACGCGACGGCTTCGTCACGCTTCCTGAGCACTTTCCGCGCGCGACGCTCGAAGCATGGCGCACCGCGTTCGCCCCGCTCCTCGCGCCGCATCGAAGCGCGGGCGACGGAAATCGCGGCCCGGGGCGCTATTACGTGACATTGCCGTTCGAAGGCGAATTCGCCGACCCCTCCATCTTCTGCGACGACGACGTGCTCGGCATCGTCGAGCGCGTGGCGGGTCCAGACCCGGTGATGTGCCAGCTCGCCGCCGATACGCCTGTGCGCGGCTCCGCGTTCCAGGACTGGCATCGCGACACGCCGCCGCTTTTCGACCACTTCCCGGAGACGCCGTCGTTCCAGCTTGCGGTTAATTTTCCTCTCGTCGATGTGGACGAAGAGAACGGATCGCTCGAAACGACGCGCGGCACGCATCGCATCTCGCGTGAGGAAGCACTCGCGGGCCTGGCTGACGGCCGCTTTCCGCCCGAGCGCGTGCCGATGCGTCTCGGCGACGTGATGATTCGCGACGTGCGCGGCCTGCATCGCGGGACGCCGAATCTCACCGATACACCGCGTCCGATGGTCGTGATCGGCTATAGCCGCGCGTGGTATTTCCGGCCGGAAGTCCACATCGACGTGCCGCGCCGCGTGTTCGCCACTCTGCCTGCTCGCGCGCGACGACTTCTGCGTTACAACCCGCAAGTCGATGAAACACCGTACATCTTCGACGAAAACTACCGGAACTTCGCATATTGAGCGCCGCAGTCAACGCGCCACTAATCCCCGACGGCCGCGCGCTCATCGAACTGCGGCACGGCGCGCGCCGTGTGCTGATCGCGCCGGACGTGGGCGGCGCGATCGCCGCATTCTTCGACGAAACCGACTCGGGCCCGCTCCACTGGCTGCGCCCCGCGACGCGCGAAGCGCTTGCGGCGCGCGATCCGCTCGGGATGGCGAGTTTTCCGCTGCTGCCATACTGCAACCGCATCCGCGACGCGCGTTTCGTGTTCGACGGCCGCGCGATCGATCTCTCGGGCGACGGCAACGCCTTCGATCACGCGCTGCACGGGCACGCGTGGCGGCGGCCGTGGCGTGTGGTTTCATCGACGGAGACGGCGGTCGAGTTGCATTTCAGCCATGAGCCCTCGGCCGACCCCGCGCACCACTGGCCGTTTAGCTACGAAGCGGCGCAGCGCATAGCGCTCACCGCCGGCGCGCTGACCGTGACGATGGCGGCGCGCAACCTGTCCGACCGGCCGATGCCGTTCGGCATGGGCCATCACCCGTACTACCCTCGCACGTCCGCGACGCGCATCCACGCGCGCGTCGCCGCGATGTGGCACGCGACGCCCGACCTGCTGCCGACGCATCTCGCCACGCATCCGAGCGTCGACCGGCTGGCGTCGCCGGAAGGCATGCCGGCCGACGCCTTCGATCTCGACAACAATTACGCCGGCTGGTCGCGCAGCGCGACGATCGCGTGGCCCGACGAGGCGCGTGCGGTCACATTGCGCGCCGAGGCGCCGTTCGACCACATGGTGTTGTACGCGCCAGCAAGCGAGCCGTCGCTGTTGTGCGTCGAGCCGGTGAGCAATACCGTCGACTGGATCAATCTCGATGCCGCGCGTGATGTTACGGGCGGTTGCGTGCTGGCGCCGGGGGAATCGGTGAGCGCGTCGTTTGCTTGGGTGCCGTCGCGCTAAGTCGCGCGAGGCGCCGCAGGTCGCGGTGATAGCGAAAAAACATCGCGCCCCGGCGGCGCTTCGCAGATCCACGTGCCGTCGCTGCTGCGTTACGTTGCCGTGTTCACGCGCCGCCGAGCTCATCGACGACCACGTCGAGCAAAGCGCGCAGCCGCGCGAGGCGCCGCAAATCGCGGTGATAGCCAAGGAAGACATCGCGCCCCGGCGGCGCTTCGCCCAGTTCGACGCGCCGCAGTTCCGGCGCCGCGTCGCCGAGCGGGCAAGGCAGCACCGCGAAACCGATGCCCTCTGCGCACATCCGCGCCTGCGCCTCGCGGTTGTTGCTCGTGAACGCGATGCGCGCTTGCGGCAGCATCCGCTTCACCCATGCGACGTCCGGCAGCGCGCCGAACGCGCTGTCCATGCTGATGAGCGCGTGGCCGTCGCCGCTGCCCGCTGTCGGCGGTACGAGGTCGAGGTGTCCGTAGAGCGCGTAATCCATGTGCATGAGCTTGCGCTGGATGACATCGGGCTCGTCGAACGGCGTGATGCGAAAGACGAGATCCGCCTCGCGCCGCGCAAGGTTGTAGCGCCGAGAATCGGTCACGAGTTCGATCGCGACGCCGCGCTGACGCGCCAGAAAGCGCGCAAAAACCGGCGTAAGCACATGCACGCCGAACCAGTCGGAAGACGACACCCGCAGCAAGCCCGTCAGTTGCTCCTCGCTGCCCGCGAGCGAGCGCGAAAACCCGAGCGCTTCTTCCTCCATCCGCTCCGCGTAGCCGAGCACGGCAGTGCCTTCGTCGGTCAGGACGAAGCCGTCGGCCGTACGCTGGAAAAGCGTCTGTCCGACGGCTTCTTCCAGCGCGCGCAGGCGCCGGCCCATCGTCGGCTGCGTCTGGCCGACGAGTTTCGCCGCCCCGCCAAGCGTGCCCGCCCGCGCGATCGCGAGGAAGATGCGGACGTCGCTCCATTCGATTATCTGACCATTCATTTTCGTTTGGATGTCGTGCGAATTCGTCGATTTACGTGCGTTATAGCATGGGTAATTATGGGCGCATCGCAACGTTTTTGAGAACCGATCATGTCTATGCAAGCCCTCGTCCTCCACCGTTACAACGGCCCGCTCGAACTCACCGAACTTTCGAGGCCCGAACCCGGCGCGGGGCAAGTCCTCGTGCGCATCGCGGCGAGCGGCCTCAATCCGCTCGATACCAAGATCCGCGCCGGTGGCGCCGCCCATGCCAAACATCCGCTGCCGCTCGTGCCCGGTATCGACATGGCGGGTGTCGTTGAAGCGGTCGGCGCGGGCGTCACCGCGTTCCGTCCCGGCGACGAGGTGTACGGCATGACGGGTGGCGTCGGCGGGATTCAGGGGTCGCTTGCGCAATACGCGGCCGTCGACGCCGCGCTGCTCGCCACAAAGCCCACGAATCTCTCGATGCGCGAGGCCGCCGCGCTGCCGCTCGCGTTCGTCACCGCGTACTCGGGGATTGTCGATCGCGCCCGCGTGCAGGCCGGGCATAGCGTGCTCGTGCAGGGCGGCGCGGGCGGCGTGGGGTACGTCGCCGTTCAACTGGCGCGCTCGCTGGGAGCGGCGGTCTCGGCAACGGTGAGTGCGCGGGATATCGAGATCGTCGAGCGGCTGGGCGTCGCGGCGATCGATTATCGTGCGCAGACCGTCGAGCAGTATTCGGGGGCGGGGTTCGATGTCGTCGTGGATACGGTCGGCGGCGCGACGCTCGATGCGTCGTTCGCGGCGGTGAAACATTTCGGGCACGTGGTGAGCGCGCTCGGATGGGGCACGCATGCGCTCGCGCCGCTGTCGTTTCGCGAGGCGACTTACTCGGGCGTGTTCACGCTGTATCCGCTGTTGAGCGGCGAGGGGCGCGCGCATCTCGGCGAGATGCTGGGCGTCGCGACGCGGCTCGCGGAGGCGGGGCAACTGGTGCCGCGGCTGGATTCGCGGCGGTTCGAGCTGGCGTCGGCAGGGCTCGCGTTCGACGCGGTCACGGATGGGACGGCGCGGGGAAAGATCGTGGTCGATGTGGTGTAACGGAGCAATTCGGCGTCGCGAAAAGGCCATGCTGAACGTCTCGAAATCCGCACTGCCGAATCGGAAAGCACGGCGTTACGGGCGCGATGGCTTGCACTGGCGCCGGCACTGGGCAGTTCTGCGTGTCGAAATGCGAAGCTGAACGCCTCGAAATCCTGAAAAGCGGCAAGGCGTTGCGAGCGCGGCGGGCACGTCCTGCATCGCGACTGGATGACACCCCAGCCGCGCCCCAAAGCCCGACTCCGCTATCTCAGCATCCCAAACACCCCCACCCCGTTCCTTGTCCCGACATACACCTTGCCGTTCGCGATCGTCGGCGTGATGAACTTGTTGCCCTGCCCGAACTGGTCGCGCGATCCCGACTGATTGCTGTTGTAAAGCTCCGTCGCGAGATTCGCCGCGTCGTAGGCGTGCAGCACCGCGATCGTCCCGTTTTCCACCGCCCACACGACGCCGTTCGCGTTGCCGTTCGCCGAGATGCTCGGCGTCGTGCCGGGCGAGCCGAAGGTCGTCGGCGTGCGGCTGACGGGCGCCGCCGACAGCCGCGCGTTCGCGACGCTGAACGCCTTCAGCGAATCGCCGATCGACCCGATGTACACCGTCCCGTTGAAATACGCCGGCATCCCGAATTCCGGACCTGTGATCTGCCCGCGAATCTCCTGATAGATATGGTCGGCGTTCGAATCGAATTTGCCCATCGAATCGCGGTTCACCACGTAGATGATCGAGTTCTTGCCCGCGCCGAGCGCGAGATGCTGGGTCACGCCGTTCGCATCGGTGAGATCGGGCAGGACGAGCGCGCCGCCAGAACCCAGGTCCTCGTCAGCGTTCGACTGCTCGATCGTGTTCGACGCCTGGAAATAGTCGGTGACCGTCATCGATGGCGACGGGCCGAGCTTCAAAAAGCCGTTGCCGTAGTCGCCGAGCGCGGGGTGTTCGGCAGCGTTGAGAGTCGGATCGAAGGTGCCGTTGGCGTCGAGGAAATAGATCGACGTCCCGTCCGACGCCATCCCCGCGCCGCTCATCCAGATCGCGCCGCCCGAGCCGTTCGGCGTGAGGTTGAGCACGCTCGTCTGGGCGAGTGTGTCGGCGCTGTAGGCGATCACCCAGCCCGTGTACGGCTGGATGTCGCAATGCGACGTCCAGCCGGTGTAGATCACGCCGCCCAGCAGCAGCAGCGACTGGCGTTCGGCGTACTGGCCCGGATCGAAGATCACGCGGCCGTTCACGCTGTTCGCGCCGTTGCCCGGATACGACGCCGTGATCTCCGTCGGGCCGCCGAAAAGCTCCGCGCCGGTCGTGAGGTCGAGCGCGTGGATACGCTGGTGGTAGGCGTTCGCGCCGTCCTTCGACATCCCGACGACGTAGATCGCGCCATTCGGCCCCCGCGACCGGTCGATGACGGGCGTCGCGGTGATGCCGATCTGCGGCGTGATTTGCGGGCAGCCGTGGTTGTCACTGGTCGTTTCGCCTGCGCGGAGCGTCGATTTGCGCCAGAGGACAGTGCCGGTGTCGGCGTCGAGGGCGTAGACGCTCGCGTTTTCGGTGGCGACGTAGAGCACGTTGTGCGTGCCGTTCGCGATTTTCAGGGCGGCAAGGTAGAGCGGTTGGGCATCGACGGGGCCATCGACGCTGAAAACCGCGAGCTTGCCGAACGATGCGGCATTGACCGTCGCGGGCGCGAGTACCGTTTCGTTCAGATGCTGGCCCGTGCGGGCGATGTCGTTGTGGTACGTGGCGACGTCGGCTGCGTTGGCGACCGGCGTGCCGCCCGAGCCGCCGCTTGTGCCGCCGCTTGTGCCGCCGTTCGTGCCGCCGCTTGTGCCGCCGTTCGTGCCACCGCTTGTGCCGCTGCCCGAACCCGTGCCCGTGCCCGTACCTGTGCCGCTGCCGGCCCCCGTCCCGCCGCCCGAAGCCGGACTAGCCTCCGATGCCGCGCCGGAACCGCTTGCCGGACTGGCGCCGCCGTTCGTCGTCGATGCGGGCGTGGAACTGCTGCCGCCGCTGCAACCGGCGAGTGCGACCGCGGACGCGAACAGCAACGCGCAGAAATGCCCCCAAAAACGGCCCGGGCAAAGCAAGCGGCTCATGAGCATTCCCCTTCCGACAGGCAAAAGCGTTCATCCCGATTATCGTCCGCTACGTCGAAACTGGCCGGACATGGCCGGTTTCGGACGTTTTTTTGGCGGATTCCACGGAAAACGCGGCGGATTGCTGCGAGTACCAACTCGACGCGCGCCAAGTCGGTTGACGAAATAAACAGCCGACGAGGCGAGCAGGACCGACGCGCCATCGCGATGCCGTTTAGCCAGCAAACCCCGTACCGGCACCGCTTCGAATGCAGTCGTAGAATCGTCACTCGGAATCCCCTTAACACCCAGTGAGACCCGCCGATGAATGCCAACGCCTCCGAAGATTCCACTAGCCGAGCCGAGATCTGGCTGATCCGCCATGGCGAGACCGAATGGAGCCTGTCGCGCCAGCACACCGGCCGCACCGACATACCGCTCACCGAGCACGGCCGCGCGCAGGCGCAAATGCTCGCGCCGATCCTCGCCCAGGAACATTTCGATCGCGTGCTGACAAGCCCGATGTCGCGCGCGATCGAAACGTGCCGCCTCGCCGGCCTGGGCGATCACGCGGAAGTCGAGCGGGAGTTGCGCGAGTGGGACTACGGCATCTACGAAGGCCGCACGACGCCGGAGATCCGCGAAAACGCGCCGGGCTGGTCGATATGGGAGTCGCCGATTCCCGAAGGCGAGAGTATCGGTGAGATCGAAGCGCGGGCGCGGGCGTTAGTGCAGCATCTAGCCGCGTCGCCGGGACGGATCGCAATTTTTTCGCACGCGCACTTCCTGCGCGTGTTCGCGGGCTGCTGGATCGGCGATTCGGCGGCGCTCGGCGCGCATCTCCTGCTCGATACGGCGACGATCAGCATCCTCGGTTTCGAACGCGAAATCCGCGCGATCCGGCAGTGGAACGTGCGCCATCCCGATATCAAATAGGAGCGCGTCGGCGCCGCCATCCGAAGCGTTTCCGGCGCCGCCTTCCCTCACGGCAACGCGCAACCAATCACATATCCCGCCTCGTCCCAAGCGACCCGTGCCCGCCCGCGACGACCACCACGTATTGCTTGCCGCTCGCATTGGCGTAGCTCATCGGCGTGGCCTAGCCGCCGGCCGGCAGGCGCGCCTGCCAGAGCTTTTTGCCGTCGCGCACGTCGAACGCGCGCACGACGCCCGAAGGCTCGTTCGACGATTCGTTGTCGGAGACGTGGCCGCTCAGGATCACGAGGCCGCGCGTGACGGCGGGCGGCGAGGTCGAGTAGTAGCCACCGGGGGTGAACGGACCGATGTTCGCGCGCAGGTCGATTTCGCCGTTCTTGCCGAAACCGGGGCAAGGGGTTCGATGTGTTCTGCTGGGGTGCGGGCAGCAATCCCCATACCAAAGGGGTTTCGCTGACGCCTTGGGGGTGGCGGTCTCTACCGTTTGAAGCGGTGCTTGCTTGTTTTTTGCGGCGACGCGAGCGATTGGGCGCGGTTACGCCAGGGCGGAGCCGGAAGGAAGTGGACTGGGAAAATTGCGGTATGGCAAAACCAAACACTGGTTTTCAGTTTTGCCTTCCCAACGGGTAGGAAGCGCGAGTACGGCTGATCCCGGGGAGGGGCAATTCCATAGACCGATAAGGTTCAGAGAAGCCCAACGAGCGCATTACATCAAACGCTATAGACGCCGCCCCGTCCGTGCGCCAGCGGCCGCGCATTGTCGAGCCCTTGCTTCAAATCCCACCGCTCCGAAAACCTGGGGGCACTCAGCCAGTGAATGAACTCATCCTGCCAATTCCCCCAGGCGTTTTCGTCGAAATCGAATTCCTCGTCGATGCGGCCGCCGTCTCGCAAATACGCCCCCACGAGACACTTGCCGTTCCAGTAGGCGACAGCCACGTCGGTCAAATCGGCGGTCGTGCCGGCTGGCAAGTCGCGCAGGAACATCGCAAGCTGTGCCCGGAAGGACGCGAATTCACAGGAGGCCATCGACAACTCCGCTTTGTCTGGTACAAGTCAGTGAAGAATGCACCGGGCCAGAAAGTCCGTCAATTTCCCGTCGTGTCGCGCGGCACATTCGCTCAGGGCCCGCACGACCCCGTTCGGACTCCGCTACCCATACCCCTAGCCGAATGCACCTTTATTAAGATCTTTCTCGAATTCCGACGTCCATTTCGTGCCATGCCCCGTTCGATACGCCTTTTGCTTCAGCGTCGACTTGCGCACGATCGTGAGGTGCCCCTGCAACGGATAGACATCGTCGACGATGTCCATGTTGACCGTTTCCTCCAGCAGGAAATCGTCTTCGCTCAGCTGGTGGCGACTCAGGATGACCAGGAAATCCGCTTTTTCGTCCTGCGCGATTACAGACATTTGAACCTCCGCGTTCTTCCGCATTCGACGATTTCAAGTTAGCACATGCATCGCCGCCCTGCCGAGGATGCCGCGCGACGCGGTTAAGATGAGCCCGGGTCGATCATCGGACGAAGGTCATGACACGCAGATTTGCAGCGTTATCGCTAAACATTCTTCTTGCGACGGCCGCGACCGCCGCCTCGGCCGACGACACCGCGTGCGGCACGCTCGAAGGTGCCGACGCCGGGAGCGGCGCGTTTTCGTTGAACGAAGGGGAAGCGGTCGATCTGATCAGCGCGGGCAAGCGGGTGCGCGGCACGTTGCACGTGTATCGCGACGACGCGGTGTTTCGCATCTACTGGCAGCCGGACGGCAGCCCGGAAAACTACGTGCTGGCGAACGCCGGCACGGACAGCATCCGGCTCATCGCGACGCCGCCGCGCGGATCGCCCGTCGCCGAAGGCCCGGGGATGATGCCCAAGCAGCAAGTGCTGTCGTGTCCGAGCCTGTGACGACTCAAGGTTTCACCGCCGGCACGTTGCCAGCGGCGGAGCGTCCCGGAGAGGGCGCGGGCGGCGGCGTGGCCGCACTCGAGCCGCCGCGCACGACAGCCTGGTCGTCTGCGGCGGCTTTCGGGTTCTTCGCCTGTTCCGACTGCTTCGTCAGCGCTTGCGTCTGAAGCAGCTTCTTCGTGCGGTCGTTGAGTTCCGCGTGGGCCGTCGCCGACGCGCAGCACGCGCCGATCAGGCAAAGCGTCAGGATTCTGTTCATCGACGTCTCCTTGCGGGCGCCGGACGACACCCTGTTACTTGTTGGCGGCGAGCACCTTGCCGAACGCTTGCACCACCGGCCCGACGTTCGTCTCGTTCAACCCCGCGACGCACATCCGCCCCGAGCGCAGGATGTACACGCCGAACTCCTCGCGAAGCCGGTCGACCTGCGCCGCCGACAGCCCCGTGTACGTGAACATGCCGCGCTGCTTCACATAACGCGCCAGCGCTTCGCCGCGCACGTGATCGCGCAGGCCGTCGTGGATCGCGACACGCATCCGCGCGATGCGCTGGCACATCGCCGCAAGCTCGCTTTCCCACGATGCCTTCAGCACCGGCGTGTTCAGCACGCGGGTGACGATCTTCGCGCCGTGCGTCGGCGGATTGCTGTAGTTCGAGCGCACCGAGCCGGTCAACTGGCCGAGCACGCGATCCGCCGCGCCCGCGTCCTCGCAAATCACGTGCAGGCCGCCGCAGCGCTCGCCGTAGAGCGAAAAGTTCTTCGAGAACGAATTCGCGACAAACGCCGTCACGCCGCGCCGCCCCAGTTCGCGCACGGCGAAGGCATCGTCGTCGAGGCCGGCGCCGAAACCCTGATACGCCATGTCCACGAAGGGCAGCAAGTCGCGCGCCTGAAGCACGCCGATCAGCCGCTCCCACTGCGCGCGGTCGAGATCGACGCCCGTCGGGTTGTGGCAGCACGCGTGCAACAGGACGATGCTCTTTGCAGGCAGCGCGTCGATTGCGGCGAGCATCGCGTCGAATTTCAGGCCGCCGGTCGTTTCGTCGTAGTACGGGTACGTGTTCACCTCGAAACCCGCACGCTCGAAGATGAACCGATGGTTTTCCCACGTCGGATCGCTGACCCAAACCTGCGACTGCGGGAAATAGCGCTTGATGAAGTCAGCGCCGACTTTCAGCGCGCCCGAGCCGCCGAGCGTCTGCACCGTCGCGATGCGGCCGTCTGCGCGCGCCGGATTCTCGCCGAACACGAGCGCCTGTACGGCGTCGCGATAATGCGCGAAACCTGCCATCGGCAGATAAGGCTTCGGGCCCGGCTCATTCAGGATCGCCGCCTCGGCTTCGTGGACGGCGCGCATCACGGGCAGACGCCCCTCGTCATCGAAATAGATGCCGATGCTCAGATTGACCTTGTTGCTGCGCGGGTCCTTCTGGAAGTCTTCGTTCAGGCTGAGGATCGGGTCGCCGGGATATGCATCGATATGTTCGAACATGATGTTTGCTTGTCGGTCGGAGCGGGAAAGCGGACGTCGTACCGACGGCCGCCGGGAAAGGCGCCAGATATGGCGCCCGGCTCAATCATCGATTATCGGCCACGAAAGGCTTGCGCGCCGTGACGCCGGCCGTCGCGCCCGAAACAGCACCATCGCGCGAACGGAAGCGGTAGCTGATCGCGAGCACCAGCAGCCACACCGGAATCAGATACACGGAAAGCTGCAGGCCCGGCGTGATGTACATGATGACCAGAATGCCCGCCAGGAACGCGAGACACAGGTAGTTCGTGAACGGATAGCCCAGACTGCGGAACGTCGTCGTCTGGCCGGCCTTGCGTTTGTCGCTGCGAAACTTCAGGTGAATGATGCTGATCATCGCCCAGTTGATGATGAGCGCCGATACCACGAGCCCCATCAGCAGTTCGAACGCCTTGCCCGGCATGAAGTAGTTGATCAGCACGCAGGCGCCCGTCGCGAACGCCGAGACGCCAAGCGCCGCGAGCGGAATGCCGCGCCGGTTGACCTTCAGGAGCGCGCGCGGCGCGTTGCCCTGCTTGGCGAGGCCGTAGAGCATGCGGCTGTTGCAATAGACACCGCTGTTGTACACGGAAAGCGCGGCCGTCAGCACGACGGCGTTGAGGACGTGCGCGACGACGTTGCTGTTCATCGCGTGGAAGATCAGCACGAACGGGCTGCCGCCGGTCGCGACCTTTTCCCACGGATACAGCGACAGCAGCACGCCGAGCGCGCCCACGTAGAAAATCAGGATCCGGTAGATCACCTGGTTGGTCGCGCGGGGGATGCTTTTCGAGGGATCGTCGGCTTCGGCCGCCGTGATGCCGACGAGCTCCAGCCCGCCGAACGAGAACATGATGACGGCCATCGCCATGACGAGGCCGCTCATGCCGTTCGGGAAGAACCCGCCGCGCTGCCACAGGTTCGTGACGCTGGCTTCGGGACCGGCCGTGCCGGAGAACAGCAGATAGCCGCCGAACCCGATCATGCCGACGATCGCCAGCACCTTGACGATCGCGAACCAGAATTCCATCTCGCCGAAGGACTTGACGCTCGTCAGGTTGATCGCGTTGATGAGCCCAAAGAAGACGAGCGCGGAGACCCACGTCGGCACGCCGGGCCACCAGTACTGGACGTAGATCCCCACCGCCGACAGCTCCGCCATGCTCACGAGGATGTACAGCACCCAGTAGTTCCAGCCGGACATGAAGCCCGCGAAGTGCCCACAATACTTGTTGGCGAAGTGGCTGAACGAGCCGGCGACGGGCTCGTCGACGACCATCTCGCCCAGTTGCCGCATGATCAGGAACGCGATGGCGCCCGCGATCGCGTAGCCGAGCAGCACCGACGGACCCGCCATCTTGATCGTCTGCGCGATGCCGAGGAAAAGCCCCGTGCCGATCGCGCCGCCGAGCGCGATCAACTGGATATGGCGGTTCTTGAGCCCGCGCTTGAGCTCCTCGCCGCCGGCGTTGCCTCCGTAGCCTTCTTTGTCTGAAACCATCTGTGCTTGTCTCCGTTTATCGATTTTGTGCGGGCGCGAATTCGGGTGGATTTCGCGCCGCGCGCCGCCCGGCGTTCGTGGCGCCGGGTTTCGCATACCGGTTGCGTCGCTATCGGCTCGCGTGCAATTAAATTTCCGCGTCAACGTTTGCCGCGCGTGTCGCCGCGCGCTTCCGAAGCGGGCGATTTTAGCTTATGCGCCTCTCTTGCAGCGGCACCCAGTGTATATTTGAGATGGCAAAATAGGATTTCATAAGGCACGCTGGCAAACCCTGACTGATGCACCGAAAACGCCATCTTCCCCGCTAAAAGGAAATAAAAGTGCATAACGTGACGCTCGACCGTATCGACATGCGTCTGCTCGGCGCGCTGCAGGAAAACGGCCGGATGTCGAACCTCGAACTCGCGCTGGCGATCAAGCTTTCGCCCGCGCAGACCTTGCGGCGACATCGGCGGCTGGAGGAAATCGGGGTGATCCGGCGCTATGAGACGCGGCTCGACGCCGAGAGCCTCGGTTTCGGCGTCGTGGCGTTCATCCAGGTGACGATGGAGCGCGGGCATATCCGCGACCTGATGAAGTTCAAGGAGTTCGTCGCGAAGCTCGCGCAGATCCAGGAGTGCTTCTCCGTCACCGGCGATATCGATTACGTGCTGAAAGTGGTTGCGCGCGATCTGAAAGCGCTGTCGGAATTCCTGCTCGACACGCTCATGCAAATCCCCGGAGTGAGCCGCGTCCAGTCGATCGTTTGTCTCGACGAACTGAAAGGCACGAGCGCGATGCCGCTCGAAACCTGACCAGTTCCTTCCCCGGAAACACCGCAAGACCATTGACGATGAATTGAGGCGAAAAACCCGCGCTGTTCCAACGATTGGATTCGAGGTCGAGAACCCACACTTGACTCATCCACTCAACGAGGACGCCGACATGTCGCACAGCATCGAACACATCGCCGAGATCGAACCGCGCAGCGCAACCGCCCTGAAACAGGCGTCCGTTTTCGACCTCCCCGCGACCGAAGCCGAACTCATGCTCGCGCTCGACAAGGCGTCGGCGAACATCATGCGTCTTGCCGGCAACCTCGGCTGGACCGCGACGGGGAGCGCCGCCAGCGCCCGCGAAGACGAGCTGGCACTCAAGGAACAACGCGCACTGGCGCGCAAGCTGATCGAGCGGCTGCTGACGCTGCCGTCCGCGCCCGTGCGTCACTAATCGACCGCAACACATTTCACTCGCGCATCGAAAAGCGCACTTGCCACGTTTCGGGGAAAAGCAATGAACTGGATGATCGTTCTGGGAATCTGGATGGCGGTCGCGTTTTGCGTCGTATTGTTCGTCCGTGGCGCTCAAGTGCGCGATCCGGGCTTCGAGCGCCGCGCCGATGCGGACGACCGCGAAGCCTTCGCGCTCGGCCGGGGCCGCACGCTCAGCCTGGATTGAGACAGGCTATTAAGAAGCCGCGTCGAGCGACGCGGCCTTCTGCTTCAAATTTCTAAATCACATAGCGGAAAGCGCGGCGCGCAGGCCGAGCAGATAGCTTTCCACGCCGAATCCGCAAATCTGTCCTTTCACGATCTCCGCAAACACCGACTTGTGGCGAAACTCCTCGCGCGCGTGGATGTTCGACATATGGATCTCGACGATCGGCACGGTCAGAATCGCGAGCGCATCGCGGATGCCGTAGCTGTAGTGCGTCCACGCGCCCGCGTTGATCAGCACGGCGGCTGCGTTGTCGGCATAGGCCTTGTGGATGCGATCGCACATGTCGCCTTCGCTGTTCGTCTGATAGCTCTCCACTTCCACGCCCAGTTCCTTGCCGAGCGCCTGCAGCTTGGAATCGATTTCGTCTAGCGTGACCGTGCCGTACTGCTTCGGGTCGCGCTTGCCGAACATGTTGTGGTTGATGCCATGAAGCATCACGATCTTTTTCATGATTGTTCCTTCGATTGAACGGATGGGACGGTTGATTGACTCGGGCGCAAAGCCGCGGCGGAGAGGGCGGCGGGCGCATTTTAATGCGCCGCGTTATCGCCGGGTCTGGGAATGATTTAAACGAAGAGGAACCGGCCGCGCCCCGCGGCGCGGCCGTCTCATGCGTACATTACGCGGACGCCTTCACCAGCTTCTCGTCGGCGACGGTCTGCGCGCGCAGGCGGTCGTACTCGTCCTTGTCCATTGGACGGGCGTCGGGTTCGCCGAGTTGGGCCATCGGGATGCGGTAGGTCTCCCGCGCGCTCCACGCCGCGAGCGCCGCGATGATCGTGACCGCCAGCGTGATCGTGCCGACCGTCATCGGGATGTTCGTCGATCCCGGCGGCGCGACCGTCGCGAATACCGCCGGCAACAGCGCCGTGACCAGCGTGCCGACGTTTTGGGAGATCGCCATCGCCGAGACACGCGCGCGAGTCGGGAACAGTTCCGGGTAGAAGCTCGGGAAGATCGCGTTGTAGCCTTGGTAGACCACGCCCCACATCAGGATCGACATGATGAACGCGAGCGTCACGCTGTGGATGCTGATCGCGTACAAGTAGCCGAACGAGAGCAGCCCCGAGGCGACCGCCCCGACCGCGACCGGAATCTTGCGGCCGATCCGGTCCGACAAGTCGCCGACGTACGGGATCACCAGCACCGCGACGATGTTGCCGACGACCGGAATCCACAGGTAGACGCTCTTCGAGAAGTTGACGCCGTAAGCTGCCTGAACCGCATAGGCCGCCCCGAAGATCGTCGCGACGACCGGGATCACGTTCATCAACGCCATGCAGACGACGCGCAGCATGTCCTTCCAGCAATACTTGAACGCTTCCTTGATCGGCGACTTCGGCACGGAAGCATGGTCGGCTTCGTTCGCGAAGGCCGGAGTTTCGTCGACTTCACGGCGGATGATGTAGCCCGCGACCAGCACGCCGGCGGACAGCAGGAACGGAATGCGCCAGCCCCACGAATTGAACATGTCTTCCGGCATGAAGTACGCGAGCGGCAGGAAGATCGCGGCGGCGAGAATCTGGCCCGCCTGCACGCCTTGCAGCGTAAAGCTCGCGTAGTAGCCGCGCCGGCCGAAAGGCGCGTGTTCGAGAATCATCGAGCTCGCGCCGGAGATTTCACCGGCCACCGCGAAGCCTTGCACGAGACGCAAGATGACGAGCAGCGTCGGGGCGAGCATGCCGACCTGGTGATACGTCGGCAGGAGGCCGACCGCCATCGTCGATCCGCCCATCAGGAACATGCAAACGAGCAGCACGGTCTTACGGCCGTGGGTGTCGCCCCAATGGCCGAGGAAGAACGCGCCGATCGGACGCGCCACGTAGCCTACGCCATACGTCGCGAGCGACGCGACGATCGCCACCTTCGGGTTGCCGGATGGAAAGAACAACTGCGGGAAGATCAGCGCGGCAGCCTGCGCATAGATGAAGAAGTCGTAGTACTCGAGCGCCGAGCCGATCCAGCCGCTCGCCGTGGCTTTCTTGGTCTGCTTGCGGTGATGGTTGTCGTCGGGATCGACGGGGCCGCCTTTCGACAGCGAATTCGTTTCCATGTTGTCTCCTGATTCTCGACCGTTGGGACAGCTTCTAAGGCCACCTCTCCGACACACTGACTGCGATGGATTGCCTGGGATGGGCAGTCCGCGTCTTCCTTCGATACCGTATTTCTTTTGATTGCTCCACTGTTGATTACGGGTTGTTCGAACTGGCTGATCGACGGGCAGTTCCAAAATCGCTATGCCGATGAAACAGAAACAAGCCACCTTCCGATGATCTCGCGCGAACCGTCGCCTTACGATGAGGCAAAACCCGATGACGACAGGCTTGAGGCAAGCTTGTATTCGGCACGCGAGCGGATCGGCGCACGATTCGGGCCCGATCCTGGACGGCCTTTACCTTCACGCGGTGCTGCGCTTTCGGGCGCTTGTGCACTGCAACCCGTAGCGCTAAATTACTATGCGGGTGCGCAATCATAATGCGGCCGGACGGAAAATCAGAATGCGTTTTGAGCGCACAATCGGCGGGGTGGTGGGGAACGTCAACGAGGCGGGGAGATGCGCAATGTCCTCTGCATTGAACTACATGCGGCTCTACGCCGATGGCGCGGGCGAATCGCATTTCAAACCGGCAGTCATCGAGACGTTCACGCGCGAGTTCGCGCCTCCAGCGCCGGCCTTCAACGTTTCGAGCTTCATACCTGCGTTACGTAGCGGCTTCCTGCTGTTGCCTGCGGGATGGATCGGCGAGTTGCATCCGTCGCCGCTTCGCATGTGGATATTCGTTCTTCGGGGGGAGATGGAGTTCGAGGCATCGGACGGCGAGTGTCAGCCGGTCCGCACAGGCGACGTTCTCCTTCTTGAAGATACGACCGGGCGCGGGCATCGAAGTCGCGTGATCGGCGATACGGCGGCTAGATTGGCCGTCGTTGAACTTGAGCCGGAGCGCGCCTAATCCCTCAACCGGATCTCGGATACGAACACAAACGGTGCAGCGACATCGCCGCCGTGGAAATACCCGCTGCATGCACAGACCGCGAGCCGTTCCAGGTTCTCCGAGTCGTATTGCGCCGCTTCGGTGCGTTGAGGCTTCGCCGGTCGGCGCCAGGCCTTGGCAAGACGCGCTGCCATGTCAAGTCGAGTGAGCATTTTCATTCGTCTCTCCCTACGCTGGGACGATCCCTCTCTCCAAGCATAGGCCTCCAATAAAACGAACATAACGATCGATTGGTCATTTCGATATTGGCCAGAGCAAAGGGCTTGGAAAACGCCTTCCATACGCCCCACTGAAAATGCTTATTGCTTTTGATTGTTTCAAAGTGGTGCGTGTCAGGTATAGGTTTACTGCATGAACCTACCCTCCAGTTCGTCAAAACCCGTCGCGTGGATCGCCGGTGTCGGTGCATCGGCCGGACTCGGTGCCGCCGTCGCACGCCGCTTCGCCAACGAAGGCTTCGCCGTCGCGCTAACGGGGCGTACCGAATCGCGCGTCGAAGCCCTCGCCGATGAAATCCGCGCCGCTGGCGCAGAAGCCCACGCATTCCCCGGCGACGTGGCGGACGAGGCATCGATCAAACGCATCGCCGCGCGCGTGAGCGAAACCGGTGCGCTGCATGTGGCGGTCTTCAACGCGGCGAGCGGGGTCCGCGCACCATCGCTCAACCTGACCGCCGATCAACTCGAAGACGCGCTGCGCGTCAACGTCATTGGCGGCTTCGTGTTCGCTCAAGCCGCTCTGCGCGCGCTGCTCGACAACGGCCGCGATGCAGAGGCATCGCACGGTCTCGGCACCCTGCTCTTCACCGGCGCCACCGCCGCGTTGCGCGGAAGGCCACCGTTTGCCGCGTTCGCAGCCGCGAAGGCCGCGCTGCGCTCGCTGTCGCAAAGCTTCGCGCGCGAGTTCGGGCCGCGTGGCATCCACGTCGCGCATGTTGTGATCGACGGCGGGATCGATGGCGAACGGCTGCGTCAGGGCGCGCCGCAACGTGTCGAGCAGGCAGGCGCCGACGGCCTGCTGCTGCCCGACGCCATCGCCGAAACGTACTGGCAACTTCATGTGCAGCATCGAAGCGCATGGACGCAGGAGATCGACCTGCGCCCCTACAAGGAACCGTTCTGAAGAGGAGCACCCGATGGCGACCGTACTCACCGACGATCCGCAAACGCAAGCGCCGCACGCGGTCGAGGCCGAGCTGAATTACTTGCAGGCGGGCGAAGGACGGCCCGTCACCTACACGTTCGAGCCTCCGCCCGGCACGCCGTGGACGTCGGGCACGCTCGAACCGCGCCGCGTACGCATCAGCGACGCGCGGCCGCTCGCCGCCGCGGGTGCGCTGTCGCTGCATACGAGCGGGTTCGAACGCGTCGCGCACGCGAGCGCGCTGCGCGATTTCTCCGACGATTCGGCGATCCGCTCGATCTACTATCCGGAAGCCGAGAAGCTGCTTTTGAGCGTGACCGGCGCGGGAAAGGCGCTTATCTTCGATCACACCTTGCGCGACAGTCAGAACGGCTCGCGCGCCACCGCGTCGTTGCGCGAGCCCGTGCGCCGCGTGCACAACGACCAGACCTTCGTGTCCGGCCCGCGCCGCGTGCGCGATCATCTGCCACCGGCCGAAGCCCGCCAGCGGCTGCGGCACCGCTTCGCGATCGTGAACCTGTGGCGTCCGATCGACGTCGTCGAGCAGTTGCCTCTCGCGCTGTGCGATTCGCGCACGATCGCCCCCGACGATCTCGTGCCGAGCGATCTCGTCTATCGCGACAAGGTCGGCGAGACGTTTTCGTTCACGTTCAATCCGGCGCATCGCTGGTACTACTTCCCGAAGCTGCGTCCCGACGAGCCGCTGTTAATCAAGATCTACGACTCGCGCACCGACGGCACCGCGCGGCTCACCGCGCACACTGCGTTCGAACACCCGGAGACGGCCGCCGATGCGCGTCCGCGTCGAAGCATCGAGTTGCGCGCACTGATCTTCTGGCCTGACAGCGAAGCGTGAGAGAGGCTGCATCCGTGTACACGAGCTAACCTAAGCACGTTTTATTGGTTGGACTGTCGTTTGCCTGAAGCGAGAATTTCCGGTAACGCGCTTAACACTTCGCGCCCGATTCCTCGCTTCCATTCTTCAGGTTCAATCCAATGACGGCCTCTCACTTGTCGCTCCGTTCACTCGGACTCAAACGTTCCTTCATCACGGCGTGCGTGGCGGCCGCAGTGGTTATGCTCGCCGCCTGCAAGCCCCAGGATGGTGCGACGCAGTCATCGGCGAGCGCGGCGTCTGCGCGTCAGGAAGTCACATACTTCAAGTATCCCGACAACCCCGCGTTCGACCTCGTCTATCTCGCCGACAAGCTCGGCTATTTCGAGAACACGAGCACGCGTCCCAAGTACGTGGGCAAGGTTTCGGCGCCGCAGATCATCCCGCTCGTCGGAACCGGTGAGATCGACTTCGGCACGCGCATGGTGCCGCTCGTCATCTCGGCGATCGCGAGCGGCGCGGACATCAAGGTCGTGTCCGCCGGCGGCGAGACGCTGCCGGACGCGCCGCACATGAAGTATTTCGCGCGCAAGGACTCGGGCATTCGCGAGCCGAAGGACTTCGAAGGCAAGACCGTCGCGTTCAACAGCTTTGGCGCATGCGCGGAGTTCGTGACGAAGAAGTATCTGTCGCAGCACGGCGTGGACGTGTCGAAGGTGAACTGGCTCGTCGTGCCCGACAACCAGTCGCAGCAGGCGCTCGTCACGAAGAACGTCGATATCGCGATCATTCATCCACCGTTCTCCGGTGCCGCCGAGCACGATGCGCAGCTCCACAAGCTGTGGAGCGACTGGGACGAAGACGGCGGCCTCGGCGGCATGGCGCCGTATAGCGTGAACGGTGCGTTTGCGCGCGCGCATCCGCAAGCGGTGAAGGATTTTGTGAGCGCGATCGCAAAGGCAGGCAACTGGGTCAACGAGCATCCCGACGAAGCGCGCAAGCTGACCGCCGAACGGCTCGGCATCGACGTGAATCTCGTCGAGCGCTATGCGTATGTGAAGGACCTCGTCGTCACCGAGCCGCCGATCCAGTACTACATCGACATCCTCGAACAGGCCGGGAAAATCCCCAAGGGCAAGGTCGCGGTGAAGGACGTCTATACGAACGAATTCAACGCGCTTGCCGGGAAGCAATCGCAGGCTAACGCGACGCCCGGCGTCGCCGGGAGCCGCTCATGAGCGAGACGGCGCGTCATCGGGACAAGATCGTCGCGCGCGATCTCTCGCTCGCCTATGCGAGCCAGACGGTGCTGAAGGGTTTCGATCTCGCCGTGCGCGAGGGCGAATTCCTCTCGCTGCTCGGGCCGAGTGGCTGCGGCAAGTCGACGTTCCTCAACATCCTCGCCGGGCTCGTGCCGCACACGTCGGGCGATATCCGCATCGACGGGCAGCCGGTCATCGCCGTGCGCGACAAGCTCGGCGTCGTGTTTCAGGGCTATGCGCTTTTTCCGTGGCGCACGGTGCGCAAGAACGTCGAGACCGGGCTGGAGATTCGCGGCGTGAATCGCGCGCAACGCAGAGCGGAGGCGGAGCGGTATCTGCAACTCGTCGGGCTGATCGATTTCGCTGATCACTATCCGCATCAGCTCTCCGGCGGCATGCGGCAGCGCGTGGCGATCGCGAGGGCGCTTGCCTATGGTCCCGAGGTCCTGCTGATGGACGAGCCGTTCGGCGCACTCGATGCGCAGACGCGCGAGTCGCTGCAACAGGAACTGCTCGGCATCTGGGAGCAGAGCGCGAAGACGGTCGTGTTCGTCACGCACAGTATCGACGAAGCGATTTTTCTGTCGGACCGCGTGGCCGTCATGGGACGCGGGCCGGGACGTGTGAAGGAGATCATCGACGTCGATCTGCCGCGTCCGCGTGGGCCGGCGATTCGTCATTCGGCTGCGTTCATCGCGCTCAGGCAGCGCGCCTGGAATAGCCTGAGCACGGAGATCGGCGCGTTGCGGAGCGTCGCGGCTTCTATCGAGACGCCTGACGACATCTACGCCGGAGCGCCCCATGTCTGATCAAACGGTCAGGGCCCGCGAGATTCCGACAGGAACTGAACGTCGCGAGGCCGCCGCGCCATCCATCGATCGACGCGCCCGACTCTGGGCCACGTTCGATCGAAGCATCGCGCTCGTCGGCTTTCTCCTGCTGTGGGAATTGCTGCCGAGGCTCGGCGTCGTGAGTGCTGCGTATCTCAGCCCGCCGTCGGCCGTGTTCGCGGCGATCGTCCGGCTCTTCGACGGCGGCGAAGTTTGGAAGCACCTGAGCGCCAGCGCGATCCGATCGATCAGCGGACTGTTGCTCGCGGTCGCGGGCGGCGTCGTCTGCGGCTTCACGCTCGGATGGTTTCGCCGCGCCGAGCGTATCGCCGATCCGCTCTATCAGTTGCTGCGCCAGGTTTCCGCGTTCGCGCTGTTTCCGGTCTTCATGCTGTTCCTCGGGATCGGCGAATCGTCGAAGATCGCGATCATCGTGTGGGCCGCGTTCTGGCCGGTGCTGCTCAACACGATCTCGGGCGTGAAGCAGGTGGAACGCATCTTCATCGACGGTGCGCGGTCGATGGGCGCGTCGCAAGGGTTCATCTTTGCGAAGGTCGTGCTGCCCGCGGCGTTGCCCGAGATCCTGACGGGCATCCGGATCGCGGGCGCGTACAGCATCACGGCGCTCGTCGCGGCCGAGATGATCGGCGCGCGTTCGGGACTCGGCTTTTACACGCTGAACTCGCAGGAGACGTTCCAGATTCCCGACATGTACGCGGGCATCGTGCTGCTCGCGCTCTTCGGGCTCGCGATCAACCAGAGCCTGTCGCTGCTTGAGCGGCGGCTGCTCAGGTGGCGGGTGGGCCTGGCACAGAATGGCTAGGGCCGGCTTTTCCGATGCAGGCGCTGGGTGGCTTCGCTGGCTGCCGGCCGGGTTGGCAGCGCTTACTGTTTTAGCTGCGCTTACGTGGGCAGATACCCTGCGAACGTACTTCGATACCGATCGCGCTTTCGCTGCGGCGTCCGCACGCGGCACGCTGCTCGTGGCCGTGCCGCCGCGGCCTCAGCCAACGCTGACCGTCGGCCATGTGGACCGGACGCTGCGCGCGCCGGATTCCTTTTCCGCCGCGCTCGCCAATGATCTCGGACGCCGCGCGGGTCTGCCGGTCACCTTCGTGCTCGTCGAGCCGCGCGCGGCGCAAGAGGCGGTGCGCTCGGGCAAAGCGGATGTAGCGATTGCCGGCCTGCCCTTCGCGCCCGATGCATCGCTCGCTTTCGCGCCGACGTCCTATGCGACCGGGCGCGGCCTCGCGCTCGTGCTGCGGCATGGCAACGTGAAAGATTGGGACGATCTGCGCGGACGTGCGATCTGCGCATCGGCGGGAAGTCCGTTTGCAGCGCAAACAGCGCGTCGCTATCACTCGAGTTTGCAGAGCTTCGAGCGACCGCTCGACGCTTTGCTCGCGTTTCAAGCCGGCGAATGCGCGGCACTCGTCGACGATGAACTCGTCGTCCGCGCTTTGCTCAAGCAATCCGGCTGGGCTTACTATCGCGCGTTGCCCGGCACGATCGCGGCATCGCCCGCGTTCATTGCATCGGCGGGCGGCGATGCGGCCACCGCCGCCTTCATCGATGACGCCGTGCGCGACTGGCGCCGTGGCCGCTGGCTATCGACGGTTCGGCAGGATCTCGCGAGCCGTCTCGCCTTCGACATGTTCAACGCAGAGAACGACTTGTATTGCCATTGAGCGCGCTCACTGCCCCTGAACCTGCCACTGCAAGACTGGATGGGTAGCGCCCGCCGGAATGACCCACGTCCCCCCCAGCCCAAAATTCCACGACGGCGCGAAGCTCTCGGATGTGCTCATCTGCGCCGTGGTGAGTCCGTTCGCGACGGGTACATACGGACCGCCGTCCGACTGGCCGCTCGCTTCGACGTCCCAGTAGACGTTGGTCGAGCCCGGGTTGTTCGAATCGAACAGGCCGCCGCGCGGCCCCGGCCCGAGTCCGTTCGTGACGATGGAGATGGAGAAAGACTCGTCCACCGTGCCCCCGTTGCCCTCCACGAGCCCTGCCGCGCCGCTGATCTCTCCGCCCACGTTCCCCGCCGCGTACGATTGCCGCACCGTGCCGTTGTTCAGCCCAACCAGGCCGCCGCTCGACGAATGCGAGCCGCCGCCAACCGAGCCGGTCGCGAACGATTGCAGGATCGTGCCGTTGTTCACGCCAACGAGCCCGCCGAATTCCCCTGAGCCGCCAACCTCCGCGCTGCTCCACGAGCGCTCGATGATGCCGTCGTTCTGGCCGACGAGTCCGCCTCCGTAGATCGCGATCGTTTCCGGCGAGCCGACGCTGCCGATCGAATACGAGTTCGTGATCAGCCCGCGGTTGCGTCCCGCGATGATGCCGCCGGTGCCGTTCGAGGCGGGGTCCGCGCCGCCCGATACGCCGAGATTGCGCACGACACCCGCCGTGCCGATCACGGCGAAGAGGCCCGCATATTCAAACGCCGACGGATCGGAAAGGCGGCTGCCCACGCCACGCAACACGTGGCCCAAGCCGTCGAACTGCCCGTTGAACTCCGCGTCCGCGCCGACCCCAATGCCGTTGAACGCCGGATCGCCGGCCGCGCCGGTTACGTCCTTGCCGAGCGCGTAGATGCCGTTGAGATTGTCGGCGACGTGCGTGAGATCGGCGATCGAATTCACCAGCCGATACGCCGTGAGCTGCGTCTTCAGGCCGCTGTAAGGCGCCGCGCTCCACGCCGCGTTCGTGCGGATCGTGCCCGGCACGAAGGCGCCGTTCATGTCGTAGAGCGCCGCGACGAACCCCGAGCTGCGCGACCAGTCGATCGTGCCGCGATTGGTCACGCCCGCGCCGTTGTCGATGCCGCTCGCGTCCGCGCGCAGCGTCAGGTTGCCCGCGCCGGCGTTGCCGAGCGTCGTCGTCGAACCGATCGTGACCGAGTGGAACGCGTTGACCGCAAGCGACGCGCCGCCGTTCCAGCGCAAGGTCGAGAGCAGGTTGACGTCGCCTTGCGTCGCATTCAGCGCGACCGATGTTCCCTGCGACAACTGCGTCGCGAGAATCGCCGCCGTCAGCGGACCGATGTCGAGCCGTGGCGTATTCAGGTTCCATTGCGCGGCGCGGATGTCGGCATCGTCGAGATGGAGGGCGTTCGCGGCCGTATCGACCGTGCCGCCGCTGCCGGAGACCTCCGTCGCGTCGATGCGGCTGTGCACGTGCGCCGTGCCCTTCGGCGCCACGAGCCATATGTGGCCGTCGCGCGTGGCGGTGCCCGTCGCGCGCAGCGCCGTGTTGTTGCCGGCGAGCGCGAACACGTTGCCGTCGGCGGCTTGCAGCGCGATGCGCGCCGCTTCGATCGTGCCTTTGTTGACCGCGTCCCCATGACTGCCGGTCGCGGACACGAAGGTTTGCGGCGTGGCGGCAGGATCGTAGATCAGCGGGCCCTTGATCTGCACGCTATCGCCGACGGCCAGTTCCACCGAGCCCTTCGGCGCGCCGATGCTGCCGTCGTTCTCGGCGAGCGTGCGTGAGACGAGGTAGACGTTGCCGCCGCTCGAACTGATCTTCCCCATGTTCACGACGGTGCCGCTGCCCGTGCCCGCGAAAAGCGGCGTATCGCCGTTCATGAAGTGATCGTTGTCGGTATCCAGTGTGGCGGCAACGAAGTGGCCGCCGGTCGTGACCACGCCGTTCTTACCGATCAGCACGCCCTGCGGATTGACGAGGTAGAAGTGGCTCGTCGCGCTCAGCGTGCCGTCGATCACCGAGCGCTCGTTACCGGTGACGCGCGCAAGCGTCGAGTTGTAAATGCCGCCGTTGTTTACGTTGACGGTATTGCCGTTGCCGATCGAAAAGCTGGTCCAGTCGATCACGGCTCGCTGCGTGTCTTGCGTGACGTTGAGCGTGTTGCCCTGCACGGCAATCGTGCCGCTGCCTGCAACGAAACGGCCGCCTGCCGGTAGCGGGCCTGCGGCAAACGCGAGTTGTGTCGCGCCGATGGCAAGCAACAGCACAAGCTTCGCGAGACGATCTGAGGTACGACATGCATTCCTGAAACGCCCGCGCATGCGGGAGCCCGGTCCCATCGAACAGGGATCGTTCGCCATGTCAGTCTCCTTCATTCTGCGAAGCTAACTAAAAAGCGCCCAGGGTACTTGCGTACCGTAGGGCGCTTTTAACTTTAGCAGACCGTTTCAGAAAAGCCAGACAACCTGGAACGACATGGAGTCAGCTATTTCGGCCATCACATGTTGCACATCAGGCATCGACCAGATTACGCGGCGTCCCCCTGACGAAATGCTCGATGTTCTCCATCAACTGGTCGGCGAGCGACTGCTGCGCTTCGTCCGATGCCCACGCGACATGCGGCGTCACGATCACGTTCGGCCGGCCCGCGATGCGCATCAGCGGGTTGTCTTCCGCAGGCGGCTCGCCCGAGACGACATCGAAACCCACGCCGCTTATAAGACCTTCGTCGAGTGCGCGCGCGAGATCGGCTTCATCGACGAGACCGCCGCGCGCCGTGTTGATGATGAGCGGCTTCTGCTCCATCGCGCGGAACTCGGGCATCGCTAGCATGCCGCGCGTTTGCGGTGTGAGCGGGCTGTGCACGGTGATGATGTCGCTCGTCGCGAGCATCTCGTCCCACGGCGCGTAGAGCGGCCCGAGCCCCTGCCGGCCCTTGTGTGCCGCGAAGATCGGCCGCATGCCGAAGACCTTCGCGATCTCCGCGACGCGCTGTCCGAGCACGCCTTCGCCGATGATGCCGAGCGTCGCGCCCGCGAGATCGTGGATCGGATGATCGAAGAAGCAGAACTGGCCGGACTTCTGCCAGACGCCGTTCAGCACGTCGTCGCGATAGGCGATCAGGTTGCGACGCAACGCGAGGATCAGCGCGAACGTATGCTCGGGCACGGTGTTCACCGCATAGCCGCGAATATTCGCGACCGCGACGCCATGCCGCGCGCACGCCGCCTTGTCGACGCAATCGGTGCCGGTCGCCGCGATGGCCACGAGCTTCAGTTGCGGGTTTTGCGCGAGCACGTCGTCGGTGATCGCAACCTTGTTCGTGATGACGATAGAGGCGCCTGCGATGCGCGCGACGACGTCTTCGGGACGCGTCTGCGCGTACTCCGCGAGTTCGTGCGCGAAGCCCGGCGTGCGCAGTTTGATCTGCGGAGCGAGCGTGGCGCGGTCGAGAAACACGATCTTGTGCATGGTCAGCCTTTGTTGGTTTGGAGGAGGCGCTTCGCCTCGGCGGCGATGTGTGCGGGCGTGATGCCGAAGTGTTCATAGAGCGCCTCGGCGGGGCCGGACGCGCCGAAGCCCGGCATCCCGATAAAGCCGCCGCGCTCGCCGAGATAGCGGTCCCAGCCGAAGCGCACGGCAGCTTCCACCGCGACGCGTACCGTGCCCGCGCCGAGCACTGAAGCGCGATACGCGGCGTCCTGTTCGTCGAAGAGATCGCAGCACGGCATCGAAACAACGGCCGTCGCGATGCCTTCCTCTTGCAAGCGTGCGCGCGCTTCGAGTGCAAGCGCGACTTCCGATCCGGTCGCGATGAGCGTGACGCGGCGCGCGCCGCCATCGGCTTCGGCGAGCACGTAAGCGCCGCGCTGCGACAGGTTCGATGCAGCGTGCGTCGTGCGCACCGTCGGCAACGCCTGGCGCGCGAATACGAGCGCGCTCGGCCCGCGCCTGTGTTCCAGCGCGATCATCCAGCACTCGGCGGCCTCGACGGCATCGGCGGGACGGAACACGAGCATGTTCGGCATCGCGCGCAGCGACGCGAGAATCTCGACGGGCTGATGCGTCGGCCCGTTCCTGCCGACGCCGATCGAATCGTGACTGAACACGAACTTGACCGGCAGGCCCATCAGCGCGGCCATGCGCATCGCGGGGCGCTCGTAGTCGGAGAACGCGAGATAGGTGACGGCGAGCGGGATGATGCCGCCGTGCGCCGCCATGCCGTTCGCCATCGCCCCCATCAGGTGCTCGCGCACGCCGCAGTGCACGTAGGCGCCGCTGCGATCGCTTGCGGTGAACGCCTGCAGGCTACGCTTGTGGCCCGTCGGCGCTTCGAGGTCCGCGCAGCCGACCATGCGTTCCGGCAGATACGGCACGAGCAGATCGTTGATCTCGCCCGAGATCGTGATGCCCGCCTGTGCGTCGCCCGCCTCGATCACGCGCCGCTGATACGCCTCCAGCACTTCACGCAATTCATCGGGCAAGCGGCCCGCCTGAATGCGCTCGAACTCCGCGCGTTCAGCCGCTGGCAACGCGGCCACGCGCGCTTGCCACGCGCTGTACTCGCCGTCGCTGCGATGCCCTGCGCTGCGCCATGCGTCGAGCACGTCGGCGGGCACTTCGAAGGGCGCGTGCGGCCAGCCGAGTTCGCGGCGCGCGGCGTCGGCGTCCGCATCGAAGAGCTTGCCGCTGTGACCCCCGCGCTGTCCGGCCAGGCGCGCGATGCCGCGTGCAATCACGGTACGGCACGCGATCATCGAAGGGCGCGGGTCCTGGCGCGCGCTATCGAGCGCCGCCGATACCGCTTCGAGATTGTGCCCGTCGACTTCGACCACGTGCCAGCCCGCGACGCGAAAGCGCGCGCTCACGTCCTCGGAGATCGAGAGCGACGTGCTCCCGTCGTCGGTGATCTGGTTGTCGTCCCAGCAGAGGATCAGCTTGCCGAGTTGCAGATGCCCCGCGAGCGAAATCATCTCCTGCCCGATGCCTTCCTGGAGGCAGCCATCGCCGACAAACGCATACGTGTAGTGATCGACGATGCCGCTGCCGAAGCGTGCGTTCTGATACGTCTCCGCGACCGCCATGCCGAATGCGTTCGCGATGCCCTGGCCGAGCGGACCCGTCGTCACTTCGATGCCGGCGGCTGGTTCGAACTCGGGATGCCCCGCGCAGGTCGAGCCCATCTCGCGGAACGATTTGAGCGCGTCGATTCCGAAGTGCTTGTAGCCCGTGAGGTGCAGCAGCGCGTAGAGCAGCATCGAGCCGTGTCCGTTCGACAGGACGAAGCGGTCGCGATCGGGCCATTGCGGATCGGCGGGATTGAACTTCATGTGGCGCGTGAAGAGCGCCGTCGCGATCTCGGCCATGCCGAGCGGCACGCCTTGATGGCCTTCGCCGGCGCGCACGATCGAGTCGATGGCGAGGAAGCGGATCGCATCGGCGAGTGGCCGGGGGTCGGTGTTTGACATGACGCATGTCTCCTGGGCCGCCTGCGATGCAGGCGGCGTCTATGGCAATCGATGGAAAAAGCGGTGGAAAAAGCGAGCCCCCGCCTGAGCGGCGAGGGCGAAGATCAGTGCAGGAAGCCGGTCGAGATCCACGGCACTGCCGCGACCACGATCAACCCGACGATGAGCGCGAGGATATAACCCACGATAGGCTTCATCCCCTCATCCGGATGGATGCGGCTCACTGCGCAAGCCGAGTAATACCCCACGCCGAACGGCGGAGCGAACAACCCGACACCCATCGAAAGAATCACGACCATCGAGTAGTGAATCTCATCGATGCCCATCTGCCGCGCGATCGGAAACATCAGCGGCCCGAACAGCACGATCGCGGGAATCCCTTCGAGCACGCTGCCAAGCACGATAAACGCGAGGATCGATGCCGCCATGAACATCGCCGCGCCACCCGGCAAGCCGCCCATCGTGCGGGCAAGCTGGCCGGAGAAGCCCGACTGCGTCAACGCCCAGGCCATGCCGGTAGCCGCACCGATGATCAACAGAATCGCGCCCGACAGCGCCGCCGTATCGATCAGCATCGGCTTCAACCGCGCCCATTCGAAGCGTCGATAGATCAAAAGCCCAGCAAGCACGGCATACGCGATGCCGATAGTCGACACCTCGGTCGCCGTCGCGATGCCTTCGACCACCGCCGCGCGGATCACGAACGGCAACGCGAGCGCCGGCACCGCGATCACCAGCTTCTTCGCGATCTCGGCACGGTTCGCGCGACGCACGCCCGACAGATCGTCGCTACGATAACGCCACCACACGACCGCACACAACGTCACCGCAAGCACGACGCCCGGCAGCATGCCGCCCGTGAAAAGCGCGGAGATCGACACGCCCGTCACCGAGCCGAGCGTGATCAGCACGAGACTCGGCGGGATTGTCTCGGTCTGCGCGCCGGTCGCGGCGAGCAGCGCGACGAGGTCGCCGGACTTCGCACCACGCGCTTTCATCTCGGGAAACAGCACCGGCGCAACGGCGGCCATGTCGGCGGCCTTCGAGCCGGAGATACCCGACACGAGATACATCGCGCCGACGAGCACGTAAGACAAGCCGCCGCGCACGTGCCCGAGCAGGCTCGCGAGAAACGCGATCATCGCGGCGGCCATGCCGGTCATCTCGATCAACTGGCCGAGGAACACGAAGAGCGGCACCGAGAGCAGGATCAGGTGCGACATGCCCTCGTCCATGCGACCGACCACGACGACGAGCGGCGTGCTCGTCGTGAGCGCGAGGTAGCCGAAGGTCGCGAGGCCGAACGAGAACGCGATCGGCACGCCCGAGAGCACGGTGAGCATCACCAGCCCGACGAAGAAGATCAGCAGGTTGAGGTTGCCGAGGTCGCGAAATACCGGGGCGAGCGAATAGAAGATGCCGCCGACCACCGCGACCAGCGCAAGCGCCGCGACGGTCAAGCGCCAGTTGGCGCTGCGGACGAGCCGCAAACACGCGACGAGCAGCATCAGCCCCGTGCCGACCGGCAGCGCCGCCGCGCGCCACGAGTTCGGGATTTCGAGCGCGGGCGTCGTGATGAACGCCTCGTCCTGTGCGAACTCGACGGCCGGTCCGATCACGAGCACGAGGAACGCGAGCGGCGCCGCAATCGCGATCACTTCAAGGAACGCTCGCACGCCCGGCGACGCCATGCCGACCAGCGCCGTCATCCGCATGTGCTCGCCGCGCCGCAGCGCGACCACCGCGCCGAGCATCGCGAGCCAGAGGAAGAGGATCGACGCGAGCTCGTCGGACCAGACGAGCGGCGCGTGCAGCAGGTAACGGCTCGTCACGCCCGTGAGCAGCACCACGATTTCCGCGAGCACCAGCAGCGCGGCAGGGATCTCCACAAGATGGCCGAGAACGGTGTCGAGGACACCGGCGATGCGGCGCGGCGCCGCGTGCGAAGCCGTGTACGTAGTCATGGCATCACACCAGCTTGCCGACGTTCTTTTCCAGGAGCGACCAGCCTTCGTTGCCGTACTTCGTCTTCCAGTCGCCGTAGAAGCTCGTCTTGCGCAGCGCGTTGCGGAAGGCTTCGCGATCGACCTCCACGATGTTGATGCCCTTCGTCTTCAGGTCCGTGCGCAGCGACACGTTCAGCCTCGCGATGTCCGCGCGCTGGAGCATGCCGGCCGCTTCGAATTCGCGCGTGACGATCGCGCGCATGTCGGCGGGCAGTTTCTCCCATGCGCGGCGGTTGCCGAGAATCCAGTACGCGTCCCACACGTGCGAGGTCAGGCTGATCGACTTCTGCACTTCGTAGAGCTTAGCCGTCGCGATGATCGGCAGCGGATTTTCCTGACCCTCCACCACGCCCGTCTGCAACGCGGAATAGAGTTCGTTGAAGTTGATCGGCGAGGGGCCGGCGTCGAGCGCCTTGAAGAGCGACGTAAGCATCGGCGCCTGCGGCACTCGGATCTTGAAGCCCTTCAGGTCCTCGGGTGTCTTTACGACGCGCGTCGACGAGCTGATCTGGCGGAAGCCGTTGTCCCAGGGACGCGAGACCGTCACGATCCCGGCCTTCTCGATCTGCGCGCGCACGTAAGTGCCGAGATCGCCGTCCATCGCCTTCCAGACGGAATCGTAGTCCTGGAACGCGAAGCCCGTGTTGACGATGCCAGCCGCCGGCGCGAGCGTCGCGAGAATCGACGACGCCTGGTTGAAGAACTCCACGCCGCCGCTGCGCACTTGCGAGAGGAGGTCAGTGTCCGAGCCGAGCTGGTTCGCCGGGAAGAGCTTGATGTCGAGCTTGCCGCCCGTGGCTTCGCGGATCTTGTTCAGCGCTTCCTGCGCGCGGATGTTGACGGGGTGGGTCGGGTCCTGGCCGGTCGCGAGCTTGTAGTTGAACTCGGCGGCGGACGCGCGGCCAGAAAGGCCCAGGAGCGGCGCCGCGGCAGCGACCGTGGCACCTGCTTTCAGGAACGTGCGGCGGTCGATGCCCTTCAGGGCGGTCGGACGGGTTGTCATGGTGTGCTCCTCCAATACTGGGTATCGGTATGGTTATCGCGCCCTTGTCCGGCGCATTTTGTGGCGCCGCGTGGGCGCTTCATTCGATGCATTCCTACAACCCGCTCTGCGGCGCGTTTGCCTTGGACGCCTCGCTTTGCAGCGAAGCGTCCGTGTCCTGCTGCAATTGCAATGCTGATCAACCGTGAATCAGCATGCCTCCGTTGACGTCGATGACGGCGCCGGTGATGTACGACGAAATGTCCGCTGCGAGGAACAGGAACGCGCCGGCGACGTCGTCCGGCACGCCGAGGCGGCCCGCCGGAATGCCCGCGAGAATCTCGCCGCGCTTGTCCTCCGGAATCTTGCCTGCGTTGATGTCGGTCTGGATCAGACCCGGCGTCACGCAATTGACGCGAATGCCATCGCTGCCGAGTTCGCGCGCCATCGCCTTCGCGAGACCCAGCACGCCCGCCTTCGCGGCCGAATAGTGCGGGCCGCCCAGAATGCCGCCGCCTCGCTGCGCCGACACCGACGACATGCAGCCGATCGACCCGCTCTTCTGCTTCTTCATTTGCGGCACGACGGCTTGCGACAGATACAGCACGCCGCGCAGGTTGACGTCGAGGATGCGGTCCCAGCTTTGCGGGTCGATGTCGAGGAACTTCGCCGCCTGCGTGATGCCCGCGTTGTTGATGAGCACGTCGATCGTGCCGAAATCGGCGACGACTTTCGCCACTGCGTCATCGCACGCCTGCCGGTCGGTCACGTTGCACACATAGCCTCGATGCTCCGCGCCGATCGATGCCGCCGCTTCCTTTGCCTGCGCTTCGTCGAGATCGAGAATCGCGACCTTGGCGCCGTGCTTCGCGAACATGCGGGCGGTCGCCATGCCGATACCGCGGGGGGATGCTGCGCCGGAAATGACGGCGACCTTGCCTTCGAGAAGACGCGAGTCGGACATGATGGGTTTCTCCTGATTGCCGATGTTGGTGTGTTGTGTGTGTTTGAAGCGTGGTTCAGCCGAGCCAGCCCTTGATGGTGTCGACCATGACGTTCGTCGAGATGCCGTAGCGGTCGTGCAAGGTCGGCAACGCGCCCGCGTCGAGGAAGGCATCCGGCAAGGCGATCTGGCGGAACGGCGGCGTGATGCCGGCCGTGAGAAGCGCGGTGGCGACGCCTTCACCGAGGCCGCCGATCCCCGTATGGTTTTCCGCGACGACGACGAGGCGCCCCGGGCGCTTGGCTTCGCGCAGGATCGTGGCAGTGTCGAGCGGCTTGATGGTCGGCACGTGCAACACGCCCACGCCTACGTTGTCCGCTTCGAACGCCTTCGCGACTTCGAGCGCGCGCATCGTCATGATGCCCGTGGAGATGATCAGCACTTCGGCGCCGTCGCGCAGCAGCTTGGCCTTGCCGAGTTCGAACTGATAGTCGTATTCATCGAGCACGACGGGCACGTTGCCGCGCAAGAGGCGCGCGTACACGGGGCCTTTGTGCTCCGCGATCGCGGGCACCATCTGTTCGATTTCGAGCGCGTCGCACGGGTCGATCACGGTCATGTTTGGCATCGCGCGCATCAGGGCGAGATCTTCCGCCGCCTGGTGGCTCGGGCCGTAGCCGGTCGTGAGTCCGGGCAATGCGCAGACGATCTTCACGTCGAGGTTGTCTTCCGCGATCGCCTGGTGCATGAAGTCATACGCGCGGCGCGTTGCGAACACGGCGTAGGTCGTGACGAACGGCTGCGCGCCTTCGTGCGCCATGCCGGCGGCCGCGCCCATCAGCAACTGCTCGGCCATGCCCATCTGGTAGTAGCGCTCCGGAAACTCCTTCGCGAAGAGATGCAGGTCGGTGTACTTGCCGAGATCGGCGGTCATGCCGACCACGTTCTGCCGTTCGCGCGCCAGTTCGACGAGCGCGTGCCCGAACGGCGCCGAGCGAGTGATCTGCCCTTCACCCGCAATCGACGCGATCATCGCCGAGGTCTTCAGGCGCGGCTTCTTGGCGGTGGTATCGCTCATGCTTGTCTCCCCTCTTCTAGCGCGGCGAGCGCCAGTTGCCATTCGTGCGGATCGACGCGGATGAAGTGATTCTTTTCGCGCTCTTCCAGGAACGGCACGCCGCAACCCATGCGCGTATCGCAGACGATGATGCGCGGCCGTGGTTCCGCATGATTGCGCGCGCTGTCGAATGCTGTCTGTACGGTATCGATGTCGTTGCCGTCGATGCGCTGCACGTACCAGCCGAATGCTTCCAGCTTTTCGACGAGCGGCTCGAACTGCATGATCTGCGTCGAGGGGCCATCGGCCTGCTGGTTGTTCACATCGACGACGGCGATCAGGTTGTCGAGCTTCCAGTGCGCCGCCGACATGATCCCCTCCCAGATCGCGCCTTCATCGAGCTCGCCGTCGGAAAAGAGCGTGTAGACGAATGCGTCGGAACCCTTGCGCTTGAGGCCGAGGCAACGGCCGACCGCGATCGTCAGACCGTGGCCGAGCGATCCGCCTGACATCTCCATACCCGGCGTGTAGCTCGCCATGCCGGACATCGGCAGGCGGCTGTCGTCGCTGCCGTAGGTCTCGAGTTCTTCCGGCGGCAGGAAGCCCGCTTCGAACAGCGCTGCATAGAGCGCGATCGCATAGTGGCCGTTCGAGAGCAGGAAGCGGTCGCGGCCTTCCCACTCGGGGTTCTCGGGCTGATAGCGCATCGCGCCGAAGTAGGCCACCGCCAGCACGTCGGCGATGTCGAGTGCCTGGCCGATGTAGCCCTGCCCCTGCACTTCGCCCATCAGAAGCGCATTGCGCCGAATGCGGTAGGCGCGTTCCGCGATAGGGGCGCGTTGCCCGGCTTCGCTCGTATTCACACGTGTCTCCTTTTATCGGCAGACGTATGAGCTGTCGGCCTGTTTTCGGACGATGCGAAGGACCTGTTTCAGCGCCCTGGCATCTACCTCGCCGTATCGGGAAAACCCTTGTTCCATAAGGCTCGGCGAGTGATTCAAGCGTATCGGCTTGAGCTTCTGCGCTCAAACGAATTAAAGTGGCTGATCGCTGAATTGAATTCACCTGGTTACTGCAATGCAAAATCGCGCGACACTCAAGTCGATACAAGCCTTCGAGGCCGCAGCCAGGCTCTCGTCATTTGCGCTTGCAGCAGAAGAGTTGTTCGTGACACCTTCGGCGATCAGCCATCAGGTGAAGCTGCTGGAGGACCAATTGGGGGTGCGGCTCTTTCATCGTGTGCATCGTGCGGTGGTGCTCACCGACATCGGCCGCAAGTACGCCGAGGAGATCGGCGCGGCGTTCGGGCGCATCGAATCGGCGACGCGGGACATCGGCCGTGTCGCAAAGAGCGACATCCTCACCGTGCATTCGACGCCGAGCTTCGCGACGCAATGGCTGATGTCGCGGCTAGCGCGTTTCAGCGCGCTGAATCCGGACATCGACGTGCGGCTCAATGCATCAACGGAACTGTGCGACCTGACAACGGGCGCCGTCGATGTCGAGATCCGCTATGGCGCTCGCAAGATGCAGCCCGCCGGCACGATGGTGCTCGAATTGCCGCCGGAAACAATCGTGCCGCTTTGCTCGCCCTCGCTGATGCAGGGCGAGCATCCGATCCGCACGGTCGCGGACTTGCGGCACCATGCGCTGATTCACAGCGAGGGGTGTCTCGTGGGATGGCGCGACTGGATGCGGCTGCATCGGAAGACGGTCGTGGACATCACGCGCGGGCCGCGCTTCGCGCGCTCGTTCATGGCGATCAGCGCGGCGGCCGATGGGATGGGCGTGTGTCTGGAGAGCCTGCTGCTCGTGAACCGGGAACTCGAAACAGGGCGGCTCGTGGCGCCGCTCGGCGAGGAAGGGCTCAAGGTGAACGGCTACACGATGAATCTGCTGAAATCGCGCGCGGAACTGCCGAAGCTGCGCAGCTTCCAGGATTGGCTGTTTGCCGAGCTTGAAAAATGAAGCAGGCGTCCTTCAGGCTCTCTGCAAAAGATCCATCGCTTTTTCGGCATCGGCCAACGAATCGACAGCGAGATAGGCAATGAACTGCGTGCCGAGTACCGCAGCGGATACGCCCCTGAGATTGATCCCGCCTTCGGCCAGTATCTGGCTTAGTTGCGCGATGATCCCCAACTGGTCCATACCCATGACGCGCACCGAATGCAGGCTCGGGCTGACGCTGAATCCGACTTGAGTCGCGGCGCGTACTTCCTGCTCGCCTTGCAGCGGCGCGACGAACACGACGCCCTTCCCCGGCGATTCCGGCGTCCTTCGCGCGACGACAAATTGCAAATCGGCAGCGGCATCGCGCAACGCGTTTAATACATGCGCCAGTCCGCCCGCCTTGTCATCGATAGTGGCGGCCCACACATCGACGAGTTCTACGTTGAGTTCCATGACATTCCCTCGCGCCTGAAACGGCTTCCCTATAAAAATCTACTTCACCGAGGGCGTGCGGGCAAGGTCGGTAGCGGGAGTTTCAGCGAGTGCCATGCGGTTGATCAGCATCAATACGCCCTGCGCGCGATGCGGCTATCAATCGCCTTCAGCGACCTCGCGGCGCCTGCCTGCCCTCGACCCGGCGTTCGCATGATGCGTCCCTGCACCGACGCTCGACTCCCGTACGACCAATTCCGGCACCGCGAAAAACTGCACGGTCGGCTTTTCATCGTCTGCGGATTCATTCAGCCGCGCCAATAGCGTCTCGCTCGCCATCGAGCCGAGCTTGTCGGCGCCTGCGGACAGCGTCGTCAGAGGCGGATTCGTATGCTCGGCAGCCACCACGTTGTCGCAGCCGACCACCGCCAGCGCCTTGCCCGCGCGTTTGCCCATCCTGTCGAGTTCGTGCAGCACGCCGATCGCCACCTGATCGTTGTAGCAAACGACCGCCGTCGGCCGGGGCTTCATCTCGAAGATCGCGCGCACCGCCTGGCGCCCGCCTTCGGGCGTCAGTTCGACGTCGATGATCCAATCGTCGGCGACCGGCAAGCCGTGCTTCGCCATCGCCGACATGAAGCCTTCCCGACGCTGCTTCGCCACCGCATAACCCGCGCGATGCCCGGCGAACGCGATCCGCGTATGCCCTTCGCCGATCAGGTGCTCGGTGGCGAGCGCAAACCCGTAGCCGTTATCGACACCGACGGTATCGACGTCGACGCCCATCGGCCGCATCACGAGCACGAGCGGAATGCCCCACGACTGGATCTCGCGCGGCAGTTGATCGTCGGTTCCCAATGCGGGCGACATGATCAGGCCCGCGACGTTCTGCTCGCGCATCGAGCGCAGCACGCGCGTCTGCGTCGCGACGCTTTCGGCGGTGTGCGCCATCAGCGTCGTGTAGCCCGCCTGCGCGAGCACCCGCTCGATCGCGACCAGCAACTCAACGAAGAACGGATTCGTGAGGTCGTTGATCACCATGCCGATCGTCGTGCTCCGACGCCCTCGCAGCGCCGCAGCTCCGCGGTTGTACACGTAACCGAGACTGCGGGCCGCCTCGCGCACCTTCTCGGCAGTCTCCGCCTTGATACGCGGACTTTCCTGAAGCACGAGCGAAACCGTCGACTTCGAAACGCCCGCGCTCGCCGCGATGTCCTGAATCGTCGGACCAGACTTTATGTTGCTTTGCACAATTGGAACGTTCCAAAAAGTGTTTGACATCGATAATCCAGTCTACTACATTGATTGGAACGATCCAACGACAGAAATTGGAACGTTCCAATGGAGAGAGACATGTCGACAAAAGTTACTTGGGCGCTGATCGGCGCGAGCACGATCGCCGACGAATGGATGGTCGATGCGATTCGCTTGCAAGGCGGCGCGATCGCAGCGGTGGTGAGCGGACAAGCGGAGCGCGCTCGCGCCTTCGCCGACAAACACGGCATTGCCGCGCCGTCGACCGATCTCGACGCCGTACTGGCCGATCCCGCGATCGACGCCGTCTATGTCAGCAGCACCAACGAGAAGCATCTGCCGCAAGTGCTGGCCGCCGCGAAAGCGGGCAAGCACGTGCTCTGCGAAAAGCCGCTCGCACTCGCTGAAACCGAAGCCGCGCAGATGATCGAAGCGTGCGCCGCGCAGAAAGTCGTGCTCGGCACCAACCACCATCTGCGCTGCGCGGCGACGCATCGCAAGATGCGCGAACTGATTCGCGCGGGCGCCGTCGGCACGCCGCTCTTCGTGCGCGTCTTTCACGCGGTGTCGCTGCCGCCGCATCTGCGCGGATGGCGCGTCGAGCGCCAGGACGCGGGCGGCGGCGTCGTGCTCGACATTTCGGTTCACGACGTCGATACGCTGCGCTTCCTTCTCGACGACGAACCGGTCGAAGTCAACGCGATGACCTCGTCGGGACACATGGGCGCGGCGGGTCTCGCCGACGGCGTGATGGCGATCATCCGCTTCCAGAACGGCGTGCTTGCCCAGATCCACGACGCCTTCACCGTCCCCTTCGCCCCGACGGGCCTCGAAGTCCACGGCACGGCAGGGTCGCTCTTCGCGCGCGACGTGATGACACAGCGCCCGCTCGGCGACGTGCAACTGCGCAACGCCGAAGGCACGCACGACGTCGCCATCGATCACGCCAACCTTTACGCGACTTCCGTCGCCCAGTTTCATCGCGCGATCCGCGACGGGGAAAGCCCGGCCGCGACCGGCATCGACGGATACCGCTCGCTCGTCACCGCGCTCGCGCTCGTCGAGTCCGCCGAAGCGGGCGAGCACGTCCGCGTTCCGAATCAATTTGCCCGTTGAGCACGTCAGAGGAGACGCACCGTGGTTTCTAGCAAGGTCATTTCACTGGAGAAGGCAGCGAGCCTGATCAACGACGGCGACACGGTCACCGTCAGTTCATCGAGCGGCCTCGGTTGTCCGGATGCGATGCTCGCCGCGATCGGCGCGCGTTTCGACAATGAGAACCATCCGCGCCGCCTGACGCTGCTCCATCCGATCGCCGCCGGCGACATGTACGGGATCAAGGGCATCGATCACGTCGCGAAGAAAGGGCTCGTCGATTGCGTGATCGCCGGCTCGTTTCCGAGCGGTCCGTCGAGCCTGCCGATGCCTGACATCTGGCACATGATCGTCGACAACGATATCCGCGCCTACAACCTGCCGAGCGGCGTGCTGTTCGACATGCACCGTGAAGTCGCGGCGAAGCGCCCGGGCGTGTTGACGAAGGTCGGACTCGATACCTTCGTCGATCCGGCGCGGCAAGGCGGCGCGATGAATGCGCTGGGTGCGGAGAACCCGATCGTCGAGAAGGTTTCGTTTGCCGGCGAAGAGTGGCTGTATTACCGCAACTTCGTGCCGCAGGTCGCCATCGTGCGCGCCACGACGGCCGACGAGCGCGGCAACCTCTCGTTCGAGCACGAAGGCGCGCTCCTCGGCGGACGCGATCAGGCGCTCGCCGTGCGCAACAACGGCGGCATCGTGATCGCGCAGGTCAAGCGCGTGGTCAAGGCCGGCTCGCTGCACACGCAGGCGGTACACATTCCGTGCAACCTCGTCGACTATGTCGTGGTCGACCCCGAGCAGAAGCAGACCACGCAGATCAACTATGACCCGGAGATCAGCGGCGAAGTGAAGCTGCCGGACAGCGCGTTCGCGTTCGCCGAGTGGAACGCGGACAAGGTGATCGCGCGGCGCGCCGCGATGGAACTCGCGCACAACGACGCCGTGAATCTCGGCTTCGGCATCTCGGCGAACGTGCCGCGCATCGTGCTCGAAGAAGGCTATCGCGACGACGTGACGTGGGTCATCGAGCAAGGCGCGGTCGGCGGCATTCCGCTACTCGGCTTCGCGTTCGGATGCTCGGGCAACGCGGACGCGATCATGCCGTCGCCGTCGCAATTCGTGTACTTCCAGGGCGGTGGATTCGACGTCTCGCTGCTCTCGTTCCTGCAAGTCGATCGCGCGGGCAACGTCAATGTGTCGAAGCTGCCGAGCAAGCCGTATCTGACGGCGGGCTGCGGCGGATTCATCGACATCACGACGCATGCGAAGCGCATCGTGTTCAGCGGCTTCTTCACGGCGGGCGCGAAGCTCGAAGTCGGCGACGGGCGCCTCACGATCGTGAAGGAAGGCAAGAAGAAATTCATCGCCGACGTCGATCACGTGACGTTCAGCGGGCGGATGGGCCGTGAGCGCGGGCAGGAAGTGCTCTACATCACCGAGCGATGTGTGGTGCGCCTGAGCGACGCCGGACTGGAGGTGACCGAGATCGCACCCGGCATCGACCTGCGGCGCGACGTGCTGGATCAATCCGACATCGAGTTGCGCGTCTCGCCTTCGCTCAAGGTCATGGATGCGGCGATTTTCACGGATGCGCCGTTCGGCCTGAAGCTCAAGGAGGCACGTCATGGCTGAGCGTCGATTCATCCAGATCGAACGTACAGGACCGGTCGCGGTCGTCACGCTCGATCGTCCCGAGAAGCTGAATTCGCTCACGCCTTCCATGCTCGACGAGCTCGAAGCCGCGGCGGCCAGCCTCGAATCCGATGCGACGCTGCGCGCCGTCATGCTCACGGGCGCCGGAGAGAGGGCGTTCTGCGTCGGCGCGGACATCAACGAATGGGCGGCGTTGGCGCCGCTCGACATGTGGCGCGTGTGGGTTGCGCGGGGTCATCGCATTTTCGACCGGTGGGCTGCGTTGCGCTTGCCCGTCGTGGCCGCCATCAACGGTCCCGCGTTCGGCGGCGGGCTGGAACTTGCGGCGGTCGCGGACGTGCGCGTCGCCGATCCGGCCGCAACCTTCGCGCTGCCCGAAGCGAGCATCGCGACGTGTCCCGGATGGTCCGGCACGCAGCGGCTCGTTTCGCTGATCGGCCCGAGCCACGTGAAGTCGCTTGCGCTGACGGGCCGCAGGATCGATGCGCAGCGCGCCTACGCGATTGGCCTTGTCGACGAAGTCTCCGATCCGAAGCAGTCGCTTCGCGCGGCTCTCGCAGTCGCGGAAAAGATCGCGACGCTCGCGCCGGTCTCCGTGCAACTGACCAAGCAACTGATCAACGCCGCTTCCGGCTTCGGGGCGGGTGCCACGCTGGAAGCCATGGCCGGAGCGCTGTCCGCAACGACGAATGACGCGCGGGAAGGCATGGCGAGCTTTCGCGAACGTCGCAACGCGAATTACGAGGGTCACTGAAATGACGAATCAACTTGCAGTTCCCGCCGCTTCCGCGCTTTTGAGCATGGCTGAAGCGCCGAAGCACGAAGCGTTCACCGGCCGGATGTACATCGACGGCAAGTGGACCGAATCCGCCGACGGACAGCGCTTCGAACGCCTCAGTCCCGCGCATGGTCACGCTGTCAGCTCGTTTCCCGAGGCGACTGCGGCCGATGTCGAAACCGCGATCAATGCCGCCGAGAACGCATATCGGCATGGGCCCTGGCCGAAGCTCAAGGGCGTCGAACGTGCGCGAGTGCTGCTCGCGGTCGCGCAGGGCATCAAGGCGCGCGTCGAAAAAATGGCACTGCTCGAATCGCTCGAAACGGGCAAGCCGCTGACGCAAGCACGCGGCGAAGTATCGGGCTGCGTCGATCTCTGGGAATACGCGGCGAGCCTCGCCCGCACGACCAGCGGCGATGCCTACGACACCCTCGGCGAAGACATGCTCGGCATCGTGCTGCGTCAACCGGTCGGCGTGGTCGGATTGATCACGCCGTGGAATTTCCCGATCTGGATTCTTTCGCAGAAGCTGCCCTTCGCGCTCGCCGCCGGCTGCACCTGCATCGTCAAGCCGAGCGAGCTGACGTCGAGCACCACCGTCATCCTGATGGAGATTCTCGAGGAAGCAGGCGTGCCGCCGGGCGTCGTCAACGTGGTGACCGGTAAAGGTCCGACCGTAGGACAGCCGCTCGCCGAACATCCCGCCATCGACATGCTCTCGTTCACCGGTTCCACGCGAGTCGGCAGCATGCTCGGCGGGTTGGCATCGAAGAACCTGAAGAAAGTCGCGCTCGAACTCGGCGGCAAGAATCCGCAGATCGTCTTCCCCGACTGCGACTGGGACGCGATGGTCGATGCGGTCGTCTTCGGCGTGTACTTCAACGCCGGCGAATGCTGCAACAGCGGCAGCCGGGTCATCGTTCACGAATCGATCGCCGAGCGGTTTGCTGAAGCTGTGATCGAGCGTGCACGGCAGGTTCCGGTCGGCGATCCGCTGCACCCGGACAGCAAGATCGGCGCGATCGTAAGCGAAAACCAGTTGAACGACATCCTCGGCAACATCGAGAAAGGCGTCGCGGCGGGCGCGCGGCTGCGCCTCGGCGGCAAGCGCTACGACGCGAAAGGCCTCTATCTGGAGCCGACCATCATCACCGACGCGACGCCCGCCATGAGTATCGCGCGCGACGAAATCTTCGGTCCGGTGCTCGTCGTCATCCCCTTCTCCGATGCAGCGCAGGCCGTCGACATCGCCAATGACACCGCCTACGGCCTGTCCGCCGCCGTCTGGAGCCGCGACATCGATACGTGCCTCACGGTCGCGCGCGGCGTCGATGCCGGAACGGTCTGGGTCAATACGTTTCTCGATGGCTATCCGGAGTTGCCCTTCGGCGGATTCAAGTCGAGCGGCGTCGGGCGCGAACTGGGCAAGCAGGCGGTCGAGGACTACACAGAGACCAAGACGATCCAGCTCCACATTGGGGAGCGGAAGAACTGGTGGTTACCGCGTAGCGCCGCCTGAAAAGCACTAAGGGGCACGCCAATCCAAAGCAGTGAACTCAGAAATATCCCTCGAAAGAAGGGAACCTCATCATGGAGACGAAAATGTTCAAGAAGCAAATCATCGCGATTGCTGCAACCCTGCTCGCAGGTCACGGCGCGTCCGCGCTCGCCGCCGATGCCAAGACGGTCGAAGTCATGCACTGGTGGACGTCCGGCGGCGAAGCCAAGGCTTTGGGCGTGCTGAAGGACAACCTGAAGGAGCGCGGCTACGCGTGGAAGGACAGCCCGATCGCGGGCGGCGGCGGCGAGGCGGCCCGCACGGTGCTGAAGGCGCGCGTGGCGTCGAACAATCCGCCTGACGCGATCCAGATGCTCGGCTTCACGATTCCCGAGTACGCGGCCGAAGGCTATCTCGCGAACCTCGATCCGGTCGCGACGAAGGAAGGCTGGGACAAGCTCGTGCCGCCGCCGATCCAGCGCTTCTCGAAAGTGGACGGCCACTGGATTGCCGCGCCGGTCGACGTGCATCGCACGAACTGGATCTGGGCCAACAAGAAGATTTTCGATGAACTCAAGCTCGCGCCGCCGAAAACCTTCGACGAACTCGTGACGGCCGCAGCCGCGATCCGAAAGGCCGGCTATATCCCGCTCGCGCACGGCGGCCAGCCGTGGCAGGAAGCAACGATCTTCGACAGCGCCGTGATGTCCGCGGGCAGCCCGAAGTTCTACCAGCAGGCGCTCGTCAAGCTCGACACCGGCGCGCTCGGATCGAAGACGATGGAAAAGGCGTTCGACCAGATGCGCGCGTTGCGCGGCATGGTCGATCCGAACTTCCCGGGACGCGACTGGAACCTCGCGACGTCGATGGTCATCAGCGGCAAGGCCGCGATGCAGATCATGGGCGACTGGGCCAAGGGCGAATTCGCATCGGCAGGGAAGAAGGCCAACGTCGATTACCTGTGCTTCCAGTATCCCGGCACCGAAGGCACTTTTATCTTCAACACGGACCAGTTCGCGACGTTCAAGAAGGGTGAAGCGAGCGTGCCGGGCGAGCAGGCGTTCGCCTCGACCATCATGGACAAGGGCGTCCAGGCCCGCTTCAACCAGATCAAGGGCTCGATTCCGGCGCGGCTCGACGTGCCGGAAGACGGCTTCGACGAATGCGGCAAGAAGTCGATGACCGACTTGCGCTCGGCGCTGAAGGCCGACGCGATGGTCGGCAGTTTCGCCCACGGTCACGCGATGCCCGACGGCCCGAAAACCGCCGTGTACGACGTGGTGACGCACTTCTTCAATTCGAACCAGTCGTCCGCGGACGCCGTGAAGGCGCTCGTGTCCGCTGTGAACAATTCGAAGTAGCGCTTGCCCCGGCGAGTCGGATGCCGCACGCGGCATCCGTCCCATCCGCTGTACTCGACGTTCAGGTGATGCCATGTCATTTCAAAATCGCGCCCACGTGGCGCCTTCCGCCCCCGCAGCAACCTCGCCCAGCACGCGAACGGCGATAAAGCGTTCGTCGCTGCGCAACCGCTTCGAAGCGATCCTGCCGAAGCTCGTTCTCAGTCCGACGCTCGTCATCACGCTCGTCTTCGTGTACGGGTTCATCGCGTGGACGACGGTGTTGTCGTTCACCCGCTCGCGGGCCTTCGCCAACTTTAACTGGGCGGGCTTCCTTCAGTACTCGCGCGTCTGGGAGCACCCTCGTTGGCAAGTCGCGATCAACAACCTGGGCATCTACGCATCGCTGTACGTCGTGTTATGCATGGCGCTCGGGCTTGGCCTTGCCATCCTGCTCGACCAGCGAATCCGCGCTGAAGGCGGCCTCCGCGCGCTGTTCCTCTACCCGATGGCGCTGTCGTTCATCGTCACGGGAACGGCGTGGAAGTGGATTCTCAATCCGGGGCTCGGCCTGACGAAGCTCTTCCACGACTGGGGTTGGTCGAGCTTCGAATTCAACTGGATCATCGACGACCAGATGGCTATCTTCACGGTGGTGATTGCCGCGGTCTGGCAAGCCTCAGGTTTCGTCATGGCGATGTTTCTCGCGGGCCTCAGAGGCATCGACCAGGAGATGATCAAGGCCGCATCGATCGACGGTGCGCGCATGCCTGCAATCTACCGACGGATCGTCATTCCGCAGTTGCGTCCGGTCTTTATTTCAGCTTTTGTGATTCTTGTCCACCTGGCTGTGAAGAGCTATGAACTGGTGATCGCGCTGACCGGTGCAGGCCCTGGTTACTCAACCGAATTGCCTTCCACCTTCATGTACTCGTTCACCTTCACTCGAAACGAACTGGGCATGGGCGCCGCAAGCGCCGTGATGATGCTCTGCACGGTGGCGGCCATCATGGTTCCGTACCTTTACTCCGAGATGAGACCGCGTCGCAAGAACGACGGCCATTGAACGAATATCCACAGCCTCAAGGAGACAGTGATGGCTAAAACTTTTGACTCGCAGATGGTGGTCGGCAAGCATGACTACATCTCACGAATCTTCATATACACGCTTCTGCTCATTACGGCCGTGGTGTATCTCGTGCCGCTGCTCGTGATGATGCTGACCTCGTTCAAGCCGCTGCCCGAGGTCTATGCGGGGAACATTCTTGCGCTGCCCCACCAGTGGACGACCGAGGCGTGGCAGAAGGCGTGGGGCTCCGCGTGCGTGGGCCTCGACTGCTCGGGCGTCAAGGGCTTCTTCTGGAATTCGTTCCGAATGGTCTTTTCCGCGGTCGCACTATCGACACTCATCGGTGCGCTCAATGGCTATGTGCTGACCAAGTGGCGTTTCAAGGGGGCCAACACGCTCTTCGGGTTGGTCCTGTTCGGCTGCTTTATCCCGTTTCAGATTGTGCTGATCCCGATGGCGTCGTTTCTCGGCAAGGTCGGTCTTGCGCAATCGATTCCGGGACTGGTGTTCGTCCACGTGGTGTATGGACTGTGCTTCACCACGCTGTACTTCCGGAACTACTACATCGCGTTTCCCGACGAGCTGGTCAAGGCAGCGATGATCGACGGTGCGCGCTTCTTTCGTATTTTCTTCCGGATCCTGCTGCCGAATTCCATCCCGATCATTACCGTGACGGTGATCTGGCAGTTCACCAATATCTGGAACGACTTCCTGTTTGGCGCATCGTTCACGACGGGCAGTTCCGCGCCGATCACGGTGGCGCTAAACAACATTGTCAACACATCGACTGGTGTCAAGGAATACAACGTCCAGATGGCGACGGCAATGATTGCCGCGTTGCCCACGCTGCTCGTGTATGTCGTGGGTGGTCGATTCTTCGTTCGCGGTCTGATGGCCGGCTCGGTCAAGGGGTAAACATGTCTTCTCTGCACATTTCTAAAGTACGCAAGGCCTACGGTCCGACCGAGATCCTGCGCGAAATCAACATCGACGTGAACGATGGCGACTTTCTGGTGCTCGTCGGACCTTCGGGCTGCGGAAAATCCACGCTGCTTTCACTGATCGCGGGTCTCGACACGATCTCGAGCGGCGAGATCCGCATCGACGACGACCAGGTGAACGATCTTCATCCGAGCGAACGCGACATCGCGATGGTGTTCCAGAGCTACGCCCTGTACCCGAACATGACGGTCGCGCAGAACATCAGTTTCGGCCTTGAAATGCGCAAGGTTCCGAAAGCCGACCGTGAAAAGTCGGTGCAGGATGCGGCCAAGCTTCTGCAGATCGAACACCTGCTGAATCGGCGGCCGGGCCAGTTGTCTGGTGGTCAACGTCAGCGCGTCGCGATGGGCCGCGCGCTGGTCCGCAATCCGAAGATCTTCCTCTTCGACGAACCGCTCTCGAATCTCGATGCGAAGCTGCGCGTCGATATGCGCACCGAGATCAAGAAGCTGCATCAGCGGCTCGGCTCGACGATCGTCTACGTGACGCACGACCAGATCGAAGCAATGACGCTCGCCACGCGTATCGCCGTGATGAAGGGTGGCATTCTTCAGCAGTTGGGCACGCCCTCCGAGGTGTACAACACGCCGGCGAATACCTTCGTCGCGACCTTCATGGGGTCGCCGTCGATGAACCTGATTCCCGCGCGGATCGCGGGCAAGAATGGCGCGCTGCATCTCCTGCTCGGCGAAGGCGACAAGACGATCGACGTCGAGTTGCCGCCGCAACCCGATGCCGTTGCGCGGTACGCCGGGAAGAAGGTCCTCGCGGGCTTGCGGCCGGAAGCGATCGGCGTCGAGAACGAGCGGTCCGCTTCGGCGCTGCGCAATGTGCCGGTCACGATTCTCGTCCTCGAACCGACCGGCCCTGACACGCTCGCCGTGCTCGAAATGGGCGGCATGGAAGTGTCGGCGCGGCTCGGCGCGGATATGCCGCATGCGCCGGGAGAAAAGTGCGAATTGCGCGTGGACCTGTCGAAGCTCGTGCTGTTCGACGCCGAGACCGAAGAGCGCATTCGCTGAGGGGCAGCCATGAGTGATTCCGAATCGCGGTCGCCGACCGCGTTGATAACCGGCGGACGCAGAGGCATCGGCCGGGCCGTTTGTGTCGAGATGGCGGCGCGGGGATTCGACGTCGTCTTTACCGACATCGTGCGTGATGAAGATGTCGACGAAACGTGCGCAATGGTGAAAGCGCGCGGACGAAAGGCGCTTTTCGTGCAGAGCAATCTGAACGAAGTCGAGTCCCACGCCGATGTGGTTCGCAAGGCAGTTCGCTTCAACGGAAGCATCGAGTGTCTTGTGAACAACGCAGGTATCGGCTCGCCGAGTCGCGGTGATCTGCTCGACGTGTCGCCGCAAGCGTTCGACATGGTCGTCGGCGTGAACCTGCGCGGCACGTTCTTCATGTCGCAGGCGGTCGCGCGGCACATGGCATCGACCGAATCCAGCCATCCACGCTCGATCATCACGGTGTCGTCGGTGTCGGCGGAAATGGCGTCGCCCGAGCGGGCGGAGTACTGCCTCTCCAAATCCGCCCTGCCGATGATGACGCGGCTTCTCGCGTTACGGCTCGCAAGCGCGGGAATCGCCGTATTCGAAGTGCGGCCCGGGATCATCCGAACGCCGATGACGGAGGGCGTCGCGCAAAAGTACGAGGCGCGCTTCGCGGAAGGCCTCGTGCCAAGCGGTCGATGGGGCGAAAGCGCGGAGGTCGGAAAGGCGGTCGCCGCTCTCGCCGACGGCACGTTCCGGTTCTCCACGGGAAGCGTTCTGAACGTGGATGGCGGTCTCTCCATTCCCGTCTTTTGAGAAGTTGACTGACATGAAAACGACGACATTCGACTACGTGATCGTGGGCGGCGGCTCGGCGGGATGCGTGCTTGCCAACCGGCTCTCCGCCGATCCGGCGGTCAAGGTCCTGCTGCTCGAAGCCGGCGGCTCCGACCGCCATCCTTTCTTCGCGATGCCCGCGGGCTTCGCGAAGATGACAAAGGGGATCGGCTCGTGGGGATGGCACACCGTGCCGCAGAAGCATCTCAACAATCGCGTCCTGCGCTTCACGCAGGCGAAGGTGATCGGCGGTGGCTCGTCCATCAACGCGCAGCTTTACACGCGCGGCGTCCCCGCCGACTACGACGACTGGGAACTCAAGGCCGGCGCGACCGGCTGGTCCTATCGCGACGTGCTGCCCTACTTCAAGCGCTCGGAGAACAACCAGCGCTTCGCCAACGAGTATCACGCGTACGGCGGACCGCTCGGAGTGTCGAATCCGATCAGCCCGTTGCCGATCTGCGAAGCGTTCTTTCAGGCGGGACAGGAACTGGGCATTCCGTTCAACCCCGATTTCAACGGCGCGTGCCAGGAGGGCCTCGGCTATTACCAGTTGACGCAACTCGATGCGCGCCGGTCGTCCGCTGCGACGGGGTTCGTCAAGCCCGTGCTCGGGCGTTCGAATCTCACTGTATGGATGCAGGCCAGAACGTTGCGCGTGCTCGTCGAGGCGAAGCGGGCTATCGGCGTCGAGATCGTCGTCGGTGACAGCCGCGATCCGCAAACCGTTCTCGCCGCGCGCGAGGTCATCGTGTCATCGGGCGCGATCGGGTCGCCGAAGCTGCTGATGCAATCGGGGATCGGGCCGGCTGCGCATCTGGAATCGGTCGGTGTGAAACCGGTTCACGATTTGCGAGGCATCGGCGAGAACCTGCAGGATCATCTGGACCTCTTCGTCATCGCGGAGTGCACGGGCGACCACACCTACGACAAATACAACAAGCTGCATAACGCCGCCTGGGCCGCGCTGCAGTATCTGGTGCTGAAGAAGGGGCCGGTCGCATCGAGCCTCTTCGAGACCGGCGGATTCTGGTACGCGGACCGCGATTCGCCGTCGCGCGACCGGTCGCCCGATATCCAGTTTCACCTCGGGCTGGGGTCAGGCATCGAAGCGGGCATCGCGAAGCTCAAGAACGCCGGTGTCACGTTGAATACGGCCTATCTGCGGCCACGTTCGCGCGGAACCGTCAGGCTGTCGAGTTCCGATCCCGCGGCCGCGCCGTTGCTCGATCCGAACTACTGGTCCGATCCCCACGATCGCGACATGGCGATCAAGGGATTGCGCCTTGCACGCGACATCATCGGCGCGCCTGCGATGAGGCGCTACGTGCAAAGCGAAATCCTCCCCGGTTCACGCGCGAACTCGGATCAGGAACTGTTCGAGTACGCATGTGCCAACGCGAAGACCGACCACCATCCGGTCGGCACGTGCAGCATGGGCGCCGCGAGCGATCCAGACAGCGTCGTGACGCCCGATCTCCGGCTCATCGGCCTCGAAGGACTGCGCGTGGTGGACGCATCGATCATGCCGTTCGTGCCGTCATGCAACACGAATGCACCAACGATCATGGTCGCCGAAAAAGCCGCCGACATGATCATCCAATCCAGACATTGAGAGGCTCTCATGAAGATCAATTTGCCAGAGCACGACGGCGCGACCGGGACGTACGTCATGCAGCAACGCGAAGACGCCGTGGCGCCCGCGACGGTTCCTTCGTTCAATCGCATCGCGTATGCGGCGGCGCACGTCGTCGTCGATCCGCGCTTCGCTTACGAGCCGTGGGGCGACTCGCCGCGCGTCGACTGGGACGCGACGCTGGCGTTTCGCGAGTATCTCTACGGGCTCGGCTTCAAGGTCGCCGAAGCGATGGACACGGCGCAGCGCGGCATGGGAATCGGCTGGCCGACTGCTGCCGAATTGATCCGGCGCAGCGTTGCTCATGCACGCACGATTCCGGGCGCCGATCTCGCGTGCGGGGCGGGCACGGATCATCTGGATAACACGCGCCGCCATTCGCTCTCGGACATCATCGCGGCGTACGGCGAGCAGTTCGAAGTCGTCGAGTCGGCGGGCGGACGACCGGTCATGATGGCGAGTCGCGCATTATGTGCAGCCGCGCGCTCCGCCGACGATTACAAGAAGGTCTATGACGCGGTCATCTCCGCGTCGCGCAACAAGGTCGTGCTCCACTGGCTCGGCGATGCGTTCGACGCTTCCCTCGCTGGATACTGGGGCAGCAGCGACGTCAGCACCGCGATGGCGACGGTGCTCGACATCATCCGGCAGCACAGCGGCAAAATCGAGGGCATCAAGATGTCGCTGCTGAACGCGGAATACGAGCGCCAGTTGAGAGCGCAGCTTCCCGAGGGCGTGGCGATGTTCACCGGCGACGACTACAACTACGGCGACCTGATCGCGGGCGATAGCACCGGCAAGTCACATGCGCTGCTCGGCATCTTCGATCCGATTGCGCCGGTGGCATCGCGGGCGCTCGTCGCGCTCGCGGCGGGGGACGTGGACCGCTATCACGCGTTGATCACGCCGACGGTCGCTCTATCGCGCGAATTGTTCGTCGCGCCGACGAAGTATTACAAGGCGGGCGTCGTGTTCCTTGCGTGGCTCAACGGCCATCAGAGTCACTTTTCGATGGCAGGCGGCATGCAGTCGGCGAGATCCGCGCTGCACTACGCGGACGTGTTCAGAAAGTCCGACGCGGCTGGCGTGCTGATTCGTCCGGAACTGGCCCGGCGCCGGATGGGCGAGTTCCTGAGCCTGCATGCGGGGATTGAGAATTAACGCGCGGTTTGTCCGTCGTAAAACGAACCGCCCCGTCAGGAAAACAACCCCGACGGGGCGAAGCGGCCTCAGGTCGCAAGGTCGAACCGGTCGAGGTTCATCACCTTGACCCATGCTGCGACAAAGTCCTTGGTGAACTTCTCCTTCCCGTCCTCGCTTGCATAGACTTCGCTCAGCGCCCGAAGCTGCGCGTGCGCACCGAAGATCAAGTCGACGCGGCTGCCCGTCCAGGTGCGCTCGCCGCTCTTGCGGTCATGTGCCTCGAACACGTCCAGGGAGAGCTGCTTCCACTCCGTTCCCATATCGAGCAGGTTGCGGAAGAAGTCGTTGGTGAGCGTCTCCGGTTGTTTTGTGAACACACCCTGCGCGTCCTGTCCCGCGTGGACGTTCAGCACCCGCAAGCCGCCGATCAGCACCGTCATCTCGGGCGCGGTCAGCGTCAGCAGTTGCGCCTTGTCGAGGAGCAGCGCCTCCGCCGACACGCGGCTCTTGCCCTTGTAGTTGCGGAAGCCGTCGGCAAGCGGTTCGAGGGCCGAGACGGACTCGACGTCGGTTTGTTCCTGCGACGCGTCCATGCGTCCCGGCGTGAACGGCACAGTGAGCTTCTGACCGGCCTTGTCCGCCGCCTGCTCGATACCGGCGCTCCCGCCCAGCACGATCAGGTCGGCGATCGAAATCTTCTTGCCGCCGGATTGCGCGCCGTTGAAATCGCGCTGGATGCCTTCGAGGACGCTCAGCACCTTCGCCAGTTGCTCGGGCTGGTTGACCGCCCAGTCCTTTTGCGGCGCGAGGCGAATGCGCGCGCCATTGGCGCCGCCACGCTTGTCGCCGCCGCGGAACGTCGATGCCGACGCCCACGCCGTCGTCACCAGTTGCGACACGGACAGCCCCGACGCCAGGATCTTCTGCTTGAGCGAGGCGATGTCCTGCTCATCGACGAGAGGATGATCGACGTCCGGAATCGGGTCCTGCCACAGCAGTTCTTCAGCAGGCACTTCCGGCCCGAGATAGCGGACGCGCGGTCCCATGTCGCGGTGCGTCAGCTTGAACCAGGCGCGGGCGAAGGCATCGGCTAGTTGGTCGGGGTTCTCCAGGAAGCGGCGCGAGATCTTCTCGTAAGCCGGATCGAAGCGCAGCGACAGATCGGTGGTCAGCATCGTCGGCAGCAGCTTTTTCGACGGGTCGTGTGCGTGCGGGATCGTCGCGTCGGCGTTCTTCGCGACCCACTGATTCGCGCCGGCCGGGCTCTTCGTCAGTTCCCATTCGTGACCGAAGAGATTCTGGAAGAAGCCGTTGCCCCATTGCGTCGGGGTGCTGGACCAGGTCACTTCCAGCCCGCTCGTGATCGTATCGCCGCCCTTGCCGCTGCCGAAACTGCTCCTCCAGCCGAGACCCATGTTTTCGAGTCCAGCGGCTTCCGGTTCGGGACCGACGTTATCGGCAGGCCCGGCGCCGTGCGTCTTGCCGAACGTGTGGCCGCCCGCGATCAGCGCGACGGTTTCCTCGTCGTTCATCGCCATGCGCGCGAAGGTTTCGCGGATATCGTGCGCCGCCGCATTCGGGTCCGGATTGCCGTCGGGGCCTTCCGGGTTCACGTAGATCAGGCCCATCTGCACCGCGCCCAGCGGATTCTCCAGGTTGCGGCCATTGTCGGTGCGGCTGCTTTCGGCGCCGTGCAATTCTGCATCGGCTACGATCACGCCTTCGTCTTCGGGGCTGCCGGCCGCGCCTTTGCCGTAGCGGACGTCGCCGCCGAGCCACGTCTTTTCATTGCCCCAGTAGACGTCCTGATCCGGCTCCCACACGTCTTCGCGGCCGCCGCCGAAACCGAAGGTCTTGAAGCCCATTGTCTCCAGCGCGACGTTGCCCGTCAGGATCAGCAGATCCGCCCAGGAAAGGCTCTGGCCGTACTTCTGCTTGATCGGCCAGAGAAGGCGCCGGGCCTTGTCGAGGCTCACGTTGTCCGGCCAACTGTTGAGCGGGGCGAAACGCTGCTGTCCGCGTCCGGCGCCGCCGCGCCCGTCGCCGATGCGGTACGTGCCTGCGCTGTGCCACGCCATGCGGATGAACAGCGGCCCGTAGTGGCCGAAGTCCGCAGGCCACCACTCCTGCGAATCGGTCATCAGCGCGGCTAGGTCTTTCTTGACCGCGGCCAGATCGAGGCGCTTGAACGCTTCGGCGTAGTTGAAGCTGTCGCCGAGCGGATTGGATTTCGTGGAGTGCTGGGCGAGGAGGTCCAGCCGTAGCTGCTCGGGCCACCAGTCGCGGTTCGTCGTGCCGCCGCCGGCGGCATGGTTGAACGGGCACTTTGCTTCGTCAGACATGAGTTATCTCCTATGAGGACCTACCCACTACCTGTTCTATTGAGTGCGTCAGACTTTTGCGGTGTATCGAAGGTTTAGCGCCTGCCGTTAGTCGCTCGAGGCGCTCGATGTTCGCTTGCATTGAAGGAGCACGGCTCGCGTCGGGCGAGAGTCCGCCAGCTAAATATATGCGCGAGTCGCGATCAACTGTAGTCGATTCCTGCAATGCAGGTGATAGGGCGCGGCTATAGAGCGCTTGAATTTTGTTGCGTTGCAAGGCAAACGCTTTGAGCATTGATAGCTGCCTTGTCTCTGTCGTATGACACGGCGCAGCAAATCAAATTCCTTAGCGTGAAAATAGCATCGATCTATCCGCACCATTACGGGAATCGATTGGAAGCTTCCACATTCGCCACCTACCGTAGACTAGGAGTGAAAATCCGCTCAGAAAACGTCATCTCTCGGGGAGTCGAGCATGGTCAAGGTAGTTGGCAAGCTCCTTACTGTGATCAATGAAGGGGGTGAAACCGTCGTGCGCGCGCTCGAACGGTCGGAGTATCCAGCCGCGCTCAAGGACATCCTCCGATCCGCCCATTGCGGCTTGTGCAACGTGTGGTGCATCCTCGATTCGAATAACGCCGACGGCGCCGTATTCGGATGCCAAAGCGACGATTGCGCGGACAACTGCGTCCTCACGAAACACGTGATCGGCGACGAGACGTATTGGGCCTGCCAGTGCGTCGCTAAAAGTCCACCGAAGAACATCATTCCGTTTCATCGGCGCTCGGAGTGTTCGTCGGCGGATTGTACGGTGTCGCGTAGTTAAGCCGTTGTGTCCTTCTGCACTTTCTTTCGAGCGCCCGCAGGCGCTTTCTTCTTCGTTTTAGCCTGATTGAATTCGATAGCCGCGCGGACAAGATTCTTCAGCGCGCGCTTATTGACCTTGTCGCCTTCGAAAAAATCGATCGCCCGCCGCTGATTGCCTTCGAGACCCGCGTTGAATAGCTTGTCAGGGTCCGCGAGGCTCGCCCCGTTGTTGAAGGTCAGCTTCACCTTGCCTTTGTGTGCATTGGCGACCGCGATGATTCCGTCGCGCGACCACACCGGGCTTCCCATCCACTTCCATTCTTCGATGATCTCGGCGTCCGCTTCGAGGATGCATTTGCGCACGCTGGCGAACGTTTCGCCGCGCCAGTCGGTGATGCTGGCGATCAGCTTGTCGATGTTTTCCGATGGATTCATTACTCCTCCTGTCCTGGGTCACGAGAATATTAACGTAGCAATTCGTCCATTATGGGGGTGCCCACTTGTGAATAAAAGTTAAGGATGCTTTGAATCGAGCGACGGTTTTTACGTCCAGAGATGGGTAAAGTGCACTCACACCACAACACCTGAAGGACGGAGACATGAAAACGTATCGCATCGCAACCATCCCTGGCGACGGCATCGGCAAGGAAGTCGTTCCCGCGGGCCAGCAAGTGCTCGAAGCGCTTGCGAGCACGGCCCAGTCGTTCGCATTCGAGTTCGAAAACTTCGACTGGGGCGGCGACTACTACCGCAAGAACGGCGTGATGATGCCGGAAGATGGTCTCGATGCGATCCGCGGCAAGGATGCGATCCTGTTCGGCTCGGCGGGCGATCCGGACATTCCCGACCACATCACGCTGTGGGGTCTGCGTCTCAAGATTTGCCAGGGCCTCGATCAATACGCGAACGTCCGCCCGACGCGCATCCTGCCCGGCATCGACGGCCCGCTCAAGCGCTGCCAGCCTGAGGACCTGAACTGGGTGATCGTGCGGGAGAACTCGGAGGGCGAATATTCGGGCGTCGGCGGCCGTGTTCACCAGGGTCATCCGATCGAAGCGGCAACGGACGTCTCGATCCTGACACGCGCCGGGGTCGAGCGGATCATGCGGTTCGCGTTTCGCTTGGCACAGTCCCGTCCGCGCAAGCTGCTGACCGTCATCACGAAAAGCAACGCGCAACGCCACGCGATGGTGATGTGGGACGAAATCGCGCTCGAAATTTCGAAGGAATTCCCCGACGTCACGTGGGACAAGGAACTGGTCGATGCATCGACGGCGCGCATGATCAACCGCCCCGCGACGCTCGACACGATCGTCGCCACGAATTTGCACGCCGACATCCTCAGCGACCTCGCCGCGGCGCTCGCGGGCAGTCTCGGCATCGCGCCGACGGGCAACATCGATCCGGAGCGCCGCTATCCGTCGATGTTCGAGCCGATCCACGGTTCTGCATTCGACATCATGGGCAAGGGCTTGGCGAATCCGGTCGGCACGTTCTGGTCGGTCGTGATGCTGCTGGAACACCTCGGCGAATTCGATGCTGCCAGGCGCGTGATGCAGGCCGTCGAAGCCGTCACCGCCGACACGTCGCTCCATACGCGCGACCTCGGCGGCACGGCGACCACGGCGCAAGTTACGGCGGCTGTCTGCGCGCTGCTCGACAAGGCCGAGGCGTCGGCGGCGAAGGCCGTCGCGTAAGTACGCCGGGGTCCGGCCAGCAGGCCGGACCTGCCCCTGCGCGTAGAGACTTCGCGAACACACCCGTACACAAGAGCCGCAGCGTCACGCGGCGGACGGCGCTCGTCCCTACGCGGTAGAAAACAAAGCAGGAGACAAGATGTTTATCCCGACCCATTTCCCGTCATCCGTCGTCGTCGTCACTGCGCGGGACGCCGGATGAAGGACTCGACTTCTTCCGCGCCTTCGGCCGCACCCGACCAGCCAGCCATCGACCGCTTGCTGAAGGAGATGTTCAGCGCCGCGATCGCGATTGCCCAGCCCCGCGCCGCGCGTCCCCGACTTCCTGGCAGGGCCGCCAGCGACATCGCCTCCGGCCCGGCCGTGCCCGACCCGACGACCTGCACGGACGCGCTCGCCATCCTCAAGCGCTACGCGATCGACGTGTCGCCTGCCGTGACCGCGCTGCTCGAAAGCGGCCGGACGGAGTCGCCGATACCCGGCGATCCCCGCTTGCCTCACATCGAAACCCATCTGATCGCGACGCCTCAGCTCGCGCTCGAAGCCGCCGCGCGCGAAGCGCGGGCGGCGGGCATCGACGCGCACATTCTGGGCGATTCGATCGAAGGCGAGGCACGCGATGTCGGCGCGGTCATGGCTGGGATCGCGAAGCAGGTGTGGCGGCGCGGCCAGCCGTTCAAGGCGCCCTGCGTGCTGCTCTCGGGCGGCGAGACGACAGTCACGATTCGCGGCGACGGCAGGGGCGGACGCAACGTCGAATTCCTACTGGGGCTCGGCGTCGCGCTGAACGGCGAGCCCGGCGTCTTCGCGATTGCGGGCGATACGGACGGCGTAGACGGACAGGAGGAAATCGCCAGGGCCGTGCTCATGCCGGACAGCCTTTCGAGGGCGCGAGAGCGCGGCATCCGTCCCGCGGATCGCCTCGAAAACAACGATGCACACGGATTTTTCCAGGCGCTCGGCGACTCGGTCGTCACCCCGGGCCGGCGCTCACGAACGTCAACGACTTTCATGCCATTTTCATTGCCGCTCACGACGGCGATCTTCCCCGGAGTCTAAAGATGCGCCGCAATCGAAACGCAAAAATCGTCGCGACCCTCGGTCCCGCGAGCACGAGCCGCGAAACCATCGAAGCGCTGTTCCACGCCGGAGCCGATGTCTTCCGGCTCAACTTCAGCCACGGCACGCACGAAGATCATCAGCGCCGCCTGGAAATCATCCGGTCGATCGAACAGGATGCCGGACGGCCCGTCGGCGTGCTGCTCGACCTGCAAGGCCCGAAGCTGCGCATTGGCACCTTTGCGAACGGGCCGATTCATCTCGAAAAGGGTGCCGCGTTCCGGCTTGACCTCGACGCCAGCACGCCCGGCGACACGAATCGCGTGGCGCTGCCGCATCCGGAGATTTTCGCAGCGCTCAAGCCCGAAACGAACCTTCTGCTCGACGACGGCCGCGTGCAGCTTCGCGTCGAACGCTGCGGGGCAGACTTTGCGGAGACATCGGTCGTGGTCGGAGGGCCGCTTTCGGAGCGCAAGGGCGTCAACGTGCCGGACGTCGTCCTGCCGCTCTCCGCGATGACCGACAAGGATCGCCGCGATCTCGAATTCGGCCTGACGCTCGGCATCGACTGGCTGGCGCTGTCGTTCGTGCAGCGCGTGGAGGACATTCGGGAGGTGCGGGAGATCGTCGGGGATCGCATCGGCATCGTCGCGAAACTGGAGAAGCCGGCGGCGATCGGCAGCCTCGATGCGATCGTCGACGAAGCCGACGCCGTGATGGTCGCGCGCGGCGACCTCGGCGTGGAGATGCCCGCCGAGCAGGTGCCGGCGATCCAGAAGCGCATCGTGCGCGCTTGCCGCAAGGCCGGGAAACCTGTGATCGTCGCCACGCAGATGCTGGAGTCGATGGTCACGGCGCCCGTCCCGACGCGCGCCGAAGCCTCCGACGTGGCCACCGCCATCTACGACGGCGCGGACGCGGTGATGCTGTCGGCGGAATCGGCGAGCGGCAAGTATCCGGTCGAAGCCGTCCGGACGATGGACCTCATCATCGCGCAGACCGAGAGCGATCCCTACTACCGGGAAGTCATCGCGGCCTCGCACGCGGCGCCGCGCGCGAACACGGCGGACGCAATCGGCTACGCGATGCGCCACGTCACCGGCCTGCTCAACGCGGTCGCGACGGTCGCCTACACGAGCTCCGGCTATTCGGCTCTGCGCATGGCGCGCGAGCGGCCGGCCGCGCCGATCATCGGCATGACGCCCCGGCAAGCCACGGCCCGGCGCCTGGCGCTGGCCTGGGGCGTCCACCCGGTCCTCTGCGACGAAGTGATCGATCTGCTCGAAGTCAGCGAACTGGCATGCGCCACCGTCCGCGATGAAGGGTTCGGCGAGACGGGACAGACCGTCGTCATTTCCGCGGGCATGCCGTTCGGCACGCCCGGTACCACCAACTTGCTGCGCATCGCGCAAATTCAGTGAGGGACGACATGACACGGATTCAGGAGGTCAAGGGCTTCGAGCTGCTCGATTCCCGAGGCAATCCGACCGTCGCGGCACAGGTCGCGCTCGACGATGGTTCAAAAGGGTTCGCGGTGGCGCCGTCCGGCGCATCGACCGGCGCGCGCGATGCGTTCGAACTGCGCGATGGCGACAAGTCGCGAAATACAACCGGCTTTTGCTGATCGAAGCCGAACTGGGTTCCTGCGCGGTGTTCTGCGGAGCCCGGGCGATTACGCCGGCGAGCAAGACGCAACACGCGAAGCGCGACCCGAAGCCCCGCTCGCACCCATATAAATGATTCAGGAGACAACGATGCGCCACTTCTTCGGAAAACTGTACGTCCAGGTGCTGATCGGCGTGTTTGCCGGCGTCGCGCTGGGTTGGTTCTATCCCAACATGGCGGCGGACTTCAAGCCGCTCGGGGACATCTTCATCAAGCTGATCAAGATGGTCTTTGCGCCGATCATCTTCGCGACGGTCGTGCTCGGCATCGCGCGGATGGAGAACATGAAGGAACTGGGGCGCGTCGGCGTGCGTGCGCTGATCTACTTCGAGGTGCTCTCGACGTTCGCGCTGGCGCTGGGTCTCGTCGTCGTGAACGTGGTCGGGCCGGGCAAGGGCATGAACATCGACGCGTCGCAGCTCGACACGCACGCGATCGCCAATTACACGGCGGCCGCGGCCAAGCCGGAGGGGTTCATCGCGTTCGTGATGCATCTCGTGCCGACGAGCATCGTCGATGCGCTCGCGAAGAACGACATCCTGCAGATCCTCGTCTTCGCGACGCTGTTCGGGATCGCGCTATCGCACATCGGCGCGGCGCGTGCGAAGCCGGTCGTCGATTTCCTCGATTCGTTCACGCACGGCGTGTTCAGCGTCGTCGGGATGATCATGCGGCTCGCGCCGCTTGCGGCGTTCGGCGCGATGTCGTTCACGGTCGGGAAGTACGGGCTGGGATCGATCGTGTCGCTCGGCAAGCTGATGGGCACGATGTACATCACCTGCTTCCTGTTCGTCACGATCGTGCTGGGTATGATCGCGCGGCTCTCGGGCTTCAGCCTGTGGAAGTTCCTGAAGTACATCAAGGACGAGCTTTTCACGGTGCTGGGGACGAGTTCATCGGAATCGGTGGTGCCGCAACTGATGCGCAAGCTGGAGCACCTGGGCGTGTCGAAGCCGGTGGTGGGTCTCGTGGTGCCCGCGGGCCTGACGTTCAATCCCGACGGCCAGTGCATCTACTACACGATGGCCGCGATCTTCATCGCGCAGGCGACCAACACGCCGCTTTCGATGACCGATCAGATCGTCATATTGGGTGTGCTGTTGCTGACGTCGAAAGGATCGGCGGGGGTGACAGGGTCGGGGTTCATCACGCTTGCCGCCACGCTGGCTTCGATGGGCAAGATTCCGGTCGCAGGGATGGTGCTGCTGCTGGGCGTGGATCGCTTCATGTCGGAAGCAAGGGCGATTACCAACACGATCGGTAACGCGGTCGGTACGGTGGCGATTGCTCGCTGGGTGGGCTCGGTCGATCGTCAGCGGATGGCGGACGTGCTGAACGGAAAGGGCGACGATCCCGAAGATCTGGAAAAACTGTACGAAGGCGACGACGCGCCGACGGCAAAGCCGGTTGCGGATCGGGGACCTAAAGCAGCCTGAACTCGATGCAGGTGCTTTTCATCCGCTCGCTGCCCCGCTCTTTGACGGACGGGCCCGGGCGGAGGGCGTTTACTCGGCTGATTGTCCTTGTCTGGTGCGGATGCGCGACGTGTACTTCGCAACGCGAAACTTCAATGCTGAGGACGGTTCTGCGTGTGATACATGACTTTGAGCACGCCGGTCGCGACAAAGATAACGGCAGCAGCAGCGCACATGACGATCGAGACCATTTGGAAACTCCAGTGAAAATCATTTGATTTAAGTAAGTATAAACCCTTAGTCCTCTCTCGATCGTTCCTTTGTGGATTTGTGTCGATGACACAACGTCGCCGGGCGGTCGTTTCGGTTGGAAAAGTTTTGTTCGAAAGGTGCGGTCGGGTCGCTCGCCCTTGTTAGGATTGCCTTTTGCAGACAGTCACCGGATGGGATTGTTTGCCGGAATATTTGCCGTTTGCCGTTCAACGGAAATTGGCAATTTTGGCGTGTACGGGAAAACCCCTACATTCTGTTACAATCACGGCGGAAATAAGGAACCCGCCATGCCCCATCGCTACCCCATTCTCGAAAAAATCGCGTTCACGCTGTTCACGTTGTCCGCCGTCGTGGACGCGACGTACATCAGCTACGAAAAAAGCCCGAATTTCCGGGACAACATCCACGAGATCATTCGGATTGGCGAGGAAATGTCGCGCTTGTATCCGGCCGAAGTCGATCCGTGGATGCAGATCGCGATTAGCTGATCGGTCGCTAAGGGGCGCGCGCGGCTCTGGTTGAGCGCGCCACCGCCGTCGATTCCTCATTTCGGGCCGCTTGTCCGTGCATGGCCTGAGGCATGGTTGCGCTTTGACCGGCTCAGGCCCAACGTTTCCGTGCCAAGACCGGACGTCATCGGCGAATTCAGGGCCAGGTGCAAAGCCGCTGGCTCCCGGCGCCCAATCCTAGAATGTCAGTCCTCAGGCGCCTGCGCGCACGTCGCAGCCGTAAGTTCGCTCCGTTGGCCACCGCCGTCGAGCCGCACGAGCGAGTGCCGGCCGCAAATCTCGGCCGTATTCCCGCCTCAAGAGCCAACCGCAATTCCTCCGCGATTCCCCACCAGCAAGCCCCCGCCGAATAACCGATATTCGCGCCCGCCTCGCACGACTGTCGCGTGCTGCCTTATCCTTGCGGCTTGACCGTCGCGCTGCTTTAGCGCCTCCTCTTCGATTCCGCAAAAGCATGTCGACAGCCTTCCTCACCGATTCTCCGTCCACCGATCAGCTCCGCAGCTTCGCGCGCAGCATCGGCCAGATCCTGCTGCAGCGCAACGCCGCGACCGGCGTCCTGATATTCGCCGCCGTCTGCGCGTTCAGCACGCGTCTCGCGTGCGCCCTTGTCATCGGCGCGCTGACGGGCGGCATCGTCGCGTACATCGTCGAGGACGCTGATTCTCCGACGATGCGCGACGACCTCTATGGTTTCAACGGCGCGCTCGCCGCGCTCGCGGCCTTCACGTTCATCCACGACGACTCGCAGGCGGGCGCCGTCGCGATCGTGTCGGCGATGCTTGCGACCGCGCTGTCGCTGAGGCTCCGGAACTTGCTGCGGCGCTTCCGGCTGCCGGTGTACTCGAGTCCTGCGATCATCGTGACGTGGTGCTGGCTCCCGCTTTTCGCCGATGCAACCTCGTCCGGCGCGTCCGCATCGGCAACAAGCACGACGACGGCATGGCTCGAAGCGATCCTTGCAGGCTTCGCCCCTATCGTGTTCACGAGCGGTGTTCTGGCCGGGACGCTCCTGCTCGTGAGCCTCTGCGCCGCGCGCCCCGCGCATGCAGCCTGGGCGATCGCCGGCAGCACGGTCGGCCTCTCGCTGCACGCGCTCGCCGGAGCGCCCGACGCGATGCTGCTAAGCGGCGCCTGCGGCTTCAACGCGACGCTCACCGCGCTCGCCACGTCGAAGTACGGTGTCCGGGCGACGCTCGCCGGCATCGTCGTGGCCGTGCTGATCGAGCGCGCGGCCGCGTCGCTTGGCATCATTTCGCTGACCGCGCCGTTCGTTTTGGCCACATGGGCCGTGCAGGCGACGATCCAGCGCACCGACGCATCCGCCAACCACGGAGATTCGCATGTCGTTCACCCATCAGCCTGAGCGCCGCATCGCGGCATCGGGCGCCATGTCGGACGCCGAGCGCGCAGTGCGCGTCGATCTCGCCGCCGCGTACCGGCTCGTCGCGCTCAACGGCTGGGACGACGTCGTCTACACGCACATTTCCGCGAGCGTGCCCGGCGAACCCGGCCGCTTCCTGATCAACCCGTTCGGCCTGGCATTCGACGAGGTGAACGCGACGAATCTCGTGAAGATCGACATCGACGGCAACGTGATCGGCGAGAGCGAGCACCCGGTCAATGCGACGGGCTTCGCGCTGCACGGCGCGGTGCATCGCGCCCGCGTCGACGCGATGTGCGTGATGCATCTGCACGTCACGCAGGCGATCGCGGTGTCCGCGCAGCCCGGCGGCCTTTTGCCCGCGTCCCAGCACGCGATGCGCTTTCACGGGCACCTCGCGTACCACGACTACGAAGGCCTCGCGTTCTCGCCGGCCGAAGGCACGCGCCTCGTCGCGAACCTCGCCGACAAGCGCGCGATGCTCCTGCGCAATCACGGCCCGCTGACGCTCGGGCGCACCATCGCGGAGGCCTATGTGCTGATGGACATGCTCATCAAGGCATGCGACATTCAGCTTCGCGCGCTCGCCGGCCAGACGCACCTGACGGTGCCGGCGCCTGAGATCGTCGATCGCACGGCGCGCCAGCTCCACGACGACGATGCCATCGAAGGCGCGCTCGAATGGCCGGCGCTCATCCGCAAGCTCGATCGCATCGATGCTTCGTATCGCGACTGATTTTTTCAACCCTGCTCAAGAAAACACCATGCCGACATTCAACATCCAGCTTTTCGAAGGGCGAACGCTCGACGAGAAACGCAAGTTCGTCGAAGCGATCACGCGCGTGACCTGCGAGACGCTCAACTGCCAGCCGGGCTCGGTCGACATCATCCTGACCGACGTCAAGCGCGAGAACTGGGCGACGGCCGGCAAGCTCTGGTCGGAGGAGTAACGCAGGCTACAACCGGCTCAAGCAAGCGGCGCGAGCAGCCGGCCCAAGCAGCCGCCGCAAGCAGGCCGGCCCAAGCAACCGGCGCAAAAGCGCGTTCATTCGTCGCGCTGGCCGGTTCGCAGGCTCATCGGCAGCTCCTCGGCGAGCTGCCGTTCGACTTCCTCGATCGTCTCCCCACGATTGAAAAACGCGTTCAGCACGATCGCGAAAATCGCCGCAAGCGTGATGCCGCTGTGCGTGAGCGGCGCGGCCCACGAGGGCATCAGGTGAAAGAAGGTCGGCGCGGCGAGCGGAATCACGCCGACGCCGAGGCTGATCGCCACGATCAGCAGGTTGTTCTTGCTCTCGTAGTCGACCTTGCTGAGAATCTTCACGCCCGTCGCGGCGACCATCCCGAACATCGCGATTCCTGCCCCGCCGAGCACGACGACCGGAATTGACGCGATAAAATTCGCCAGCTTCGGCAGCAGCCCGAGCAGCATCAGCAGCACGCCCGACACCACCACGACCCAGCGACTGCGCACGCCCGTAATCCCGACGAGCCCGATGTTCTGCGAGAACGACGAGTGCGGAAACGTGTTGAAGATGCCGCCGATCAGCGTGCCGAGGCCGTCGGTGCGCAGGCCGCGCGAGGCGTCGTCGCGCGTGACGGGGCGGCGCGTGAGATCGCCGAGCGCGAGGAACATGCCGAGCGACTCGACCATGATGACCACCATCACGAGACACAGTGAGGCGATCGCGGCGACGTCGAAGGTCGGCATGCCGAACGCGAACGGACGCACCGGCGCGAACCAGGCCGCGCGGCCGATACCCGAGAAATCGACGAGCCCGAACGGCAGCGCGAGCAGAAAGCCGATCACCATCCCGAGCAGCACGGAAATGTTCGCGAGAAAGCCCTTCAGGTACTTGTTGATCAGGAGGATCGCGAGCAGCACGACGACGGCGATCAGCAGGTTCCTCGGCTCGCCGAACGCGGGCGAGCCTCGCCCGCCGCCTGCCCAGTTGATCGCGACAGGGAACAGCGTGATGCCGATCGTCAGGATGATCGTGCCGGTGACGATCGGCGGGAAAAAGCGCATCAGGCGCCCGAAGAACGGCGCGATCAGGATCGCGAAGACGCCCGCGGCCATCGTCGCGCCGAAGATGCCGGTGAGGCCCGCACCGGAATTCGCCATCGCGACCATCGGTCCGACGGGCGCGAAACTCACGCCCATGATGACCGGCAGCCGGATGCCGAATTTCCAGATGCCGATGCACTGGATCAGCGTGACGAGCCCGCATGCGAAGAGGTCGGAACTGATCAGGAACGCGATCTGATCCTTCGGCAGCTTGAGCGCCGCGCCGATGATGAGCGGCACGGCGATCGCGCCCGCATACATGACGAGCACGTGCTGGATGCCGACCGCCAGCATCTGGCCGAATGGCAAAACTTCGTCAACGGGATGCTTCGATACGGCCATGTTTTCTCCCAAGAGCGGCTGGGGCGCGGCGCGCCGGACTCGTGGTCGAGTATCACAGAGATGGCCGCCGGAAAAATATTGCGGCGCTGATGCGCGCGATCAGCCAACGCACATCATTCGGCGAGTTCGTAAGCCGTGCTGCGGCCGCCGCCCGGCGCGCGGCGGAGGATGCCGAGCTTCACGAGTTCGTTGATGTCGCGGAGCGCCGTATCGGCGGAACACTTCGCAATCGACGCCCACTTGCTGCTCGTGAGCTTGCCGTCGAAACCGTCGAGCAGGCGGTTGAGGAGTTTCACTTGCCTTTCATTGAGCGGCATGCCGGCGCGTTGCCAGAAGCGCGTGCGGGCGAGCACGGCATCGAGCGCGTGGTGCGCGGCTTCGATCGCGCGCCGCAGGTTGTCGAGGAACCATGCGAGCCACGCGGTGACATCGAGCGAACCTTTCTGCGTGCTTTCGAGGATGTCGTAATACGCGCGCCGTTCGCGCTGGATTTGCGCAGAGAGGCTGTAGAAGCGCTGCGGGCTTTCATCCGCGCGGGCGAGCAGCAAGTCGCCGATCGCGCGGGCGATGCGGCCGTTGCCGTCGTCAAAAGGGTGCAGCGTCACGAACCACAGGTGCGCAAGACCCGCTTTGAGCACCGGATGATCGTCGTGATTGTCGTTGACCCAAGCGATGAAGCGCGTCATCGAGGCATCGAGCGCAGGCGCGGGCGGCGCTTCGAAATGCACGCACTGACGTCCGAGCGGGCCGGAGACGACTTGCATCGGACCGTTGGCGTCGTCGCGATAGCCGCCGACATGGATCGGTGAAAGGCCGCTGTAGCCAGTCGGGAAGAGCGCCGCATGCCAGCCCCAGAGGCGCTGGGCGGTGAGCGAATCGGTTGAACGCAACGTGGCGTCGAGCACCATCTCGACGACGCCTTCCACGTGCCGGTCGGCAGGCGCGAGCGCATCGATATCGACGCCGAGCCGCCGCGCGATCGACGAGCGCACGGACGCCGGATTGAGTCTTTCGCCTTCGATTTCGCTGGTTTTGAGGACGTCGTCGGTGAGCGCGAGGAGGCTCGCCTCGTCGCGCAGCGCGAAACCGACGTCGGCGAGTCGGCCGAGCAGCAGTCCTTGCGCGCGCGTAACCTCCGCGAGCGACACGCTGAGCACGGCGAGGTCGTAACGCATGTCCGGCCAGTCGGGCGACTGCCAGATATAAAGCCAATCTCCGCTTTCCATGCGGAGATTGTGCGCTATATTCGCCGCAAAAAAAAGCCCATTCACCGCAAAAAATGCGGCGAATGGGCCCTTTAATCACCGCATGGCAGCGATCAGATCTTCTTCGCCATCAGCCGGAACTTGTGCAGCAGCGGTTCGGTATAGCCGCTCGGCTGCGTCCGTCCTTCGAAGACCAGCGCGCACGCCGCCATGAACGCGAGCGATGAATCGAAGCTCGCCGCCATCGGCTTGTAGTACGGATCGCCGGCATTTTGCTCGTCGACGACCACCGCCATTTGCTCCAGCGTCTTCCGTACCATCTCCTCCGAAACGACGCCGTGATGCAGCCAGTTCGCGATGTGCTGGCTGGAAATGCGCAGCGTCGCGCGATCTTCCATCAGGCCGACGTTGTGGATATCCGGCACCTTCGAGCAACCGACGCCCTGATCGACCCAGCGCACCACGTAGCCGAGAATGCCCTGCGCATTGTTCTCGACTTCGCTGCGGCGCTCGTCTTCGCTCCACTTCGCTTCGGCCACGACCGGAATCGTCAGCAGGCCGTCGAGCAGTTCGTCGCGCACGGCGTTGTAGTCGATGCTTTCCATGCCTGCCTGCACCGATTGCACGTCGACCTGATGATAGTGCAGCGCGTGCAGCGTCGCGGCCGTGGGCGAGGGCACCCACGCGGTGTTGGCGCCCGCCTTCGGATGCGCGATCTTCTGTTCGAGCATCGCGTGCATCAGGTCGGGCATCGCCCACATGCCCTTGCCAATCTGCGCGCGCCCGCGCAGCGACGTGTTCAGCCCGACGAGCACGTTGTTGCGCTCGTACGCCGCGATCCACGCCGACGACTTCATGTCGCCCTTACGCATCATCGGGCCGGCTTCCATCGACGAATGCATTTCGTCGCCGGTACGGTCGAGGAAACCCGTGTTGATGAACGCGACGCGCGACGATGCCGCCGCGATACACGCCTTGAGATTCACGCTCGTGCGGCGCTCCTCGTCCATGATGCCCATCTTGATCGAGTGGCGCGGCAGGCCGAGCAGATCTTCGACGCGCGTGAACAGCTCGTCGGCGAACGCGACTTCGGCGGGGCCGTGCATTTTCGGCTTGACGATGTAGATCGAGCCGGTGCGCGAATTGAGCTTCTTCTGCAGGTCGTGCAGGGAGCCGAGCGTGGTCATCACGGCATCGAGGATGCCTTCGGGAATCTCGCGGCCGTCGCGATCGAGCACGGCGGGATTCGTCATCAGATGGCCAACGTTGCGGATAAACAAAAGCGACCGGCCGTGCAGTTTCAGCGTGCCGCCGTTGGGCGTCGTGTATTCGCGATCGGCGTTCATGCGGCGCGTGAACGACTTGCCGCCCTTCGACACTTCCTCCGCGAGATCGCCCTTCATCAGGCCGAGCCAGTTCTTGTAGAGCTGGACCTTGTCGTCGGCGTCGACGGCCGCGACCGAATCCTCGCAATCGATGATCGTGCTGATGGCCGCTTCGATCAGCACGTCCTTCACGTGCGCGGCATCGGTCTTGCCGATGGAGTCGTTCGCGTCGATCTGGATCTCGAAGTGCAGGTCGTTGTGCTTGAGCAGGATCGCCGACGGCGCGCTCGCGTCGCCCTGGAAGCCCGCGAGCTGCTCGGGATTCGCGAGGCCCGTGCGCCCGTCCTTCAGCGTGACAATGAGTCGGCCCTGCTCGATGCTGTAGCGCGTCGCGTCGGCGTGCGAGGCGTCGGCGAGCGGGGCGGAGTCGTCGAGGAACGCGCGGGCGTGCGCGATCACCAGCGCGCCGCGCTTCGGATTGAACGCGGCCGACTTTTCGGCGCCATCGGTTTCGGGGATGACGTCGGTGCCGTAGAGCGCGTCGTAGAGGCTGCCCCAGCGCGCGTTCGCGGCGTTGAGCGCATAGCGCAGGTTCGACAGCGGCACGACGAGCTGCGGTCCCGCCTGTTCGGCGATTTCGCGATCGACGTTCGACGTGGTCGCATGCACGTTCGCGGGCACCGGCACGATATAGCCGATGCTCTCCAGGAATTTGCGATACGCGCGCACGTCCTTGACCGGACCCGGATTCGCGCGGTGCCAGTTGTCGAGTTCGGTCTGGAGGCGGTCGCGCTCCGCGAGCAGTGCGCGGTTCTTCGGCGCGAGATCGTGGACGAGCGCGTCGAAGCCTTTCCAGAAGGCGGCGCTGTCGATGCCCGTGCCGGGCAGCGCTTCTTCATCGACGAATTGTTTCAAATTGGCTGCGACCTGCAGTCCTTCCTGCTTGATGACTTCACTCATAGGGGCTCCCTGGGGCTTGGCTGTTGGTATGTCTCTTTTTCCGGCACATTTTGTACTTCGGGCTGTGCGCGTGACCTTATGTTATAGCTTCTTGCGCGCCGTCGATCCAGTCTGCGGGCGCGGTGCACTCGGCGGAACCGGTGTCAGAGCCGTGTCAGACTCGGATCGTCTCGACGAAAACGCGCGCAACGGCTTCTAGGCCCTGGCGGTCTTCGTCGTCGAAACGCGCGAGTTTGGGGCTGTCGATGTCGAGCACGCCGATCAGTTCGCCGGCCGCGGTCTGCAATGGAATGACGATTTCGGAGCGCGAGGCAGCGTCGCAGGCGATGTGGCCGGGGAACGCGTGGACGTCGGCGACGACCTGCGTCTCGAGCGTTTCGGCGGCGCGGCCGCACACGCCGCGCCCGATCGCGATGCGCACGCAGGCGGGCTTGCCCTGAAACGGCCCGACGACAAGTTCGCCTTCGGTCAGGAAATAGAAGCCGGCCCAGTTGAGGTCGGGCATCGAGTTGAAGAGAAGGGCGGAGAGGTTTGCGGCGTTCGCGATGCGGTTCGTTTCACCGGCAAAAAGTGCGCTGGCCTGCATGGCGAGTTCGTCGTAGAACTCGGCCTTCGGAAGGGTGGCGGATACGGTGCCTTCGAACATTGATCTGGGTCCATCGGGTCGGTTGCGTGCGCCGCGCCGGAGTGGGCCTTGCTGGCGACGCACGGGAACTGACCATGATACGTCGATGGCACCGCGCTTGCACGCGATCCACGATCGACTTCACTTCGCGTGCGACATCTCCGAGCAGCACCCGCCCGCCTTGGCCGACGCCGCGTCTTCGTAGCGGTCGTGATGGCGCATCCAGTCGAGCATGCCGTTCTGCTCGTTGCGGCCCTTCGGCGTGAGTTCGAGCAACACGTAGGTGGTGAGCGCCATGTCGAGGCCGCGCGCGTAGGTCGAATACGTGTGGAAGATGTCGCCCTTTTCGTCCTTGAAGAACACGCTCGCGCCCGGCATTTCATCGCTTTCGTAGTTCTGCTCGGTGAAGTTGTAGTCCACTTTGCCCTTCGCCTTGTCTTCCTCGCTGAAGGAGACGTGGTAGTCGAAATTGAAGTCGCTCTGATTCGACGACACCCAGCGGAAATGCCAGCCCATACGCTTCTTGAACGCCTCGAGCTTCGCAAGCGGCGCACGCGAGACCGCCACGTACGACACATCGTGATGCTCGAGATGCGCGATCGTCCCATCGATGTGATCCGATACGAACGAGCAGCCGCGACATCCTTCCTCCCAGTCCGGCCCGAGCATGAAGTGATAGACGATCAACTGGCTGCGTCCGTCGAAGAGATCGGCGAGCGTGCGTTTTCCTTGCGGAGTATCGAAGGTGTAGGTCTTGTCGACTCGCACCCACGGCAGCGTCTGGCGTTGCGCGGCGAGCGCGTCGCGGGCATGCGTGAACGCCTTTTCCTCGGCGAGCAGCGCGCGGCGCGCCGTCAGCCACTCTTCGTTCGAAACGATCCTGTGCTGTTCCATTTGTCGCTCCTTCTTCGGTGAGATGGGTTAAGCGAAGTACTGCACGAACTTGTCGAGGCAGCTGTTCCAGCCTTCGTTGTGGCGGTCGCGGGCCTCTTCGTCGAAGAACTGCTCGTGGGTCAGCGTGAGTTCGGTGGCGTCTCCAATGGGGCGCAGCGCGATTGTCACCAGCGATTCGCGCTCTGGCGTGCTGCGCCACGCCCATGTGAAGACGAGCTTCTTGTCGGCGACGATCTCGCGATAGACGCCGCTCACGTCGTGTTCCTCGCCGTCGGGCGCGCGCATCACGATGCGGTAGCGGCCGCCGACGCGCACGTCGTTTTCCGCATGGATGCACTCGTTGTCGAGCGGGCGCATCCACTGCACTACTTGCGCCGGGTTGGTCCAGGCTGCGAAGACGCGCGCGGGCGACGCTTCGAGCCGGCGGACGAGGGTGAGGCTGGGCTTGGTGTGGGGCTGGGACTGTTCGGACATGCTTCCTCCTCGACGAACGCCGCGAGGCGATCGAGTTGTTCGGTCCAGAAGCGCTGGTAGTGCGTGAGCCACTGCATCGCTTCCTCCATCGGTCCGGGGGCGAGTCGGCACGCGACCGTGCGCCCCGTTTTGCTGCGCGTGATGAGCCCGGCGTCGGACAGCACGTCGAGATGCTTCATCACCGCCGGCAACGACATCGCGAACGGCTCCGCGAGCGCGCTGATCGACAGGTCGTGCTGATCGGACAGGCGCGCGAGCAGGGCGCGCCGGGTCGGATCGGCCAGAGCGGCGAACGTGCGATCGAGTGGATCGTTGGCGATGGTGGTCTGATACTTAACCATACGGTTTAGTTTAGGCGATGATGCAGGAGTGTCAAGGGGCGATTTTTGCTCGCTCGCCGAAGTACCAAGTGGCCAGGTCGATTCGATTTTGATGGAGTCGAACTCGATCGCCATTTCTGCGCCAGGCAGGCCAGATGGTCCGCGCGCAGATCGCCGAGACGCTCGCCGTTCGCCAGGGCGCTGCGCGCTTTGCTGTAAGCCTCGTCGTCGGGACCAATCAACTGAATCGTGAATACGATATTCAACAGTCCCGCGCTTGCAGATGAGCGCAGTTGACACCTTCGAAAGTCACGGTTGCACGCTTGTCGATTTGAAAGACATCTCAATCAGCGCCGCAGCGTGCGAGCCTCTCGTCAAAGCAACGGATTCCCCCCCAAAAAAAAGCGAGCCATGAGGCTCGCCAAAATCAATCCAAAGACCTAAACCACCTCAAAGCAAATCCTCAATCATCACCGGTAGGTTCCTCACATAGACCCCAGTCGCATGGTGCACCGCGCTGGTAATCGCCGCTGCGATCCCTGCGAGCCCGATCTCCGCAATCCCACGCGCGCCGAGCTCATTGAAGATCGTATCCGGATGGTCAAGAAAAGTGACATCGAGCGCCGGCGTATCCGCATTCGACGCGATGATGTAATCCGCGAGGTTGTTATTTAGCGGCGCGCCATTACGCGAGTCGTAATGCGTCTGCTCGAAAAGCGCCATCCCGACGCCCATCACCACCGCCCCTTCGATCTGGTTACGCCCCGCACACGGATTCAGAATGCGCCCTGCATCGATCACGGTCACGACGCGGCTCACGCGTAACTGCGCGATCTCGGGTTGCCAGGTCACTTCGGCGAAGTGCGCGCCGTACGAATAGATCGAGTACTTCTTCTTCAGCGGATCATCAAAGCCGCCTTTCGCGCTGCCGTTACCCGATGCCGCGTGCATCTTCGCTGCCTGCAGAATCTGCGCGAACGGAACGCCGCCCAATGCCGCCTCGCCCTTGCGATGCACGCGTCCTTCGCTGAACGCAAGCTCCTCGGGCTTCGCGCCCTTGAACGCCGACTCTTCGAGCGATGCCGCCTTCTCGAGCACGATCTTGACCGCCGCGCGAGCCGCATCCGATACGGCCGGAATCAGCGATGCCGTCGCTGCCGATCCACCCGAAATCGGCCCGGCCGGCAGCGCGCTATCGCCGAGTCCGACTTCGATCGCGTCGAGCGGCAAGCCGGTCTGAGCGGAGACCAGCTGCGCGAGAATCGTGTAAGTACCGGTGCCGATGTCCTGCGTGCCGCACACGACGCGCGCCGTGCCATCGGCTCGCAAGTCGACGGTGGCATCGGCGGAAAAGCGGATCGCCGGCCATGCGCACGCGCCCACGCCCCAGCCGAGCGTCAGCCCGTCGCGCTGCATCGAACCGACCGCCGACGTGCGCTTCGACCAGCCGAACTTGTCCGCACCGGTGCGCAGACATTCGACCAGATTGCGCGACGAAAACGGCAAGCCGGTGCTCTCGTCGACCCTCGGTTCGTTCATCAGCCGCAACTCGACCGGGTCGATATCCAGCTTCACCGCAAGTTCGTTCATCGCCGATTCGACCGCGTACAGGCCAGGCACGGCGCCCGGTCCGCGCATCGCGGTCGGCGAGCCGACGTTGCGCCTCACCGTGCCCGATGTCACGCGCAGATTCGGCGTGCTGTAGAGCATCGGCGTGGTCTCGCCGCAGCTTTCGGAGTAGTCGTCGAGAAGCGAGCAATGATTCGCGTAGTCGTGACGCAGCGACGTGAGCTTGCCGCCGGCATCAGCGGACAGGCGCAGGCGCTGCTGCGTGACCGGCCGATGCCCGACGTTCTGAAACATCATCTTGCGGTTCAGGACGAGCTTCACGGGCTGCCCCGTATGGCGCGCAGCCGCCGCGGCGAGCAGCGAATGCGGCCACATCCACAGCTTGCCGCCGAAGCCCGAGCCGAGATAGCGCGAGATCACGCGCACCTTTTCCTTCGGCAGGCCGAGCATCTGCATCAGCGTGCCCTGATGATTCGAGATCGCCTGCGTGGTCTCGTAGAACGTGTAGCCCTCGCCGTCCCACTGCGCGACGGTCGCGTGCAGCTCGATCGGATTGTGCGTCTCGACTGGCGTCACGTAGGTTTCATCGATCTTGACGGCGGCGCTGTCGAACGCCTTGGCCGCATCGCCGCGTTCGCTTTCGACCTTCGGCTCGTCCTTCAGCGTGAGTTCGTCGCTGACGTCGTGCGGTGTGACGTCGTAGCCGACCTTCACGGCGGCGCTCGCCGCGCTCGCGGCCTCGAACGTCTCCGCGATCACGAGTGCCACGTACTGGCCGTAATAGCGGATCACGTCGTCGTCGAAGGGCGGGCGCGCTTCGTCGACGTAGCCGGTATCCATCGAGTTGCCGGAGATGCGAAAAAACTTGCCGACGTTGCCGCGATGCAGGATCGCGCGCACGCCGGGCATGCGCTCGGCGGCGGCGAATTCGAGCGACGTGATCCTGCCGCTCGCGATCGTGCTGCACACCGGCACGGCGTGCAGCATTCCAGGCAAATCGACATCCGACGTGTAGGTGGCGCCGCCGCTGACTTTCAGCGGCCCGTCGATGCGCCGTTGCGGCTGTCCGATGACGGACAGGGGAGTTTCGATCACGGTTGCCATGTGTGGTGTCCTTGGTGCGTGTCAGGCGGGCGCAGTGGCGGCCTTGAGCGCGTGCACGAGGCAGCGCCGGGCGAGTTCGACCTTGAAGCCGTTCTCGCTTTGCGGCTTGGCGCCGGCGAGCGCGGCTGCGGCGGCGCGGGCGAAGGCATCGGCATCGGGTGCGGCCGAGGCGAGCGCCGCTTCGGCTTCGCGCGAGCGCCACGGTTTCGTGCCGACGCCGCCGAGCGCGATGCGCACATGGCTCAGCGTGCCGTCGGCGACCGTCGCGACCACCGCCGCCGATGCCAGCGCGAACTCGTACGACGCGCGGTCGCGCAGCTTGAGATACACCGAGCGGCTGCCTGCAGCAGGCGGCGCCAGCGTGACATGCGTGATCAGATCACCGGGTTCGAGCACGGTCTCGCGCTCGGGCGTGTTGCCGGGCAGCAGGAAGAAATCGTCGATCGCGACCGCGCGCTCGCCGTTCCTGCCCTGGACGTGGACGGTCGCTTCGAGCGCCATCAGCGCGACGTTCATGTCCGACGGATTGCTCGCGATGCACGCGTCGCTCGTGCCGAGGATTGCCTGCGTGCGGTTGAAGCCGTCGATCGCCGAGCAGCCCGTGCCGGGCTCGCGCTTGTTGCAGGGCATTTCGGTATCGCGGAAATAGACGCAGCGCGTGCGTTGCAGCAGGTTGCCGCCGGTCGTCGCCATGTTGCGCAATTGCGCCGATGCGCCCGCGAGCAACGCTTGCGACAGCACCGCGTAACGCTCGCGGATCAACGGATGGTGCGCGAGATCGGCGTTGCGCACCGTCGCGCCGATTTTCACGCCGCCGTCGGCCGTGGCTTCGACCTGATTCAGCGGCAGGCGGCTGATGTCGATCACGCGGCCCGGGCGTTCGACGTTGAGCTTCATCAGGTCGAGCAGCGTCGTGCCGCCCGCAAGAAAGCGCACGTCGGCGCCCTGCTGCGCGGTGCGCGAAGAAGCGCCGGCCTCGATGGCATCGCGCACGCTGGACGCGCGCGAAAGCTGGAAGAGTTCCATGTCGTCGGTCTCCTCAGGCTTTGCCGCGCACGGCCTGAATCGCCATGACGATGTTCTGATACGCGCCGCAGCGGCACAGGTTGCCGCTCATCGCTTCGCGTACGTCGGCGTCTGCCGGGCCGACCGGCTCGTTCAGGAGCGCGACCGCCGACATCAGTTGCCCGGACGTACAGTACCCGCACTGGTAGCCGTCGCACTCGACGAACGACGCCTGCATCGGATGCAACGCTTCTACGCTGCCGATGCCTTCGATCGTCGTGATCTGGTCGCCTTCGTGATTGGCCGCGAGGCACAGGCACGCGTTCACGCGCCGGCCGTTGACGTGTACCGTGCACGCGCCGCACTGGCCGTGGTCGCAACCCTTTTTTGTGCCGGTCAGGTGCAGGTGCTCGCGAAGCGCGTCGAGAAGCGTCGTGCGCGGGTCGAGCGACATCGAGTAGTTCTTGCCGTTGACCGTCAGTTCGACCGATGACGTCGGCGACGCCACGGGCGCGACCGGTGGCGCAAGCACTTCGGCGGCGTGGCTTCCGTTGAGGGTGGTGGTTTCTTTCTGCTCCGGCACGGGCGGCGTGCGCGGCTTGATGGTGGTGCTCGATTGGGGGACGTGCTGTTGCATCGTGCTTTTCTCCTGGCAAGGGACGTGGCTTGGAGAGGACGGGTCGTGGTGCGACGAGGGCGGATGATCCGGCGTACAGACGCCGGCTGATGGACCACTCAGCCAGTATAGGCACTTGCGAATGCTTTTTCAGTGGCCGCCGACACGGCTCGCGTGCGCTGTTGCATCGCACGATTTATGCCTGATCGGCGATTCAGAGGCCGCGCATGTAAGCGACGATTGAATCGTTCACGCGCTCTGGCATCTGCCGATGGGGAGAGTGTCCACAATCGGGCAATTTCGTCAGTTTCGCTTGGCGGACGTACTCGGCGATGGTGTCGATCTGCGCCATTGACGCGTATTCGTCGTCCTCGCCCTGGATGGCGAGCAGCGGACACGCGATCGACGCCAGTTCCCCCGTTATGTCCCACGCGCGAAATGCAGGATCGAGCCAGATGTCGTTCCAGCCGAAGAACGCGGAATCCACGTCGTCGTGATAGCGCGCGAGTTTTTCGCGCATGCTGGTGTTCTCGTAGGCATGCTTCGTCGCGCGGATCGCGTCGACCGATCCCTGCTCCACCGTCACATGCGGTGCGAGCACGACCGCGCCGGCCAGCGCCTCGGGAAACGCGGCGGCGTACAAAAGCGCGATCGAGCCGCCGTCGCTATGGCCGATCAGCCACATGCGACGGCGTTCGGCGGCATCGATGCCGAGCGTATCGAGCAGCGCGGGCAGCACGTCCTCAGCCTGCCGGTGCATGAAATCGACCGACCACTTCACGCCCGGCGCGCGCGGCGTCGAACGGCCGTAGCCGGGGCGCGAATAGACGAGCCCGCGCAGGCCGAGCGCATCGCAGAGCGATTGTGGCCAGTCGCGCCACATCGCGATCGAGCCGAGCCCTTCGTGCAGGAACACGGCGATGGGCGCATCGGCGCGCTCCGCGGTCAGCCACTGATACTCGACGCTCAGCGCATCGGCCAAGGTTGCGAACGACTGATTTTCTGCTGATCGACTCATGATGAGATGAAGGAATGGCGCTTCGACGATGATAGCGCGCGTCCGCGCGGACGACGGATAGACTTGCGATTTGCGCATTGCCGACGAGGAGCCATCGATGAAAGCAGATTCCGGCGTCGTAGCGGCGATCGACTCGCGGCGTTCGATCCGCGCGTTCCTTCCGGACGCCATCGACGAAGCGACGATCGAATCGATCTTCGAACACGCGAGCCGCGCGCCATCGGGCAGCAATATCCAGCCGTGGAAAGCGTACGTGCTGACGGGCGCGCTCAAGGAGGAACTATCGCGCGCGGTCCTGCGCGTCTTCAACGATCCCGAAGCCGACAGCCTGCACGAGGAGGAATTCGCGTACTACCCGAAAACGTGGGCGTCGCCGTTCATCGAACGCAGGCGCACGCTCGGGCTCGAGCTGTATTCGCTGCTCGGCCTGACGCGCGACGACAAGGAAGGCATGAAGACGCAGATGGGGCGTAATTTCGAGTTCTTCGGCGCGCCGGTCGGCATCGTCTTCACGACCGATCGCAACATGGAGCGCGGCTCGTGGCTCGACTACGGCATGTTCCTGCAGAACGTCATGCTGATGGCGCGCGCCTTCGGACTCGATACGTGTCCGCAGGCGGCGTTCAACCGCTATCACAGGATCATCGCGGAGCAGTTGCGGCTGCCGGAGAACGAGCGGGTCGTGTGCGGAATGAGCCTCGGCTTCGCGGATCTGTCGAAGCCGGAGAACAGGCTTGCGAGCGAGCGCGAGCCGGTGAAAAGCATCGTGCGCTTCCTGCGCTGACGGTTACAGCGGCGCGTGGATGAACAGCTTGGCGACGATCGACAGGAGCCCCGCACCCACCGCGACAATCGCGACGAGGGCGGCGATGACTACGAACAGCCGCCAGAGGGTTTGCATGCGTCTCACCAAAAAAGACGGCCGCCGAGGCGGCCGGAAGGAGGGGATTCGATTCTGAGGGGAATCGAGGGAAAGAGTAGGCGGGGTTTCTTAACGCAGACTTAAGATTCTTTAAAACGCATGCCGAATCCCTACCATGCCGACGAATTGCGACGGGCCTGACGACGGCGTCGTGTTCTGTGAATCCCCGACGACCGCCACGGCATCGACGATGCTCGTCCCCGCGCCCGACACGGCGAGCGACTGGCCCTGCGCGCGTTGATAGGCCTGGAGCGCATAGAGCGTCGTGCGCTTCGACAGGCTGTAGGTCTCTTCGAGCGACACCTGGTGGTAGCGCGCCGGATCGCTCATGCCGTTCGACTTGCTGGCCCGCGTGTAGCTATACCCCGCGCCGACGATCACCGCCGGCGTGAATCGATACGTCGAAATGACGCCGTAAGTGTTGAACACCGCTTCGCTCGCAAAGTGGGAACCTGCGCCCGGCGCGTACTGCACGTTCGAATAATTGACGCCGACCATCAAGTCGTCGAACGTGTAGCGCGCTGCCGTCGCGATCAGTTGCGTGCTGCGCGCGGAGGCGTAGCTGCTATTCACCGGCGAGTTGATCGCGAACGTGCCGAGCGCCGGGCTGGTCGCCATGTCCTTCAGCTTCACGTAGCCGGCTGCCAAGGCGAACGCCTTGTAGTCGTAGCGCAGGGCCGCGCTGAAGTTGCTGCCGCTGGCGACGCTCCCCGGCACGCCGCCGAGTGCGTATTGCGCGCCGACTTGCAGGCCCGCGAGATTCGGCGACGCATACGTGACCGAGTTGTTGAAGCGCAGCGTCGTATCGAGGGCGTCGAGGTCGCCGGGGTGCGCGCCGGTCGCGCCCGTCAGCACGTTGGTAGGGCCGAGACCGCCGACCATCGTGAAGTACGGCGTGTACTGGCGGCCCAGCGTGAGCGTGCCGTAGGCATCGTTGCTCACGCCGACATACGCCTGCCGGTTGAAGATCAGCCCCGTGCTGCTTTGCGCGCCCGTCAGCGAATTGAAGCCGCTTTCGAGGCGGAAAATGGCTTTGGTTCCACGGCCGAGGTCTTCCGCGCCGAGAAAGCCGAACTTGCTCGCTTGCAGGTTGCCCTGGCTCAGGTAGATGTTCGATTGCCCGCGCTGATTGCTGACGTACGTGAAGGCATCGTCGACGACGCCGTAGAGCGTGACGCTCGACTGCCCAAACGCTTCTGCTGATACCGACGCGCCAAGAACGCACGCGACGGCCAACGCACGCATGCGCGTGAACTCGTTCTTCTTCATGTGATGCCCTGTTATTGCGATTTGCTGGGGAAACGAACAGTGATGCGCCGCCAGCCTGCGGTGGTTTCGTCTGCGGCCAGATCCATGTCCGCGCATGTGACCGGACGTGTCTCGCCGCCCGGTATCAGAACCTGCACAAGCGACTGCTCGCGCGGCATCCGACCTACGCGGTCGATCACGAGTACCAACTCGTCCGCCGAGCTCTCGATCGATACGTTCCAGCGGCCCTGCTCGCCGCTGCGCCACGCTTCGCTTTCGCCGTCGTCTTCGATACAGCCGCCGCGCGCGATCCCCGCCCCGTCGAACGGCACGACGATGAACGCGCGCTCGTCGGCGGGCCGGGCGAAGTGCTGTTCGGCCATGTTCAGCGGAATCACGCCGCCTTCGCGGATCAGCATCACCGGCTCGTCGAACGGCGCGGGCAAGCGCACGAAAGCGCCGCCATCGAACGCGTCGCCGCTCCAGTACGCGACCCACCTTGAACCGGCCGGCAAATAAACCTCGCGCGCGTCCTGTCCCGGTTCGACGACCGGCGCGACCAGCAGCGACGCGCCGAGCATCATGTCGTCGCCATCGACGAGACAGCGGGGATCGTGGGGAAACTCGGCGAACATCGGCCGCAGCGCCGGCTCGTAGTCGCGATGCGACTGCCACAGCAACTCGTAGAGATAAGGGATGAGCCGGTAGCGCAGCTTGATCAGTCCGGCGATCTGGCGCGTCAGGTCGGGATACATCCACGGCTCGTTCACGCTGCCGTCGTCGTTCCACGAATGAATGCTGAAGCGCGGAAGGAAGATGCCGAACGCCACCCAGCGTGCGAACAGTTCGGGCTCGGGCGCCGGCCCCGAAAAGCCGCCGATGTCGTGCCCCGAGTTCGATACCCCCGACATCGCGAGGCCGAGGCCCATCTTCAGGTTGAAGCGCAACGTTTCCCACGACGTGGAGTTGTCGCCGGACCACGTCTGCACGTATCGATGCATGCCGACGCCGCCCGAGCGCGACACGAGGAACGGGCGTTTGCCGGGTGCGTGCTCGCGTTGTGCATCGCGCGAGGCGCGCATCATCAGTTGCGTTTGCAGCACCTTCACCTGATGCGCCGGATACGGCTTGCCGAAGCCGTGCGCGATCGCGTTCGGCGTCCAGATCTCGAATTCGTTGTTGTCGTTCCAGGTCGCGGCGATGCCGTGCCGCAGCAGGCTTTCCTTCACGCGCGCTTTCCACCAGTCGATCGTCGCGGGATTCGTGAAGTCGAGGTAGGCGCCGACTTCGTCCCAGAACTGGACCCACGCGGGATCGCCGTCGCGGTCGCTGACGAGTAACCCGGCTTTTTGCACGTCATCGAAGGCCGGATGGTCGTGCAGGAGACACGGCTTGATGTTTGCGCACAGTCGCACGCCGTGCTGAAGGTAGCCGTCGACGAAACCATCGATGTCGGGAAACTTGTCGTGATTCCAGTTGAAGACGTAGCGCTTCTTCCCGATCGATGTGTAGCCCGACGACAGGTGAAACGAGTCGCAGAGAATGTCGTGCTCGCGGCATCGGTCGATGAACTCGCCCATGCGGTGCTGCGCGTCGGGGGCGTCGGTGTAGCTCATCGTCGAGCCGGAATAGCCGAGGCCCCACTTCGGCATCCAGGCGGGGCGGCCCGTCAGCCACGTGAAGCGCCGCACGGCTGACATTGGCGTCCCCGGCGAGGCGATGAAGTAGTAGTCGAGATCGCCATGCTCGGCGATGAAGTGCCGGTAAAGGCCGTGATAGTTGTCGAGTTCGCGGCCCATGTCGAAGTGACAGTCGGCGAGGGTGTCGTAGAAGAGGCCGAAGCCCGTCGATGTTTCCGGCTGCCACGTCACGTAGAACGGGATGTGCTTGTAGAGCGGGTCAGTCGTGCGCGCGCTGTAGCCCATCGCGTCGATATTGCGCATCTCGTAGTGCTGGTTCGCGCGGTCGAGCGACCCGGCGCGCTCGCCGAGTCCGACGTACATCTCGCCGCGTTGGCGCTCGACGTAGTGGTAGACGCGTGAATCCCACCAGCCGAAGTTATAGGCCTGCGTCCGGCGATCATTGAGAACGCGCCGCCAGATGCCGTCCTGAAGCACGTCCCACGCGCAGAAGCCGCCGTCGAGGTTGATGGTGAGCCGGATGCAGGCCGTCTGCACGACGAGCCGCTCCGCCGACGCCGACACCGTGTACGGCGTCTCGCCGAAGCCGCTCATGTCGCGGCGATCGCGGCCTTCGAGCGGCACGTCTTCCATGCCCGGCGCGATTGCCCACGTACGCGGGCCGTGCAGCTCGCCGTCGGGGAGGACGAGCACGCGGATGATGTCGTCGGCGAGGACGAACACTTCGATCCGGCAGCCCGCCTGCGCCGTCAGTTCCAGCTGGTTGCCGGCGTGGCCGGTCAGCGCAAAGCGCGGTCGATTGTTCAACGTTGCCATGTCATACCTCTCAAACAGGTCAGGCGGTTTTCAAGCCGGGTTCGCGCGTCTGGCCGCGCATGAGGATCACTAGCAGCGTCGCGCCGATCAGGTCGAACGCCCCAAGCGCTGCGAAAAGCGGCTTGTATCCGATGGAATCGGCCAGCGCGCCGACGAGCAGCGAAAAACCGAGGCCGCCGGTCCACGCCGCCATGCCCGCGAACCCGCTGGCCGTGCCGACTTCGCCGGGTTCGAAGACATCGGCGCTCAGCGTGTTGACGAGCGCCGAGATCATCTGATGGGCGAAGCCGCCAACGCAGAAGAGCGCAATCGCCTGATACGGCGACGCGACGAGTCCGATGCACGCCGGCCCGATCATCATCACCGCGCCCAGGACGACGCCCGCGATGCGCGACCAGATCAGCGGCACGCGCAGATGCTTCATCAGGAAGGGAGAGAGGTATCCGCCGAAGAGACCACCCAGGTCGGCGGCGAGAAACGGCAGCCACGCGAAGAGAGCGATCTCCTTGAGATCCATGTGGCGCTCGGTGACGAGGTAGAGCGGGATCCAGAAGCTGAACGTCTGCCAGGCCGGTTCCGCGAAGAAACGTGCCTGCGCGATGGCCCTGAAGCGGCGCGTGCCCAGCACGCTGTGAATGCCGCGCTTGCCCGCGTCGATGCCGATGGCGCTTTGTCCCGAGAAGATGGCGTCGCGCTCTTTATCCGAGATGCGGGCGTGATCGGCGGGCGAGCGGTAGAACAGGAACCACGCGGCGGCCCAGAAGAAGCCCATCGCGCCGGTCACGGCGAAGGCGCTGCGCCAGCCGTAGTGAAGCGAGAGAAACACGACGAGCGGCGGCGCGAGCAGCGATCCCAGCGACGTGCCCGCGTTGAAATAGCCGACCGCAACTGACTTCTCCTTGTTCGGAAACCACTCGGCGACGACTTTCATGCCCGCCGGAATCGCGACCGCTTCGGACAAGCCCATCAGTCCGCGCAACGCTGCAAGCGAAATCCAGCCGCTCGCGAAGCCATGCAGGCAGCCGACGAGCGACCACAGGCACGCGAAGACCGCGAAGCCGATGCGAAGCCCGATCAAGTCGATGATCAACCCGCACACCGGCTGCATGATCGTGTAGCCGACCTGGAACGCCGCGACGACATACGAGTATTGCTGCGTGCTCATGTGCAGCAGGGTTTTGAGTTCCGGCGCGAGCACGCCAAGCGAATTGCGCGACAGGTAGTTCACGATCGTGCCCGCACAGACGAGCGCGATGATCCACCAACGCAAACCGGTAATGGTTCTTTTCAAGCATGCCTCCCCTTTTTGATTCGCTGGTCTTTCGTTCGAATTCGAACGAAAACGAACATTTAGCGGGAGGTCATCGTACTACTGAGGTTTGAGTGGATAACTGGTGGAAACCATAGGTATCAACCGGTAAACATCCGAATAGGAGGCGTTCGATGAAGACTAAGTCATTGAGTTATATGACGACTTGCCGCTCGTTGGTAAGAGGGATGTTCGATTGTGAACATTTGTCTCCGGCTTCGAATTCTTACGCAACGTGCGGTCGAATCGCAATCGCGCTCTTGGCATTTGGCAGCACGCATAAGAACGCATTAAGACTATGTGCGACCAAAGCCGATTAATTTTCCGTTTGCAATGCCAACCGGGATCGCTTAAGTTCTAGCCGTTCTGCATGACTTGTTGGGAGAGACCGCGCATCCGATGCACGGCGCCGACGGAGCAACCGCCCCGGAAACTCTCAGGCGAAAGGACCAGCAGGTTAGACACAGAACATCTGGAGAGAGGCGCGTCGCGCCCACCGAAGGGGATCTCCGCCACCCGCTGGCGGAGTCAAGCTCTCAGGTACACAGACAGATGGGGCGTAGGCGCCGGTTTTCGGCGCCCTCAACGCAACCATCTGGAACGTTCATGTCCCATTACGCCGTCATCGGCGCCGGCATCACCGGCGTCACCACCGCGCACGCGCTCGCCGAGCGCGGCTTCCAGGTCACCATCATCGATCGTCATCGCTACGCCGCGATGGAGACGTCGTTCGCGAACGGCGGACAACTCTCCGCGAGCAACGCCGAAGTCTGGAACAGCGCCGTGACCGTGCTCAAAGGCATCCGCTGGATGTTCACGCGCGATGCGCCGCTCCTCATGAACCCGTCGCCGGGCTGGCACAAGTATTCGTGGATGGCCGAATTCGTCGGGCAGATCAGGAACTACCGCGCGAACACGATCGATACAACACGGCTCGCGATCGAATCGCGGCGGCATTTGTTCGATATCGCGGAGCGCGAGAACATCGACTTCGATCTGGAGCGCCGCGGCATCCTGCACGTCTATCACGACAAGCGCGGTTTCGAGGCGGCGGCGCGCGTGAACGCGCTGCTCGCGCAAGGCGGCCTTGACCGGCGCGCCGTCACCGCCGACGAAATCCGTTCGATCGAGCCCGCGCTGCGCGGGGAGTTTCACGGCGGCTTCTTCACGCCGTCCGATTCGACCGGCGACATCCACAAGTTCACGCGCGGCCTCGCGCGTGCGTGCGAACGCCGGGGCGTCGCGTTCATGCACGACACGACGGTCGAATCGGTCGGTCGCGTGGGCACACGGTTCGACGTGTCGGTCAAGCGCGCAGCGGGCGATGGCTGTGCGGAGACCGAGCGGCACCGGTTCGACGGCATCGTCGTGTGTGCGGGCGTCGCGAGCCGCAACATCGCCGCGATGCTCGGCGACCGCGTCAACATCTATCCGGTCAAGGGCTATTCGATCACCGTCGGACTCGACGACGAAGCGAGCCAGCAGGCGGCGCCGTGGGTCAGCCTGCTCGATGACTCCGCGAAGATCGTCACGAGCCGGCTCGGGGCGAACCGCTTTCGCGTCGCGGGGACGGCGGAGATCAACGGCTTCAACCGCGACATCCGCGCGGACCGGATCGCGCCGCTCGTCGACTGGACGCGGCGGCATTTCGGTGGCATCGACACGTCGAAGGTGATCCCGTGGAGCGGCTTGCGCCCGATGATGCCGGGGATGATGCCGAAGGTGTCGAAGGGCAGACAGGCAGGCGTGTACTACAACACCGGGCATGGGCATCTGGGATGGACGCTCTCGGCGGCGACGGCGCAGTTGGTGGTCGGGGCGATTGCGGCTTAGCGGTAGATGGCGTGGGCTGCTTTGCGACGGGCCAGCCGATGCGTGAGGCAAGGCATGTGCGCCACGCCGTTCGTCGCACGGCCGGACAACGCGATTCTTGGGCGCCGGGCGTTTCGTGGAGCGCCGCGAGCCGAAGCAAGCGCTCACCGCCTTCGCTAGAATGAATCCACCTCATTCGGCGAAGGTGGACCATGCTCGAATTCAAGCACCACGCGAAGACAGCGAAGCTCGACATCTGTTACGCCAATGCCGGCCCCGACGACGGCTCCGCCGTCATCCTGCTGCACGGCTGGCCGGATGCGGCGCGGGCTTGGTCGCGCGTCTCGGCGAAGCTGAACGACGCGGGCTTTCGGACCATCGTCCCGGAGTTGCGCGGGTCGGGCGCGACGCGCTTCCTGCACGACGACACCGTGCGCGACGGCTCGGGCGTCGCCTTGGCGCAAGACGCGATAGATCTCGCCGATGCGCTCGGGCTTTCGACCTTCGATGTCGTCGGCCACGACTGGGGCGCGCGCGCCGCTTACACGATGGCGGCACTCTTCCCCGAGCGCGTGCGGCGCATCGCGGCGCTGGCGCTTGCATTCCAGCCGCGCGGCGCGTTCACACTGCCGGACTTCTCGCAGGCGCGCAAGTTCTGGTACCAGTGGTTCATGGCGCTCGATGACGCGCCGTCGGTGATCCGTGCCGATCCCAAGGGCTTTGCGCGCATCCAGTGGGACACGTGGTCGCCGCCCGGCTGGTTCGACGACGCCGAGTTCGACGCCACCGCGCGTGCCTTCGACAACCCCGACTGGGTGTCGATTACGCTCAACGGTTACCGGCGTCGCTGGCGCAAGGACGAAGCGTCTGATGCGTCGTATGCGGCGCTTTACGCGCGACTGGCGACGATCGAACGGCTCGGTACGCCGACGCTGATGCTGCAAGGCGTCGTCGATCTGTGCGACGAGGCGAAGTCGTCGGAGGGGATGGAAGGGTATTTCACGGGCGGTTATCGGCGGGTATTGCTGGAGGGCGCCGGACATTTCCCGCTACGGGAAACGCCCGATGCCGTCGCCGATGCGGTGATCGCGCATCTGCGCTGAGGCGGGCAGCAGCGCGCCACGGCGTCGCAAAAACCGCTTACGCACTGTTCGCGCGACGGCTTCACATGAACCCGTCCGCGACCCGCACAAATCCTCAGGCCCGCGTCGGCGCGACGGCGTTTCGCGGCCGCAGCGTCGCCATGACCAGATACATGCCGCCGCCGATCACCACGCCGAAGAACCACCCATACGTGTTCCACCAGACCGGCAGCAGGCTCGTGAAATTGGGCAGGAACGTCGAGAACACGCTGCCGACCACCGCGGCCGTCAGCGCGTTGACGTTCCACCCGCCTTCGTAGCGATACTCGCCGTACTCCTGGTAAAGCGCCGCGACGTTGATGTTGCCCTTCGCGACGAGGTAATAGTCGACCAGGATGATGCCCAGCAGCGGCCCCATCGTCGCGCCGATCGCGTTGACGAAGTGTGCGGCGTTGCCTTCCCACGGCGCGAACGGATACAGCACGAGCGCGATGGCCGCCGCGATGTAGCCGCCCTTCTTGAAGCTGATCACTTTCGGAAACGTGTTGGAGATGTCGAATGCCGCCGACACGAAATTCGCGACCACGTTGATGCCGAGCGTCGCGACCGCGAACGTCAGCGCCGCGATCAGCGCCAGTACCCAGCTATCGAACTTCGCTGAAATCTGCTCGGGGTGCAGCAGCACTTCGCCGTACACCTTGAACGCGGCGATCGTGGTGACGCCCGCGACCAGCGAGAACGCGATCAGGTTGACCGGCAGGCCCCACAGATTGCCTTTCTTCACGGCATCGCGGTTTTTCGCGTAGCGCGAGAAGTCGCAGAAGTTCAGGTACAGCGCCGCGAAATAAGTGATCCACGTCGCGCCCACTGCCATCAGCGCCCAGAACGAGCCCGGCGTGCCGCTGATGCCGGCGTCCTTCGTCTTCTCCAGGAGCACGGGCATCGGAATGCCGTGGGAGAACGAAAACCCGCCGGCCTTGATGCAAAGGCCGATCGCGAGGATCAGCATCGCGATCCACACGGCCGGGCCCGCCCAGTCCTGGAACCTGCGCACAGTCTCCATGCCTTTCTGGATGATGAGCAACTGCAGCGCCCAGATCACCACGTAACAGATCACCTCCAGCCCCGAGTGGCCGAGGACGTGCGTGCCCTTGTGGAACGCCATCAGGCTGTCGCTGCGGATCAGGAGCGCGACCATCGCGCCCGATGCCGCCGCTGTCTGCGCGCCGTACCAGAAGCACGCGACGACCGCGCGCACGATCGCCGCGAGGTTGGCGCCCCACACGCCGAATGACGCGCGCGCGAGCACGGGATAAGGGACGCCGGTTTTTTCTCCCGCGAAGCCGATCAGGTTCATCAGCGCGAAGATGACGAGCGAGCCGAGGCCGATCGCGAGCACGAAGTTGACGAAGCTGCCGCACAGCAGGAACAGGCTGGCGGCGAGGTAGTAGCCCCAGAGGCTGTGCACGTCGGACGTCCAGACGTTGAAGATGCTGAAGGCGCCCCAGTTGCGTACCTTGGCGGGCGCGAGGTCTTCGTTGTAGAGGCCGGGGGAAGGGTCGCGGATTTCCATTTTGTTATCTCCAAAGGGTTCGTGGCACTCAGGAAACACCGCCGAATAACCTTGGGCCGCGTCGCAGCCCCGGCGTCTGAAGCAGACTCGCATGGAAGAACTTTATGTATTTTGTTGCCTTGTATCGAATGGGTTAACCCTAGGCGATGTACGTGTAGGCACCTTGCCGCGCGACTTACTAATCGAAAGCTAAGGATTGCGATCCGCGAGCGCCTCCAGCATCGGCGCCGATGGTACGAAGAACAGACTACCCGTGACCGCCCGGCTGTAATCGAGAAGGCGGTCGTAGTTGCCGGGCGGCCGTCCGACGAACATGTTCTCCATCATCTGCTCGATCGGGTCGGGCGCGTTGGCATAACCGATGAAGTAAGTCCCGAACTCGCCCGCGCCCGGACGGCCGAACGCCATGTTGTGTCGCAGGATTTTCACTTCCTGGCCGTCCTTGTCGATTGTCGTGAGCGAACTGTGCGACGACGACGGCTTCACGCCATCGGCGAGTTCGACGTCCGACAGCTTCTTGCGGCCGATGATCCGTTCCTGCGCCTCGACTGACAGCGAATCCCAGGCCGTCATGTCGTGCAGGTATTTCTGCACGATCACATAGCTGCCGCCGGCAAACTCGGGATCCTGATCGCCGATCACGACGAAGTCGAACGCCTCGCGGCCCCTCGGGTTCTCCGTGCCGTCGACGAAGCCGACCATGTCGCGCAGGTCGAAATAGCGGAAGCCATGCACTTCATCGACGACCGAGACCGCGCCGCCCAGCCGTCCCATCAATTGGGCGGCGAGCTCGAAGCAAAGGTCCATGTGGTCCGCGCGAATATGCAGGAGAAGATCGCCCGGCGTGCCGATCGCGCGGCGCGCGCCTTCGCCGAACTCGCGGAACGCGTGAAGGTTCGCGGGGCGCGGTGCGCCGAAAAGCGTATCCCATGCGTCGGAGCCGAAGCCGAACACGCACGACAGCTCGCCGGTAGGCGCACGCGTGCCGACAGCGCGAACCAGACCGGCGACGTCGGCGCAAAGATCGCGCACGGACTTCGCGTGGTCGGGGCCGGGCTCGAGCGTGGCGACGATGAAGATCGCGCTGCGTGTGACGGGATTGCAAACGGCTTGCGGTTCCGGGAGGTCGGTGGGCATCGGATGAATGTCCTTGGATCGGTGGCGGGGTTTTCAGCAAGATTAGTGGATTCCGCGAATCGGCGCGACCACGAGCCGTCGCGTCCCACGGACGGAGGCGCGCGCGGCCGGGCGTGGCCAGGGCGTACCAGTCCATCGAACCTCCGCGCCGCCTTGCCTGCATGCGCAAAGATCATCGTTTTGCTTCGTCATGTATCTGTCGCGCCAACGGATACATGGCGATACACAACGGCGCCTTCCCGACACACCCCGGATACGTCCGCGCGTTCAAATGCAGTCATCGCCAGACACCTTCGGTACCGGCGGCGGGAAACGGAATCTGTCCGCGCCGATCCCCCGGTTCTTGCCGAAACCTTCATTTCTTTCGCACGGAGTACGACCATGAAACTCTTTCGAATTCTCGGTGTTGCCGCCGTTCTCGCCACGCCTTTCGCTTCGTTCGCGCAGTCGAACGCGCCTGTGACGCGTGAGGGCGTCCGCGCAGAACTCATCCAGTTGCAGAAGGCCGGCTACAACCCGGCCAGCGATCAGACTCAATACCCGAGCAATATCCAGGCGGCGTCGGCTCGCCTGTACGCGACGGATTCGTACGGTTCGTCGATCACCGGGACATCGGCGGCTGGGGCGCCGGATGCGGTCGCGAACATCCCCGGTTTCGGTTCCGTGTACGCGCGGCCTTGAGCGTCGCCAAGCGTAAAAAGGAAACGGTCGCCGAGCGACCGTTTCCTTAGTGTGATGTGCTCCCGATACGCTCAGTGAACCGTTCCTTCCTCACCGGCCGCAGTCGTCTGCTTCGATTGCCGGCTCAGCATCAGCGTAACGACCGCCGACACAGCCAGCGTCGCGCCGACCAGATACAAGCCCGCCGAATACCCACCCGTCACGTTCTTGAGCCAGCCGATCGCGAACGGCCCGACGAAGCCGCCGAGGTTGCCGACCGAGTTGATCATCGCGATCCCGGCCGCCGCTCCGGCACCCGAGAGGAACATGCTCGGCATCGCCCACAGCGGCGCTTTTGCCGCGCTGATCCCGATGTTCACGACGACCAGCGCCAGGATGATCATCAACGCGCTGGTGGCGCCCCCGGCGAACACGAACCCGAGGCAGGCCACGACACACGGAATGACGACGTGCCACGTGCGTTCTTCGGTACGGTCCGAATGCTTGGCCCAAAGGATCATCGCGATCACGGCGAGCACGCTCGGCACGCCGGCAAGCAGACCCGTCTCGAACGAACCGAAGCCGTACTGCCGGATGATCAGCGGCGCCCAGAGGCCGAGCGTATAGAGACCTGCCGACGTCCCGAAGTAGATCAGCGCAAGCGCAAGCACGCGGGGATCGCGCAGTGCGCTCAACGCGCCAGCGGTGTGTCCGGCATGCGATTGCTTCGCGTCGGCTTCCATTTTCAGCTTCGCGATCAGCCACTCGCGCTCATCGGCCTTGAGCCAGTGCGCCTTCGACGGCGTGTCCGTCATGTACTTCAGCACCACGAAGCCGAGGATGATCGCGGGCACGGCTTCGATGATGTAGAGCATCTGCCAGTCGGCGAAACCCCAGATCGGGGGCAGTTTCATGATCGCGCCGGAGAGCGGCGAGCCGATGGCGGTCGAGATCGGCGCGGCCGCCATGAACCAGGCTGCTGCGACGGCGCGCTGCCGGGCCGGGAACCACAGGCTGAGATACAGAATGATGCCGGGGAAGAAGCCCGCTTCGGCGACGCCCAGAATGAAGCGCAGCGCGTAAAAGCTGTTCGGCCCTACGACGAACGCCGACGCCGCAGAGACAATCCCCCATGACACCATCACCCGCGCGATCCACTTGCGCGCGCCTACCTTGTGAAGAATCAGGTTCGACGGAACTTCGAACAGGAAGTAGCCGATGAAGAACAACCCGCCGCCCAGGCCGAACGCCGTGGGCGATAGACCGATGGCCTTGTTCATCGTCATCGCGGCGAAGCCTACGTTGACACGGTCGAGAAAGCTGATGAAGTAAAGCAGCATCACGAACGGAATAATCCGCAGCATGAGCCTGCGGGAAACCCGCGCTTCGAGATCGGAAATCATCTTGTCTCCTCCTTGGAGGGGTGGGCGGTGCGTGTGCTTTTTATGGTTTTGGGCGCGCGCATCGGGGCTGCAGAGGTGTCGATCGTGAATCTTTAGGCGCGCAGGAAGCCACGAGCGGCGCGGATGCCGCTCGGGATTCCCTGCTTCGTGTGACGCGCGCTTAGGCTGCGGCGGCGACTGCGGCCTTGTCGAGCAGCGCGCAGACCGCTGCCGTCACTTGCGCCGTGGTCGCCGTGCCGCCGAGGTCGCGCGTATGGAGCGACGTGTCGGCGG